>JBLNEO010000156.1:0-106143 GCA_050262775.1 Pseudomonadota bacterium | reverse complement strand
AGCGGCGCGGGCGCAGCGAGGAGGTGCGGGTCGCGGCCGCGCGTACGCTCGCGCGCGCCGGCGCGCGGAAGGCCGCGCTCGCGCTCGTGCCGACGCTCCCGACGGACGTCGCGTCGTCGCGGGCGCGCCGCACGCTGCTGGCGCGGGAATGGCGCCGCCAGGCGCGCGAGGCGCTCGCACAGATCGACCCGAAGACGCCGGAACGCGTCCGCGTCACCTACGTCGCGCCGGAGCCGACGCCGTTCCGCTCGATCATGTTCGACCGGATCGCCGAGCGGCCGGAGCTCGACCTCCGCGTCGTCTACTCCGGCCACACGATCTTCAGCCGCTGGTGGACGATCGTCCCCCGCCACCGGGCGGCGTTCATGGACGGCCGCCGCGTGCCGGGCGTGCGCAACGTCTTCCGCCACGACTACCCCCTCACGACCGAGATCTTCCGTGAGCTCGCCGACTCGCGCCCGGACGTCGTCGTCGTCTCCGGCTGGAGCACGTTCGCCTCGCAGGCGGCCGTCGCGTGGTGCCGCACGCACCGCGTGCCCTACGTCCTGCTCGTCGAGAGCAACGACGCCGACCCGCGCCCGGGCTGGCGGCGCGCGGTCAAAGGCGCCGTCGTGCCGCGGTTCGTCCAGGGCGCCGAGCGCGTGCTCGCGATCGGGAAGCTGGCGCGCGAGTCCGTGATCGCGCGCGGTGCCGACCCCGACCGCGTCGGCTGGTTCGCCAACACGATCGACGTCGCGTGGTTCGCCTCGGAGACGGAGCGGCTGCAGGCGCGGCGGCGCGAGCTGCGCGAGGAGCTCGGCGCGACGGACGACGACGTCGTCGTCCTCTCGATCGCGCGGCTCGCGCCCGAGAAGGGGCTCGACACGCTCGTGCTCGCCGCCGCGACCGCCGCCGACCCGCACCTGCTGCTGGTGCTGGCGGGCGACGGCCCGGAGCGCGCCCGGCTCGAGACGCTCGCGGACGAGCTCGGCGTCCGCCTGCGGATCGTGGAGAACGTCCCGTTCGAGCGGATCGTCGAGCGCTACGTCGCCGCGGACGTCTTCGCGCTGCTCTCCACGCACGAGCCGTGGGGCGTCGTCGTCAACGAGGCGGCGGCGACCGGCCTGCCGCTGCTCCTCTCCGACCGCGTCGGAGCGCACGCCGACCTGCTCGTCGACGGCGAGAACGGGATGCTCGTGCCGGCCGGCGACGTGCAGGCGGCGGCCGCCGCGCTCCGGCGCCTCGTGGCCGAGCCGGTGCTGCGCGCGCGGTTCGGAGGGCGTTCGCTCGCGGTGATGCGCGGCTGGGGCTACGAGCCGAGCATCGAGAGCTTCGTCGAGACCGTGCGCGCAGCCGCGGCGCGGTAGATCGCCTCCTGCCGGTCGGCCACGGCGCTCCACGCGTTGCGTCTCGCGGCCTCGGCGGCGCCCGTCGCGAGCTGCTCGCGCAGCGCCGGGTCGGCGAGGAGGTCGCGAACCTGCTCGACGACGGGCTCCGGCTCGTAGGGGACGACGAGCGCCTCGCCCTCCTCGAACCGGTCGGAGACGCCGCAGCGGTCGGAGACGACGACCGGCGTGCCGGAGGCCGCGGCCTCGGCGGCCGCCATCCCGAAGCTCTCGCCGGCGGACGCCAGCACGAGCACGTCGGCGGCGGCGTAGAGGTGCCACGGCGGCCCGTCCGTCGGCGGGAGCACGTGGAGACGCGCGGCGAGGCCCGGCTCGGCCCGCGCCAGCCGGAGCCGCTCGGTGGCCGCATGCCGGTCGTCGGGCCCGACGACGACGCCGTGCGCGTCGGGCGTCCGTCGTGCCGCCTCGACGAGCAGCTCGATCCCCTTGCCGTCGGCGATCCGGCCGACGTAGAGCGCCGTCGGCGCATCGCCGGGGATCCCGAGCGCCGCGCGCGCGGCGGCTCCGTCCGGCGGAGGCGACGGCGGCTCCGGGAAGCCGTTGCCGCGGACGAGCACGCGCGCCGGGTCGAGCCCGAAGGCGAGCACGTCCGCGCGCTCGCGGGCGGATGCCGTCAGCACCGCCTCGGCGCCGCGCGCGACCGGCCGTCCGAGCCCGCGGTCGAACGCCTCCTTCAGGCGCAGCTTGCGCAGCCGCGGCCGGAACATCCCGAGCGGCTCGAGCACGTACGGGATCCCCCGCGCGCGGCACCACAGCGCCGTGCCGGTCGACACCGGGTCGCGGAAGCCGAACACGTGCGCCACGTCGGGCTTCGGCAGCCGCGCGAGCGCAAGCGGCAGGGTCGGCGTGATCCCCATCCAGCGGTAGGCGAGCGGCGTGCCGACGTAGTGCACGGTCGCGCCGTCGACGAGCGCCGTGGACGAGCGCGCCGCGGGCCGTCGGTGCAGGTCGACGAGCGTCGTCGTCACCACGTCCACGCGGTGGCCGCGCTCGACCAGCCGCCGCACCAGCTCGCGCATCACCGGGATCGGCCCGCCGAACGCCGCCGCCGGCCAGTACGCGGGCGCCGCCACGAGGATCGAGAGCGGCCGGTCCGGCACGGGCGAGACGTTACCGTTCGCCGCCGTGACCGACGCCGCCGCGAAGCCGAGGCTCCTCGTCCTCAACCAGTACTACTGGCCGGGCGTCGAGGCGACGGCGAACCTGCTCACGGAGCTCTGCGAGGCGCTCGCCGACGAGTTCGAGGTGCGCGTCGTCACCGGCCTCGTCCGCGGCCGCGAGGACCTGCCGCGCGAGCTCGACCACAACGGCGTCCGCATCGAGCGCGTCTCCTCGACCGCCTACGACCGGTCGCAGCTCGTCCACCGCGGCGCCAACTACGCGACGTACCTCGCGAGCTCGCTCGCGACGGCGCTCCGTGGGCCGCGCCCGGACGTCGTCCTCTGCATGACCGATCCGCCGATGGTCGGCGACGTCGCGCTCGCCGCGGCGCGCCGCTTCGACGCGCCGCTCCTCGTCATCTCGATGGACGTCTTCCCGGAGATCGCCGTCGAGCTGAAGCGCCTCGAGAACCCGGTCGCCGTCGGGTTGCTGCGCTCGCTCGTGGGCCTCTACCTGCGCCGTGCCGACCGCGTCGTCGCGATCGGCGAGACGATGCGCCGGCGCCTCGAGGAGAAGGGGACGCCGCCCGAGCGGCTCGCGGTGATCCCGAACTGGGTCGACACGACGGCGATCACGCCGCAACCGCGCGACAACCCGTGGGCGCGGGAGAAGGGGCTCGTCGACCGCTTCGTCGTCATGCACTCGGGGAACGTCGGCCATGCCCAGAACCTCGACAACCTCGTGCGCGCGTCGACGTTCCTCCGCGAGCTCGACGACCTGCGGATCCTGATCGTCGGCTTCGGCGCGCAGCACGCGGAGACGGTGAAGCTCGCGCGGCGGCTCGAGGCGGACGCCGTCTCGTTCAAGCCGTACCAGCCGCGCGAGGTGCTCGCGCAGTCGCTGTCGTCGGCCGACGTCCACTTCGTCGGACTCGGCCGCGGCCTGTCGGGCTACGTCGTCCCGAGCCGGCTGTACGGGATCCTCGCCGCGGGCCGCCCCGTGATCGTCGGCGCCGACGAGGAGAGCGAGACGGCGCACGTCGTCCGGGCCGCCGAGTGCGGCGTCGTGATCCCGCCGGGCCGACCCGAGCTGCTCGCGCGGACGATCCGCGAGCTGCGCGAGGACCGGGACCGGCTCGCGGCGATGGGCGCCCGCGGGCGGGAGTACGTCGTCGCGGAGGCCGACCGGAGCGTCGCGATCGGCCGCTACCGCGCGCTCCTGCGCGAGCTCAGCGCGACGCGCGCACCGGCCGCCGCGGCCGGGGCCTGAGCGCCTCGGCGGTCATGCCGCCGAGCGCCGCGAGCGACGCGGCGACGACGACCGCGATCGTCCCGAGCACGCTGAGCAGCGTCGGCACGTCGCCGTACACCCAGCCGCCGTACCAGCCGAGCGCCTCGAACACGATCCCGACGAGCGGCAGGAACCACAGCGGCGAGAGCGTGCGCCGCGCGAGCGCGACCGGCAGCGCGAGCAGGACGAGGTAGTGCTGCCACAGGATCGGCGTCAGCGCGAAGGCGCCCGCGAGCGTGAGCACGAGCGCCCTGGCGTCACCGGCCTCGGAGCGCCGTCGCGCCGCCATCGCCGCGGCGGCGAGGAGCGCCGCCCCCACCGCGACGGCGAGCGCCTGCGCCGCGGCCTCCGGCAGCCCGAGCGCGCGGCCGAGCGCGAACAGCGAGTAGGTCTCCGCGGCCTCGAGGTCGGTCAGCTTCCCCAGCACGCGCGGGTAGTCCGTGAGCCCGCGGAAGCCGATCACCGCCCAGGAGGCGAGTGCCAGCGCGGCGGCGCCGACGGCCGCGGCCAGCGCCGTGCGGACGCGTCCCGTGAGGACGTGCCAGACGAGGAGCGGCCAGAGGAACAGCTTCAGCACGACGGCGCCCGCCGTCGCGGCCGCCGCGGCGCCGGCACGGTCGCGGTAGCGCCAGGCGAGGGCCACGAGCAGGAGCAGGAAGGTGCCGATCGCGCCGTACTCGAGCGCCTCGCGGGTTCCCGGGTAGAGGAGGACGAGCGCGTGGCAGCGCCAGTCGCGGACGCCGAGCACGAGCAGGCCGAGGACGACGGCGCCGATCCCGAGCAGCGTCCAGATGCTCGCCGTGACCGGGTCGTCGACCGCCGCGAACGGGGTCATCGCGAGCGCGAGGGGCGGGGGGTAGACGTAGTACGCGGCCGGCGGCGGCGCGAGCTCGCCCGACGGGTACGGGCTCTCGCCGTCGAGCACGGCGTGACCGGCGCCGAGGAAGACGCCGTAGTCGCCGGGGATCACCCACCCGGCGAGCCCCCAGACGACCGGGTCGTCGGTGACGCGGGCGGCCGCCTTGGCCGCGCCGACGGCGAGGGCGGCCGCGAGCGCGACGGCGGCGGCCACGGCCCACGCGCGGTGCGCCCGAAGCTCCACGGCGCGAGCGTACCGGGGACGTAGCATCCGCTCGATGCCCGTCGCGAAGACGCTCTTCTGGGGCTCGGCCGCCGCCCTCGCGTGGACGCACGTCGCGTATCCGGCCGCCGCTGCGGCGCTTGCCCGCGTCCGCGGCCGGCGCGTCGAGGCGGCCGACGTCGAGCCGACGGTGACGGTGATCGTCGCCGCGCACGACGAGGAGCCGGTGATCGCGCGGCGGATCGAGAACCTCCGCGCGCTCGACTACCCGGCCGACAAGCTGGACGTCGTCGTCACCTCCGACGCGTCGACCGACCGGACGGAGGAGCTGGCGGCGGCCGCGGGGGCGCGCGTGATCCGCAACCCGCGCGGGGGGAAGGTGGCCGCGCAGAACCGCGCGGTGGCGGAGACCGAGGGGGAGATCGTCGCGTTCTCCGACGCGAACGCGACGTGGGCGCCCGATGCACTGCGGCAGCTCGTCCGCAACTTCGCCGACCCGGCGGTCGCGTACGTCTGCGGGAAGCTCGTCCTCCAGCGCGCCGACGGCACCAACCGGGAGGGCGCGTACTGGCGCTACGAGCTCTGGCTCCGCGAGAGCGAGTCGCGCCTGCACTCCGTCACCGGCGGCAACGGCTCGATCTACGCCGTCCGCCGCTCCGACTACGTCGACGTCGACCCGCGCTTCGGCCACGACCTCTCCTTCCCGTACCTGATGGTGCAGCGCGGGAGGCGCGCGGTGTTCGAGCCGGCGGCGCTCGCGTACGAGAAGCCGACGCCCGACATCGAGACCGAGTACCGGCGCAAGGTGCGGATGTTCGAGCACTGCTGGCTGATCACGCTGCGCGGCCGGATGCTGCGCGGGCTGCCGCCCGTGTACCTCGGCGAGGTGGTGTCGCACCGCGTCCTCCGGTACGGCAGCGGGATCCTCCACCTCGTCCTGCTCGGCGCGAACGTCGCGCTCCTCGGGGCGGGAGCGGTCTACGCGCTCGCGCTCGCCGTGCAGGTGGCGTTCCTCGCGTTCGCCGCCGCGCGCCCCGGCCTCCCGCGCTACTACGCGCTCGTGACGTGGGCGACCGTCGTGGCGCTCGTCAACTACCTCCGGCGCGGCGTCCCCGCGACGTGGCAGGCCGCGGAGGGGACGCGCTGAACCGCGTGGCCGACGTCGCGCTCGCCGGCGCGGGGCTCGTCGTCTCGTCGCCGCTCCTCGCCGCGTCGGCGCTCGCGATCAAGCTCGAGGACGGCGGGCCGGTCCTCTACCGGCAGGAGCGCGTCGGCCGTGACGGCGCGCCCTTCGAGCTCCTGAAGCTGCGCACCATGGTGGTGGGCGCCGAGCGGACGGGCGCGGGCTACGCGGTGGACCGCGGCGACCCGCGCATCACCCGCGTCGGCCGCGTGCTCCGGAAGCTGTCGCTCGACGAGCTGCCCCAGCTCCTGAACGTGCTCCGCGGCGACATGTCGCTGATCGGCCCGCGGCCGACCCTCGCCTACCAGGTCGAGCGGTACTCCCCGCGCCAGCGCCGACGCCTGGAGGTGAAGCCCGGGCTGACCGGGTGGGCGCAGATCCACGGACGGGCGGCGCTGCCGTGGGACGAGCGGATCGAGCTCGACGTCTGGTACGTGGAGCACCGCTCGCCGCTCGTCGACCTGCGGATCCTGCTGCGGACGCCGCTCGCGCTGTTCTCCGGCACCTACAAGGGCGCGACGGGGGGCTGGCGATGAACGACGCGCTCCGGCTGGCGGAGGCGCCGGCGCTGCACGACCCCGTCGCGGCCGACGAGCAGCTCGTCGACGACCCGCGCTTCGTCCTCTTCGTGGGGCCGCGCGAGGCGACCGTGCAGCGCATCCGCCTCGGCGATGTCGCCGAGGCGCTCGCAGAGGTCCGCGGGCGCGCGCCGGGCCGCACCACCACGTGGGAGGTGGCGACGACGTCGACGCCGGGCGACCTGCTCGAGCGGCTGCTCGAGCTCGGCCTGCGCGAGGACGAGTCGCGTCGCGCGGCGGCGATGGCGTTGCGCGGCGAGCTCGGCACGGTTCCCGGCGTCCGCGTCACCCGGGTGGAGAGCCTCGACGACTTCAAGACGCACGTCCGGATCACGCACGAGGTGTTCGACCGGCTCGACCGGCTCTCCGAGGAGCTCGACCGGATCGACCGCGAGGGTGCGGCGCAGCTCGCCGACACGAGCTTCGTCCGCTACGTCGCCTGGGTCGACGACGAGCCCGCGGGCGCCGCCACCGCCACGTTCACGCCCGAGGGCGCGATCCTCCACTCCGGCTCCGTGCTGCCGTGGGCGCGCGGCCGCGGCGCGTACCGCGCGCTCGTGGCGTTCCGCCGGGCGGAGGCGGCGGCGCGCGGCACGCCGACGGTGGTCACGCGGGCGAGCGTGCTGTCGCGGCCGATCCTGCGCGGGCTCGGGTTCGAGGAGCTCGCGGAGATCCGCTTCCTCGTCGACGCCGAGTGACCGGCGCCACGAGCGTGATCCTCGCCGTCCACGAGCGCGCGGACGCGCTCGACGCCGTCCTGCGTGCGTTCGCGGAGCAGACGCCGCCGCTGCCGCAGATCGTGGTCGCCGACGACGGCTCCGGCCCCGCCGTGGCGGCCGTGGCCGCGCGCTGGCGCGAGACGCTCGACGTCGTCCACGTGCGCGAGGAGCACGCGGGCTTCCGCAAGGCACGCATGCAGAACCTGGCGGCCGAGGCCGCGGCGGGCGACTACCTCCTGTTCCTGGACGGCGACTGCATCCCGCGGACGGGGTTCCTCGACGCCGTCCGCCGTGCCGCCCGCCCCGGCTGGTTCCTGACGACCAAGCGCCTCCTCCTCGGCGAGGCGTTCTCCCGCCGGATCCTTGCGGGCGAGGTGCGCCCCTGGCGGTGGTCGACGGCGGCGTGGCTGCTCCGCGCGCCGCGCGAGCTCGGCCGCCCGGGCTACCTGATCCCGGTCCGCGACCGCCGGCGGCCGTGGCGGGCGCGGCAGCCGGAGTTCGTGCCGCCGTTCCACGCGTACACCCTCTTCGGGCTGCGCCGGGAGGACTTCGAGCGCGTGAACGGCTACGAGGGCCGCTGCACGCGCTCGACCGACGGCGAGGACCAGGACCTCGCGATCCGCCTGCGCCGCAGCGGCCTGCGCTGCGGCTGGCCGGGGCCCCGGTCGACGGTGCTCCACCTCTGGCACCCCGTCCGTGCCGACCGCTCCGACCGGGCCGACCGCGTGTTCAAGCAGACGGAGGCCTCCGACCACGTCGAGGCCGTCCTCGGGCTGCGCGAGCTGCGCGCCGAGGCCCGCGGCTCCTAACAGTTCCCGCAACCCGCGCGGCTACGCTTGCGCCCCGGTGAGCGCCACCGTCCTCTTCACCTGCGCCGGGCAGCGCGTGGACATCGTCAGCGCCTTCGGGCGCGCCGGCGCGACCACGATCGCGACCGACGTGAACGCGCTCGCGCCGGCGCTCTACCACGCGCACCGCCGCGTCCTCGTGCCGCGCGTCGACGACCCGGCGTACCTCGAGACGCTCGCCGCGCTCGTCGCGGAGCACGACGTCGACCTCGTCGTCCCGCTCACCGACCTCGACCAGGCGGTCCTCGCCGCGCGCCGCGACGAGCTCGGGGCGCTCGTGCTGCTGTCGGAGCTCGAGGTCGTCGACGCGATGGCGGACAAGTGGCTCGCGCACCGCTTCTTCCTCGACCGGGGCCTCCCGTCGCCGGACACGTGGCTCCCCGGGGACCTGCCCGCCGACGCGCGGTTCCCCCTGCTCGTGAAGGCGCGCGTCGGGTTCGGCTCGCGCGGGATCTACCGCGCGGAGTCCCCGGACGAGCTCGCCTTCCACCTGCGCCGGACGCCGTTCGACTCGATGGTGCAGGCGTGCCTCGCCGGCGAGGAGTTCTCGATCGACGTCTTCTGCGACTTCGACGGGCGCTGCCTCAACTCGATCCCGAGGACGATGATCGAGTCGAAGGGCGGGGAGTCGATCAAGGGGATGACGATCGCCGACGCCGAGCTGATCGAGTTCGGGCGTCGCGTCGCCGAGACGCTGCCCATCCTCGGCCCCGCCAACGTGCAGTGCTTCCGCGAGGCGGACGGCCGGCTGCTCATCACCGACGTCAACCCGCGCTTCGGCGGGGCGTTCCCGCTCCCGCTCGCGGCGGGCAGCCGGTACCCGGAGCTCGCGATCCGGCTCGCGCTCGGGGAGCGGCCCGAGCCGTGCGTGGGCGAGTTTCGCGCGGGGATCGTGATGACCCGCTTCTTCTCCGATCTGGTGCTGTCGACCGGGCCCGACGGTAGCCTCGAGCCGTTCGCCGAGGAGCTCCCCGAGCCGGTCGCGAGCGAGCCCGGCGAGTGAGTCGCTGGGCCGCGTTCCTCGCCGCCGTCGTGGCGGTCGCCGTGGGCTGCGCGACGGTGCTCGCCGCGACGGAGGAGACGACGCGGGGCGACGGTGTCGTCCGTCGCGTGGAGTGGCCGCGGCCGCAGCAGCAGCAGCGCTCGACGCGCGTCCGCGTCGAGGTGACGGTGGTGAACGGCGACACGCTCCGTCGGGTCCGCGGCGCCGTCGTCCGCGTCGGCGGCCGGCGCGCCCGCACCGACGCGCACGGCGTCGCGCGGATCGTCCTGCGCCGCCGCGCGCCGCTCGTCGTCTCCGTGCGCCGGCGCGGCTACGCCGACAAGGACGTGCGCATGCCGTTCCAGCGCAGGCGCAAGGTGACGGTCCGCGTCTACCGCCCGGGGCTGCAGTGGACGATGTACGGCGCCGCGCCGAACCGCTCGCAGGCGCAGACCGAGATCCAGGTGCGGCCGCCGTTCCGCATCGTGTGGACGGCCGGGATCGGCTCGCTCGTCGAGTTCCCCGCGGTCGTGTCGGACGGGGTCGCGTTCGTCGGCAACTTCCGCGGGACGATCGTCGCGCTCGACATGCGCAACGGGCGTCGCGTGTGGTCCTACGACCCGCCGGGCGGCAAGATGGCCTCGTCCCCGGCCGTCGTCGGCGAGGACGTCGTGGTGCACGGGATGGACGGCGTCGTGCGCGTCCTCGACCGTCGGACGGGGCGGCTGCGCTGGCAGCGGCGGATCGGCTCCCCGATCGAGTCGTCGCCGGTCGTCCGCGACGGCGTCGACTTCTTCGGGGCGTGGAACGGCACGATCTACGCGCTCGACCTGCGCGCGCGCCGCCTCCGGTGGACGTTCCGCAGCGGCTTCAAGGTCACCTCGAGCGCCGCGCTCGCCGGCCGCACGCTCTACATCGGCGACTACGGCGGGCGCCTGCTCGCGCTCCGCGTCGGCAGCGGCCGGCTGCGGTGGTCGCGCTCCGTCGGAGGGCGCATCTACGGCACGCCGGCGGTCGCCGCGGGCCGCGTGTTCGTCCCGTCCTCGACCGGCGGCTCGCTCACGGCGTTCTCGACCCGCGGCGCGTACCTCTGGCGCGTCGGCACCGGGTCGTACGTCTACTCCTCGCCCGCCGTCTGGGCCGGACGCGTCTACTTCGGCTCCTACAACGGGCGCCTCTACGCGGTGTCGGCGCGGACGGGCCGCGTCCGGTGGACGGTCGGCGCCGGGGGCCCGATCTCGGGCGCGGCCGTCGTCGTCGCCGGCGTCGCGTACGCGGGCTCGACGCACGGCTCGATCGTCGGCGCCGATGCGCGCACCGGACGCGTGCTGCTCCGGTTCCCTCACGGCGAGTACGTCCCCGTGTCGGGCAACGGCCGCCGGCTGCTCCTCCACGGCTACTCACGGATCTACGCCGTCGAGGCCGCGCGGCGCCCGCGCAGGTGAGGCGCCGCCTGCTCGTCGCCGCCGCCGTCCTCGTCGTCTTGCTCGGCGCCGCGGCGGTCGCCTACGTCGTCTCGCTGAAGGCGGCGGAGGGGGACGTCCGCGGCTCGTCGACGGAGGAGTTCGTCACGACCGACGAGCAGGCGGTCGCGCCGGAGGCGCCGCCGACGCCGGGCGTGTTCTGGCCGACGTACGGGTTCTCGAACGCCCGGACGCGGGCCGTGGGCTACTCCCACCGGCCGCCGTACCGCACGATCTGGCGGTTCGGCGCGAGGACGCTCGTCGAGTTCCCGCCCGCGATCGCCTACGGCCGCCTCTACTTCGCGAACAACGACGGCACCGTCTACGCGGTGAACGGGAAGACGGGCAAGCGCGCGTGGCGCTACGCGACCGGCCGCTGCGCGGCCGCATCGCCTGCCGTCTCGAACCACGTCGTGTTCTTCGCGTTCCTCTCGGCGCTGCCGTGCTCGCGCGGGCGCGGCGCGAGCCGCAAGGAGTCGGCGCGGCTGACGGGCGAGGTGATCGCGTTCGCGTCCGGGTTCGGACGGATCCGCTGGCGGACGACGATCGGCCCGACGGAGTCGTCGCCGCTCGTCGCGAACGGCCGGGTCTACGTGGCCGACTGGCGCGGCAAGGTCTACGCGCTCGACGAGCGGACCGGGAAGGTGCGCTGGACGTTCCGGACCGACAACACGGTGAAGGGCGCGGTCGCGGTCGCCGGCAACCGCCTCTACGTCGGCTCCTACGACCACCACGTCTACGCCCTGAACGCGAGCACGGGGACGCTGCTCTGGAAGGCGCAGGCGCAGCGGCGGCTGGGGAAGCGCGGCACGTTCTACTCGACGCCCGCAGCCGCCTACGGCCGGGTCTACGTCGGCTCGACGGACGGGAAGGTCTACTCGTTCGGCGCGACGACGGGGAAGCTCCGCTGGTCGCACGACACGGGCGGGTACGTCTACTCGTCTCCCGCCGTCTGGAACCGCACCGTCTACGCGGGGTCGTACGACGACAAGCTCTACGCGCTCGACGCCGCGACGGGCGACGTGCGCTGGACGTTCCGCGGGAACGGCGACATCTCCGGCTCGCCGACCGTGATCGACGGCGTCGTCTACTTCGCGACGCTGAAGGAGCGCACCTACGCCCTCGACGCACGCACCGGCAAGCGGCTCTGGAGCTTCCCCGACGGCAAGTACACGCCGGTCGTCGCCGACGACGAGCGCCTCTACCTCGTGGGCCACGCCCGCCTCTATGGGATGGTTCAGCGATGAGGTACGTGGTCACCGGCGCGGCGGGCTTCATCGGCTCGCACCTCGCCGAGTCGCTCCTCGCCGACGGGCACGAGGTGGTCGGCGTCGACTGCTTCACGGACTACTACGACCCCGCGCTGAAGGAGGAGAACGCGCGCGGGATCGACGTCCTGCGCCTCGACCTGGCCGAGGACGAGCTCGACCTCGCCGGCGTCGACGGGATCTTCCACCTCGCGGGCCAGCCGGGCGTCCGCAGCTTCGGCCGGGTGTTCGACCTGTACCTGCGGCGGAACGTGCTCGCCACGCAGCGGGTGCTCGAGGCCGCCGCGGCCGCGGCGGTACGCGTCGTCTTCGCGTCCTCGTCGTCGGTCTACGGCGAGGCCGTGCGCTACCCGACGCCGGAGGACACGCCGCCTCGCCCCCTCTCCCCCTACGGGATCACGAAGCTCGCCTGCGAGCACCTCGCGCGCGCGTACGGCCGCAGCTTCGGCCTCGACGCCGTCGTGCTGCGCTACTTCAACGCGTACGGCCCCCGGCAGCGGCCCGACATGGCGTTCACGCGCGTCGTCCTCGCCCTCGCGGACGGGCGGCCGTTCACGCTCTACGGCGACGGCGGGCAGAGCCGGAGCTTCACCTACGTCGCCGACGTCGTCTCCGCGACGGTCACGGCGATGGCGCGCGCGCCGGCGGGTGCCGTCCTGAACGTCGGGGGCGGCGAGGAGGCGACGATGAACGACGCGATCGCGCGGCTCGAGGCGATCGCCGGCCGCCGGCTGGAGCTCGTGCACGAGCCTGCCGTCCCGGGCGACCAGCGGCGGACGAGGGCCGACACGACGCGGATCCGCGACGTCCTCGGGTGGGAGCCGCACACGGCGCTCGACGACGGGCTGCGGGCGGAGTGGGAGTGGGCCGCGAGTAGGATCGCCGCGCGATGAGCACCCGTCCCGTCCCGGCACCCGAGCCCCAGGCCGAGCGCGAGGTCGACTTCGGCCGCTGGGTCTCGGCCGTCGCGGCCCGGTGGTGGCTCCCGCTCCTCGGCCTCGTCCTCGGCCTCGCGCTCGGCTGGGCGCTGTCGCTCGGCGGCAAGGACGTGTACCGGGCCCAGTCGCTCGTCTACATGGGCGACCCGCTCGCGCCGAGCGGGGCGCGCGTCTCGACGCTGGGGACGACCGTCTCGAGCATCCGCGAGATCGTCACCTCGGAGGCCGCGGTCCGCCGCGCGGCCGCCGCCTCCGGGCTGCGCCCGGCGCAGGTGCGCTCGGGCATCTTCGTCTCGCAGCCGTCCGGCGGCGGCGGTCCGAAGGCCGGGCAGCCGGCGCTCGTCAACGTCGGCGTCCGCGGCGACGCGCCGCGCAAGGTCGCGCTCGCGGCGAACGAGCTCGCGAAGCTCACCGTCGCCCGCACGGCCGGCTACGTCGACGCGAAGATCGAGGGGCTCCGCGGCCAGATCGCGGCCGCCGACGAGGAGCTCGACTCGCTCGAGCGCCGGATCCAGGCGTCCCTGACGGCGGCGCAGGCGCCGGGGCTGTCCGAGGCGGAGAAGCTCGTCGCGCTGACGAACGCCGGCGTGCTCGAGCAGCGCCGGTCGACGGTGATCCAGGCGCGGTCGGACCGCCAGCAGCTCCTCGCGCTCGCGGAGAACGTCGAGGCGCCGCGCGTGGTGCAGCCGGCGGTGGCGCGCAAGGTCACCGCGCAGAGCCGCCGCAACGCGAGCGTGGTCGCCGGCGTTCTCGGCCTGCTGGTCGGCCTCGTGGCCGCGCTCGCCTGGGATCCGGTCGCCGCCCGCCTCCGCCGCTAGAGGAAAGCGGCCGCGGGGCCGAGAAGAGGAGAGATCCGATGCTCGAGGGCAAGACCGTCGCCGTCGTCGTCCCGGCGTTCCGCGAGGAGGCGCTGATCGCGGACACGCTCCGCGGCCTCCCGTCGTGGGTCGACCGCGTCTGGGTCGTCGACGACCGCTCGCCCGACGCGACCGCCGACCGTGCGCGCGAGGTGGGCGACCCGCGCGTGGAGGTGATCGTCCACGAGCGGAACCTGGGCGTCGGGGGCGCGATCGTCACGGGGTACAAGCGGGCGCTGGCCGACGAGATCGCGTGCACCGTCGTGATGGCGGGGGACAACCAGATGGACCCGGGGGAGCTCGAGACGGCCTGCCTGCCCGTCGTCCGCGGCGAGGTCGACTACCACAAGGCCAACCGGCTCTTCACCGGCCAGGCGTGGGACCTGATCCCGCGCAACCGGTACCTCGGCAACGCGGTGCTCTCCCTGTTCACGAAGGTCGCCTCCGGTTACTGGCACGTCGCCGACTCGCAGGCCGGCTACGCCGCGATCTCGCTGCCGATGCTGCAGCTCCTCGACCTCGACCGGATCTACAAGCGCTACGGGTTCCCCAACGACATCCTCGTGCACCTGAACGTCTGGAACGCGCGCGTGCGCGACTTCCCCTCGCGGCCGATCTACGGCGTCGGCGAGCGGTCGGGGATCAAGATCCGCAAGGTCGTGCCGCGGATCTCCTGGCTGCTCGTCAAGGGGTTCTTCTGGCGGCTGCGCGAGAAGTACGTGATCCGCGACTTCCACCCGCTCGTCTTCTTCTACACCTTCGGCTTCCTCCTGACCGGCCTCGGCCTCCTGCTCGGCCTCTACGTGGCGATCGCGCGGATCTTCGAGGGCGGCGACATCACCGCGGGCACGGCGGCGCTCATCGCGCTGCTCCTGATCTCGGGCTCGCAGTTCTCGCTGTTCGCGATGTGGTTCGACATGGAGTCGAACAAGGACCTGCGCTAGCGCCGGCGGTGTTACGCGCCGTGCTGCCGGCAGGCGTGGTGGAGCGAGCGGACGGCGTCCTTCGCCCGCGCCGGCCGCGCGTTCTCCACCCGGAAGTTGAACTGCGCGTAGCCGCGCGGGCGGCGCGCCGCGATCCGCCCGTCGATGAACCCGTTGCGCCAGCTCGTGACGAACGCCGGCTGCCTTCCGTCGACGTTGCCTCCGAGCCCGGCGCTGAGCGGCCGCCATCCAGGCGTCATCCCCACCATGTACCGCTCGCCGAGCGATCGGCGGATCGGTCCCGCACTGTCGAGCAGCATCCCGTGCCCGTCGGAGAAGCGTCGGCCGACCTCGCCGGGGTCGCCCCGGAACTCCGGATACTCCTCGCCGACGAGGAGCAGCGTCGCGCGGTCGAGGTCCTGCCAGAACTGCTGCAGCTCGCCGACGAGCGGGAGCCCGGGGAGCCGCGTGATCGCGGTGCGCGCGGCCCAGACGAACCCGGGCTCGTGCGACTCGCCGAGCTCCGGCCGTCCCTCGGCGAGGCCGCGCAGGACGCCGCCGACGAACTCACGGTGCGGGTTGCCCGCGCCCGGCCGCCCGCACTCGCCGAGGATCTCGTCGAACTGCCAGGCCGAGACGGGCACGCCGCTCGCCCGCGCGGCCCGGAGATCGTCCCGGAAGCGGCGTCCGAGCTCGAGGCCCCAGGCGCGCCGGTCCGACGGCGGCACCACCGCCCCGGCCGAGCTTCCGGGGATCGCTCCGGCCCGAGCCGGGTCGAGCACCGCCGCGACGGGCGGCGGGACGTGGCGGCCGAGCCGTGCGCGCCTGCTGTTCGGGGGCTGGACGCTGAAGATCGGCGCGTAGCCGCACCCGGGCGTCGCCTCGACGCGCCGCGCCGTCGCCGCGTTCACGCCGTAGGTCCCGACGAACCAGTCGGCGACCGGCGGGTCGCCTCCCGCGGCGATCTCGTCGAGGATGACCGGCAGCACGGCATCCGTGAACGTCGCGATCAGCGCGACCGGCTTCATACGGCGCCCATCGTCTCACGGATGCGAGCGGACGGAAGATCGCGGGTCCGCCGACCGTCCTGCGGACGGTGGTGCGAGCGACGGGAGGACCGTGATGAGCGAGTGGTGGGAGCAGCCGTACGAGCGCGGCGCGATGACCGACGTCGGCGCCTTTCCGCATGCGATGTACCCGCCCGACGCCGAGAGCCAGGGCCACAAGCCGACCCCGAGCGCGGCGGAGGTGCTCGCGTACAAGCGCATCGTGGCGCGCCTCGGCCGCTGGAAGTGGGATCCCGACGGCTGGGACGAGGGGTACTCGAACGCCTTCGCCCACGGCGCCGGGCCGAACGTCGCCGAGTCCGGCATCGCAGGCGTGCAGCGGCAGGCGAAGCTCGTGCCCGCGACCGGGTGGCTCGACGAGGCGACGTTCGACCTGCTGCGGTCGGTCAAGATCCCGAAGGGCCTGCCGCACGCGGGCGAGCTCGCGATGGACACGCCCGCGCGGCAGCTGCTCGCCGAGACGTTCGAGGCCTACAAGCGGGCGCGGGTCCCCGGGCTCGAGGACGTGCAGGTGACCGCGACCCCCGGCGAGCCGCACTGGGGCGGGGCCGGCGACGTGATGACCCAGTTCATCGAGCCGTTCATGGTCGAGCGCGGGCTCCCGATCGGATCCGGGAAGCGGACGCCCGAGCGCAACGCGGCGATCGGCGGCTCCGCGACCTCGGACCACCTGACGACGAAGACGACGACGGCGGCGCGCGACTTCCCGACCTTCGCGGGCGAGGACGACGCACGGGCGCTCGCGGCCGCACTGGGCTGCAGCACGTGGAGGCCCGACAGCTTCGACGCGTTCACGTTCTCGGCCGGCGGCCGGAGCTGGCGGGCGCAGGTGCTGTGGGGCGCGGCGATCGACCACAGCGACCACGTGCACGTCGGCGTCTCCCCGGGCTGAGCCGGCGGAGGCGCTCGCCGAGCACGCGGCGCAGCCGTCGCCTCAGGCGGCCGGGAAGCCGGGCGGCCGCATGCACGGCTCGTCCCGTGCGCCACGCCGCGCGCCGCAGCGCCAGCCGCCGGCGAACCGCGCGACTCCTGCCCGGGTACGCCACGCCGAGGCCGTTCGAGCCGCCCAGGAACTCGTACGCGACCGCGTGCTCGCGGCACCACTCGGCGATCGCGCGCCGGATCTCCGGGAAGCTGTCGGTGTCGTGGAAGAGCAGCACGCCCCCGGCGCGCACCCGGTCGCCCCACGCGCGGAGCTCGCCGCGGACCTGCTCGTACGTGTGGAGCGTGTCGACGAAGAGGACGTCGAGCTCGCCGGTGAGGCCGTGCGCCTCGACGGCGGCCACGTCCCTGCTGTCCGCGAGGACGAACCGCCACTGCGGGTGCCCTTCGAAGATCGACGCCGACGCGTCGTCGACGTCGACGCTCCACACCGCTCCTCCGTGCGCCTCGACGCCGGCGAGCAGCGCGGCGGTGCTGTTGCCGCCCCGGACGCCGAGCTCGAGCACCGTCCCGCGCGCCTCGCTCCGCAGGCGCGGGAGGTGCGCCTGGATGTCCGACGGAACCGCCGCGACATCGGCGTACCGTTGCTGCGCCGACGTCGCGACCACGGGCGCGATCGTACTGTCGTCCACCGGCGCCGGGTCAGCGCGCCCGGCGGATCCGGAGGGAGAACGTGCGCTGCGCCGTCGCCCCGAGCGCGTCGCGCGCCTCGACCGCGACACGGTACGTCCCGGCCCGGCGCGGCGTGCCCAGGAGGATCCCGCGCGCCGCGTCGAGGCGGAGGCCCGCCGGCAGGCGCGACACCGGCCGGAACGAGCGCGGTGAGACGCCGCCCGCCGTGCGCACGTCCGACCGGTAGGCGCGTCCGACCCGGCCGACGACGAGGCCCGGCGTGCGGATCGTGAGGCGCGGCGCGACCACGATCCCGAGCTCGGCTGCCGCCGTGCGTCCCTCGCCGTCGGTCGCGACGACGCGGAACGCGTAGCTCCCTGCGGTGACCGGCGTGCCGCCGAAGCGGCCGGTCGCGGCGTCGAACGCGACCCCGGGCGGAAGCGACCCGTCGACCCGCAGCGAGACGGCGCCCGACCCGCCCGCGGCCGACACCGCGAGCTCCGCGAGCGGGAGGCCGACCTCGGCGCTGCGCGTCCCCGGCGCCTGCACGGCCAGCGGCGCGCGCACGACGACCGTCAGCGACCGCTCCGCCGACCGCCCGTCGCCCGCCACGCGCGCGGTGAACGACCAGGCGCCGGCTGCCGACGGCGTCCCCGCGAGCATCCCGTTCGAGGCGAGCGCGAGACCGGGCGGGAGCGAGCCCGAGGCGACCGACCAGGACTGGGTGCCGCCGCCGCTCGCCTGCAGCGCGACGGCGTAGGGGAGGCCCACCGTGCCGACGGGCGCCGCGGCCGTCGTGACGGCGAGCGGCGGCGGCGCCGGTGGCGCGGGCGCGCCCCCCTCGACGACGACCGTGAACTCGCGCTCGGCCTGCTTCGGCGTGCACCAGTCCGCGGAGGGCGGGTTCTGGTCGCTGAGCTCGACCCAGAACGAGAAGGAGCCGGCGGCCGTGGGCGTGCCGCTCAGGTGACCCTCCGTCGACAGCGAGATCCCGGGCGGCGGCGACCCGCTGAGGATCCGGAACTGGTACGGGAGCGCGGGGCCGCAGCCGCCGTCGCCGTGGAACCAGTGCGAGTACGGCTCGCCGACCTGGCCCTTCGGGACGAAGTAGCTGTCGTCGGTGAAGCGCGTCGCCAGCGCCTCGGGGACGAGGACGCCGGCGGCGACAGCGGTCGCGAGGAGGATCGTCAGCGTGCGCATTCGGGTGGCTCGGCGAGGACGCGGTGGTGGGCGTCGGCCCCGGGCGGGGCGCGACGGTAGCACCGTTCGGCGCGATTCGCCGGGCGGCGACGGGATTCCTGCGCGACTGCGCGGCGCTAGGGTGGCGAGGCCCGATGCTCGACCGCTCCGCCGTCCCCGCCCGCGCGGTGCCGCTCGACCGGCGCCTCCTGCGGAACCTGCTGCTCGGCGGCGTCGCGCTCGTGCTGGCCGTGCTGTACGCGCGCCGCGCGCTCGCAGGGTGGACCGGCGGGCCGCTCCCGTACGACCTCGTCACGTTCCTGGGGGCGGCCGACGACGTCCTCGCGGGGCGGAGCCCGTTCCCCTCGGTCGCGACGCTCACGGGCGACCAGAACTACGTCTACCCGCCGCTGCTCGCGCTCGTGCTCGCGCCGCTGGCGGTGCTCCCGACCGCCGTCGCGACGCTCGTCTGGGTGGCGGTCGGGGTCGCGGCCGTCGCCGTCGCGCTGTGGCTCCTCGACGTGCGCGACCCGTGGGTGTACGCGATCGCGCTGCTCTTCCCCGCCACGCGCGACGCGATCGGCGCGGGGACGGTCGGCCCGCTGCTCGTGCTCGCCGCGGCCGCGGCGTGGCGGGCCCGCGACGCGCGTCCCCTGCTCCCGGCCCTTCCGGTGGGGCTGTCGTTCGCGCTCAAGCCGTTCACCTGGCCGCTCGCGGCCTGGCTCGCGTTCACGCGCCGCGTGCGCGCCGCCCTCCTCGCCGTCGCCGTCGCCGTGGCGGCCGCGCTCGCGTCGTGGGCGGCGATCGGCCTCGACGGGCTGCGCGACTACCCCGACCTCCTGCGGCGCCTGTCGGAGCTCGAGGCCGACCGCTCGTACTCGCTCGTCGCCGTCGCCGACGCGGTCGGCCTGGGGAATCGGGCGGGCGTCGCCGTGTCGCTCCTCGCCGGTGCCGCGCTCCTGGCCGTGGCCGCGCTCGCCGCCCGCGCGGACGCACCGGCACGCGAGCGCGACCGGCGGGCGCTGACGGCGTCGGTCGCCGCCGCGCTCGCGCTCTCGCCGATCGTGTGGATCCACTACCTCGTGCTGCTGCTCGTCCCGCTCGCGCTCGCGCGCCCGCGGCTCTCACCCCTCTGGCTCGTGCTGCTCGTCCCGCTCGTGCCGCGCGCGTGGGGCTGGGAGCCCGCGGGCTGGCCCGAGGGCGACGCCTGGTCGCTGGCCGTCGTCCTCGGCACCGCGATCGTCGTCCTCGCCGCCGCGCTGCGGCCCGCGACGCGGTGACGGGCGCGCTGCGGCGCGGTCTCGCAGGACCGCCGGGCGTGCTCGCGGCGTGGGTCGCGTTCGCGCTCGCGGTGCAGCGCTGGTGGTCGTGGGAGGACGGGATCCGGCTCCAGTTCGCGGCCGACAGCGCCTTCTACGAGACGATCGCGCGCGCCGCGCCGGGGCTGCCCGACACGGACGTCCTCCGCGCCTACGCGCAGCGGTTCCCGGCGCACTGGCTCGTCGGCGTCGTGCACGACGCGACCGGCGTCCCGCTCCACGCCCTCTACCGCGTCGCCACCGCGCTCGCGCTCGCCCTCGCGCTGCTCGCCGTCCACCGGGCGCTCGTCGCGACGGGGATCGACGTCCGCGCCTACGCCCTCGCGATCGGATGCGTCGTCGCGAGCGCCTACCCGGTGCACTACCTGCTCGCGTCACCGGGGATGCTGTCCGACGCGCTCTTCTTGCTCGGCCTGTCCGTGCTGCTCGCGGGGCTCGTCCGCGGGCGCGGCCCGGTCGCCGTGGTCGGCGTCGCGCTGGCGACGCTCGGCCGCCAGACGGCGCTCCCCGTCGCGCTCGCAGCGGCGCTGTGGGCGCTCCTCGAGCGCCCGCGGAGGACGGCGACGGCGGCCGCGCTCCTGCTCGTGCCGCTCGGCCTCTACGTCGTGCTCCACGTCGTGTCGTCGCCGTTCTCGCAGCCGCGCGAGGCGGGGGTCGACGACCTCACCGTCCTCGGCTTCTTCACGAGCGCGCGCGAGCTCGGCGAGCATCTCGGCCTCGTCGCGCTCGGCGTCGCCGTCCCGCTCGCCCTCGTCGCGGGCGCGCGCATCCGGACGGGGGAGCCGCTGCCCGTCGGACCGCTGCTCGTGGCGGCGGCGATCGTGGCGCAACCACTCCTCCTCGGCCCGCTCGCCAACCGGAGCAACGAGCCGCGCCTCGCCGGCCTGGCCGCGCCGGCGCTCGCGGTCGCCGCCGGGCTGCTGCTGCGGGGCGCGCGCCTGGGGCTCGCGGAGACCCTCGTCTGCGCGGCCGCGATCGCCGCGGGCGGTCTCCACCACCGCTACACGTGGCTCGGACCGCACCCGAACACGGGCTGGGCGCTGCTCGAGCTCGCGGCCGCCGGGGTCGTCCTGGCGGTGCTTGCGTGGCCGGCGTTCGTGCGAGGTAAGGGATCGGTAAGCATCGCCGGGACCGACCGCGCACGCGGCTAGGATCGGCCGCGCCATGCCGCATTCCGCCGTCAGGGGCGGCGCCGGGACCGGCCGCCGCGCATGGGGTGGGAGTCGGCACATCGATCTCGAGGACGGCCTCAGGGGAAGCCGTCCGCGTTGGGAAGGAGTCACCGCTTGCTGTCGAAGCGCATCGCCCTGGTCGGTGTCGTCGGCGCGCTCGCCTGCGCGCTGACCGCCTCGACCGCCTCCGCGTCGCCGTCGCTCTTGAAGGGGATCTACGACGAGGCGAACACGCTGACAGGGGATCCCGACATGGTCTACCCGATCCTCGGGGACCTCGGGACCAAGGTCGTCCGGATGAACCTCCACTGGGGTGGGCCGCTCGGCGTCGCCGGGCCGGATCCGACCGTCCGCGCGACCGACCCGAACGACGGGCAGTACGACTGGAGCCTCTACGACCGCGCCGTCACGTACGCGGCGCAGTACCGGATCCAGCTCGTGTTCTCGATCGTGAACACGCCCGCGTGGGCGAACGGCGGCAAGGGGCTGCGGGTCGCCCCGACGAACATGAACGACCTGACGGAGTTCGCGTCGGCCGCCGCCCAGCGCTACAGCGGCTTCTTCAAGCGGCCCGAGGACGGGCGCATCCTCCCCCCGGTCAAGTACTGGCTCGCGTGGAACGAGCCGAACAACCCGATCTGGCTCTCGCCGCAGGTGCGCAACGGCAAGTTCGTCAGCCCGCAGACGTACGCGAAGATCTGCAACGCGGTCGTCGCCGGGATCAAGGCGACGGCGATCCGCGGCGAGAAGGTCGGCTGCGGCGTCACGGCCCCGCGCGGCAACAACAACCCGCGCTCGTCCCGGCCGTCGATCGCCCCGATCGCGTTCCTGCGGGGCATGAAGCGGTACGGCGCGAAGGGCTTCGACGCCTACGCCCACCACCCGTACTACGGCTCGAAGCTCGAGACCCCCGCGTCGAAGCCGAAGGGGGCGCTGTCGATCCAGATGGGCAACATCGACGTGCTCGACAAGGAGCTCCGCAAGCTCTTCGGCGCGAAGCGGATCTGGATCACCGAGTACGGCTACCAGACGACGCCCGACCGCGCGTTCGGCGTGTCGCTCGCGAAGCAGTCGCTCTACATGAAGCAGGCGTGGGCGAAGGCGAAGAAGCACCCGCGGATCGACATGTTCACGTGGTTCATGCTCAAGGACGACACGAACATCTCGACCGGCTGGCAGTCCGGGCTGATGACGTCGCAGTGGCTGAAGAAGCCGAGCTACGCGACGTTCAAGGCGCTGCGCTAGCCCCGACCGCGCCCGACCGGCTCTTCCGCGTCGCGAGCAGCGCGCGGTAGAGCCGGTCGACGTCGTCGACGAGGCGGGCGACGGCGTAGCGCCGCAGCACGCGCTCGCGCCCCGCGGCCCCCATCCGGCCGCGGAGCCCCGGGTCGCCCGCGAGCGTCTCGAGGCGCTCGGCGAGCGCAGCGACGTCCCCGGCCTCGACCAGGAAGCCGTCGACGCCGTCGCGCACGACGTCCGAGACGCCGCCGACGTCCGTCGCCACCACGGGTCGGCCGGCCGCGAGCGACTCGATCACGCTCACGGGCGTCCCCTCGTTCGCCGACGGCAGGATCATCACGTCGAAGGCCGCGTACCAGTCGGCCACCGCGTCCTGGTAGCCGAGGTAGAAGCAGTCGCGGGCGATGCCGAGCTCGTGCGCGCGCTCCTCGACGTGCTCGCGGTCCGGGCCGTCGCCCACGAGGCAGAGGGCGGCGTCCACGCCGCGCGCGCGCAGCGCCTCGAGGGCGAGCAGCACGTCGTCCGTCCGCTTCACGGCCGTCATCCGGCCCATCCACCCGACCAGGAAGCGGCCCTCCGGGATCCCGAGCAGCGTGCGCGCCCGCGCCCTGGCGTCGCCGTCGCCGCCGACCCGTTCCTCGAGCTCGATCCCGAGCCGCACGACGACGAACTTCTCGCGCGGCGCGACGCCGAGGCGGACGAGGTCGTCCCGGACCTGCGGGCTCACCGCGACCAGCGCGTCGGTCGTCCGGGCGAGGATCCGCTCGAGCAGGCGGAAGCCCCACGCGGTCACGGGGCCGAAGTAGCCGCGCAGGACGTGGCCGTGGAAGGTGTGCACGACGACGGGGCGGGGCCGGACGCGCGACAGCACGACGGCGACGCGGCCGACGGCGCCGGCCTTCGCCGTGTGCGTGTGCACGACGTCGGGGCGGAGCGTCCGGATCAGGGCGGCGAGCCGGAGCGCCGCGACGACGTCCCGGAACGGGGAGACCTGGCGGCGCAGCTCCGAGACGGCGCGCACCTCGACCCCGCGGCTCTCGGCGACGAACGCCATCGACTCCTCGCCGCGGGCCAGCTCCCCCGCCACGAGCGTCGTCTCGTAGCCGCGGCCCTGGAGCCCGGCGGAGAGGTAGGCGACGTGGAGCGCGGGGCCGCCGACGTTGAGCCGCGCGATCACGCGCAGCACCTTGACCGGATCAGCCAAGGAGCCTCTCGGCCGTCCGGCGCAGCCCGTCCTCGAAGCCGACGGTCGGCTCCCAGCCGAGCACCTCGCGGGCGGCCGCGATCTCCGCGTACGAGTCGCGCAGGTCGCCGGCGCGCGGCGGGGCGTACCGCTTCTCGACCGGGCGGTCGAGGAGGCGCGACACGGTCTCGGCGAGGTCGTTCACGGTCTTCGGCGACCCCGCGGCGACGTTCAGGATGCGGCCGTTCGCGGCAGGCGCGTCGGCGGCCCGCAGGTTCGCGTCGACCACGTTGTCGACGTAGGTGAAGTCCCGCGACTGCCCGCCGTCGCCGAAGATCGTCACGGGGGCGCCGTCGGCGACGGAGGTGATGAAGAGCGGGACGACGGCCGCGTACTGCGAGAACGGGTTCTGGCGCGGCCCGAAGACGTTGAAGTAGCGCAGGACGACCGTCTCGAACGACTCGTACACGCGGCTGAACGAGACGCAGTAGCGCTCCGCCGCGAGCTTCGCGACGCCGTACGGCGAGACCGGGTCGACGGGCGCGCCCTCGCGGGCCGGGAGCTCGACGGCCGAGCCGTAGACGGACGAGGACGAGGCGTAGACGACGCGCCGCACGTGCTCGTCGCGTGCCGCGAGCAGCACGTTCAGCGTCCCCTCCACGTTGACGGCGCTCGTCGTCAGCGGATCCTGCACCGACCGCGGCACGGAGCCGAGCGCGCCGAGGTGGAACACGACCTCGACCCCGCGGACGGCGTTGTGCACGCGCTCGTACGAGCGGAGCTCGCCCTCGACGACCTCGACGTCGTCGGCGACGTCCGCGAGGTTCGACCGCTGCCCGGTCGAGAAGTTGTCGAGCACGCGGACCCGGTCTCCGCGCTCGAGCAGCGCGCGGACGAGGTTCGAGCCGATGAACCCGCCGCCGCCGGTGACGAGGACCGGCCGGGCTACGGCGCCACCTCGGCGACGACGTGGTAGTTGGCGAAGATCGTGCCCGGCTGCGGCTCGCGCAGCGCCGCCACGCGGCGGTCGAGCGCCTCGGCGCCGGCGTTGACGGCCGCGATCGCGGGCTTCGCGAGCACGGGCGCGCCGGCGCGCTTGGCGAGCAGGTGCATGAAGGTTCCGAGGAGCATCCCGACGCAGGCGGCCGTCCCCGACCCGGGCCGCACGGTCACCGCGCTCCAGTCGCCGTTGCTCCGGAACAGGCGCTCGAGCCCCGTGTGCGTCCACCGCCAGAGATCGACCGGCGCGGGATGGTACACCTGCACCCCGTGCGTCGACGCCAGCACGCGCCCGCCGGGCGCGGTCGCGCGGCGAAGCTCGCGCACCGCCTGAGGCGGGTCGTCGCAGTGCTCGAGCACCTGGTTGCAGAGGACGAGGTCGTAGGAGGCGTCCGGCACCGGCAGGTCCTCGACCGTCCCCACGAGGTCGGCGCCCGAGAGGTCGAGGCCGACGTACTCGGCGGCGCAGGCGGCGAAGAGCGGCTCGTACGGCTTGGGGCCGCTGCCGACGTCGAGCACGCGGACGCTGCCGCGCTCCCGGGCCGTGCGCTCGGCCTCCTCCCGCAGCCAGCGGAGAAGCGGCGCGCGGACGGCGTAGGTCGGCGACGTCCGCCGCGGCGCCCGCTTGTCGGTGCCCGTGCTCACGCGCGTGCCGCCTCCGCGGCGCCGGAGACGAGGAGCCCGATCCCGAACCAGGTGAGCGCCGCGAGCGGGACGCCCGCGACGAGGCCCTGGGCGCCCCAGAGGCCGACGCACAGCAGCAGCCACAGGAGGCCGACGACGCCCGCCGCCGTCCGAACGGCGCGCCTCGCGAGCGCGAGCGCGGTCGCGAGGAGCGCGACGAGCAGCGCGCCGCCGACGATGCCGAGGTCCGCGAGCGACTGCACGTAGAGGCTCTGCACGCCGACCTTGCGCTCGGGCGACGGGAAGGCGAGCGGCGACGCGTCCGGGAACCGCTCCCGCGCGTCTGCGAGGTACGGCTCGAACGCCGCCGGCTCCTCCGAGCCGCGCAGCCCGACGCCCACGAGCGGGTGGTCGAGGAACACCCGCGCGCCGATGTACAGCAGGAGCGTCCGCTGCGAGTAGCTCTCGATGTCGGTCGTCTGGGTGTCGGTGCTGAGGAAGCGGACGAAGTCGGTCAGCGTCTCGGAGCGCATCGCCACCGTCCCCGCCGCGACGAGGACGACGGCGGCGACGGCGGCGGCGGCGCGGCGCCTCGGGTAGGGGTGGAGCGCACGGGCGACGACGAGCAGCGCGGCGACCGCGAGCGCGAGCCCGAGGACGCCGGCGAGCGGCGCGGCGAGCACGAGGCCGATCGCGCCCGCCGCGAGCGGCAGCGCACGGCGGCGGTCCTCCAGCACGAGGAGCGCCAGCCCGACGAGGAGCGCGGCGCCCGAGAGCGCCGCGAAGTCGTGGTGGCCGAGGAACGACCGCTGGCGGCCGGGGTCGCTGACGTCGAACAGGTCGAGCCCCGCCAGCTGCAGCAGCCCCACCGCCGTCGCGATCGCGCTCCAGGCGACGAGCATCAGCGCGACCGGCCGCAGGTCGTCGCGGCTGCGGACGAGCAGCGCGATCGCCGGCGCCAGCAGCGCGTACTCCGCGAACTTGGCGGCGGTGACGAGGTTCTCCGCGAACGGGTAGTCGTCGAGGACGAGCGGCCCGTACAGCGCCGCGGCGACCACCCACGCGACGAGCCCGCCGGCGGCGGCCCAGACCCACCGGCCGGCGCGCAGGACGTCGAAGCCGCGCGCACGTCCGTCGGCCGCCGCGGCGACGACCACCGCCGCCACCGCGAGGTCGGACAGGCGCACGTCGACGGTCGTCGATCCGGCCCCGACGGAGAGCGTGGGCTGGAACTCGGCGTGGAGGAAGAGGACCGGCAGCGCGAGGGCGAGGACGGCCGCTCGCCGGGCTCCGAGCGGCTGCCGGAGCGCCGGGTTCAGCAGGCGGGTGGCCACCGGGCGGCCACTATACTCGGCGGGTAATGGCCTCGCGGCTCATCGGTCGCCGCTCGATGACGGCCGCGGGTATCTACGTCTCGGCGATCCTCGGCTTCCTCGCGACGATCGTCGCGGCGCGCCTGCTCGGCGTCGACGACTTCGCCCTCTTCGCGATCGTCCTGGCCGCGGTGGGGCTGCTGCAGACGCTGCTCGACCTCACGGTGGAGGAGGCGCTGACGAAGTACGGCTTCCGCTTCGTCACGGGCGAGGAGTGGGGGAAGCTGCGGCGCCTGTTCCGCCGCGCGATCGCCCTCAAGCTCGGCGGGGGCGTCCTCGCGGCGCTCGCGCTGCTCCTGCTCGCGCCGTTCGCGGACACGCTGTTCTCCGCCGAGGGGCTCGCCCTGCCGCTCGCGCTCGCGGCGCTGCTGCCGGTCGTCCAGGCGCCGGAGGGGCCGGCCGCCACCGCGCTCATCCTGCGGGGGCGCTACGACCTCCGCGGCGGGCTGCTGGCGCTGTCGATGGGCCTCCGCCTCGGCGGCGTCGCGGTCGGGGCGTCGTTCGGGGTCACGGAGGCGGTCGTCGGCATCGTCGTCGCGCAGGTCGTCGCGACGGCCTGCGTCGCGGCGGCGGGGGCGGCCGCGTTCCGGCGGTTCCCGGCGGCACCCGACGTCCCGCTCGCGGAGGAGACGCACGAGCTCCGCCGGTTCGTCGTCAGCTCGAGCGTCGCGACCGGCGTCGTCTCGCTGCGGACGTCGCTCGCGCCGCTCCTGCTGGGCATGGTCGCGCCGCCCGTGCAGGTCGGTCTCTACCGCGCCGCGACGATCCCGCAGCAGGGGTTCGGGACGCTCTCGGCGCCTGCCCGGATGATTCTCCTGACCGAGCAGACCCGGCAGTGGGAGCGCGGCGAGCACGACCGCGTCTTCGCCGGGATCCGCCGCTACAGCGCGGGCGCCGCCGCCCTCACCGCGGTGCTGGTCGTGCCGCTGTTTCTGCTGATGCCCGACCTGCTCCGGATCGTGCTCGGGTCGGACTTCGTGCCGGCGAGCGACGCGGCGCGGATCGTCCTCGTCGCCGCCGTGCTGCAGTTCGTCTTCGGGTGGACGAAGTCGTTCCCGGTCACGATCGGCCGCCCGAACCTCCGGGTCTGGACGCACGGGCTCGAGACGCTCGTGCTCGTCCCGCTCACGCTGGTCTTCGGCGCGGCGTGGGGCGCCACGGGCGCCGCGGCGGCGCTGCTCGTCTCGACCGTCGTCTTCGCCGCGGCCTGGGCGCTCCTGTTCGTGCGCGTCCGCCGTCAGGGCGTCACCGTCGCCGTCGCGCCGTGAGGGTCCTGATCGTCAGCGGGATCTGGCCGCCGGACGTCGGCGGCCCGGCCTCCCACGCGCCCGAGGTCGCCGCGTTCCTCGGCTCGCGCGGCCATGCCGTGGAGGTCGTGACGACCGCGGACGCGGAGCCGGCGGCGGCCCCCTACCCCGTGCGCTGGGTCCCCCGCGCGCTGCCGCCGGGCGTCCGGCACCTGCGGGCGGCGGCGGAGATCGCCCGCCGCGCGCGACGGGTCGACGTCGTCTACTCGACCGGGATGGTCGGGCGCACATCCGCCGGCGCGCGCGTCGCGCGCACGCCGTACGTGCTCAAGCTCACGGCGGACCCGGCGTTCGAGCGCGCGCGGCGCCGCGGCGCCGCCTCGGGCGACGTGGACGCGTTCGCCGCGGCGCGCGGCCCCGTCCCGCTGGCGCTCCGCGCGTGGCGCGATCTCGCCGTGCGCGGGGCGGCCCACGTCGTCTGCCCCAGCACGTGGCTGCGCGACCGTGCGATTCGCTGGGGCGTCGAGCCCGGCCGCGTGACCGTCCTGCCGAACCCGGCGCCGTCCGCGGCGGACGGCGACGCGGCGCCCGACCCCTGGAGGGGGGAGGCCGACGGGCCGCTGCTGGCGTTCGCGGGGCGCCTGACGGCGCAGAAGTCGCTCGAGGTCGCGCTCGACGCCGTCGCGGCGGTGGACGGCGTCCGGCTCGCGATCGCGGGCGACGGGCCCGAGCGCGTGCGGCTCGAGCGCCACGCGGCCGAGCGCGGACTCGGCGGCCGCGTCCGGTTCCTGGGCGCGGCGCCGCGCGAGGACGTGCTCGCCCTCTTCCGCGCCGCCGACGCGTCGATCCTCTCGTCCGCCTGGGAGAACTTCCCCCACGGCGTCGTCGAGTCGCTGGCGGTCGGGACGCCGGTGCTGGCGACGCGCGCCGGCGGCGTCGCCGAGGTGGTCGACGACGGCCGGAACGGGCTCCTCGTCGACGTCGGCGACACCGACGCGCTCGCGGCCGCGATCCGGCGCTTCCTCGGCGACGACGCGCTCAGGGCCCGGCTGCGCGCCGCGGCGGCGCCGTCGGTCGCGGCCTACGCGCCCGAGCGCGTGTACGGCCGGCTCGAGGCGATCCTGACCGACGCCGCGAGGCGCTGATGCGGGCGCTGATGGTCGGACGGACGCGGTACGCGCTCCCGCTCGCGCCGGCGCTCGCGCGGAAGTTCGACGCACTGGGCGGGCAGTTCGACCTCCGCGTGCTCGGGAGCGCGGCGCCGGGCTCGCCGACGCGGGACGCGACGTTCGAGCTCGTGCCGCCGGTCCGGCCGCGCGTCCTCGACGGCCCGCTCTTCTACGCGCTGCTGCCGTTCCGGACCGCGCGCGTCCTCCGGGCGTTCCGGCCCCAGATCGTGTTCGCGCAGAGCCCGTTCGAGGGCGCCGCCGCCATGCTGGCGCGGCGGCTCGCGCGCGTCCCGACGAAGGTCGTGGTCGAGCTGCACGGCGACTGGCGCGCCTCGACCCGCCTGTACGGCTCGAGGGCGCGCGGGCTCGTCGGCCGCGTGGGCGACGCGGTCGCCGCCCGTGCCGTCCGGCGCGCGGACGCGGTCCGTGCGCTCTCCGACTTCACGGTCGGCCTCGCGCGGGAGCACGGCGTCGAGCCTGCCGCGGTCTTCACGACCTACTCGGACCTCTCGGCGTTCACCGCCGCGCCGCCGGCGCCGCTGCCGGAGCGGCCGACGGCGCTCTTCGTCGGCGTCCTCGAGCGCTACAAGAACGTCGACGGGATCGTCGCGGCGTGGCGGCTCGCCGCCTCGCGCGTGCCCGACGCACGGCTGCGCCTCGTCGGCCGGGGCCGCGACGCGCCCATCGTGGAGGCGCTCGTCGCGGAGCTGCCGGAGCAGACCAGCTGGACGCCGGCGCTCACCGCGCCGGAGGTGGTGCAGGCGCTCGACGAGGCGACGATGCTGCTGCTCCCCTCGCGCTCCGAGGGGACGCCGAGGGTGATCATCGAGGCGTTCGCGCGCGGGCGCGCGGTCGTCGCCGGGCGGCGCGGCGGGATGCCCGACCTCGTGCGCGAGGACGTCGAGGGCCACCTCGTCGACCCCGAGCACGTCGAGGCGATCGCCGACGCGATCGTCCGCGTCCTCGGCGACCCGGAGCACGCCCGCCGGCTCGGTGCCGCGGCGGCCGCCCGTGCGTCCGAGTGGACGTACGACGCGCAGGAGTACGGTCGCCGGATGCGCGCGCTCGCCGACCGCGTCGTCGCCGGATGACGCGGCTCGTCTTCGTGACGCAGCGCCTCGACCCCGACGACCCGAACCTCGCCGCCGCCGTGCCGATGGTCGCCGCGCTCGCGGCGCGCGTCGACGACGTGGCCGTGCTGGTGCTCGACGCGCGCCCGGCGCCCCTGCCGGCGAACGTCCGCGTGCGCACGTTCGGCGCCCGCACGCGCCTCGGGCGCGGCCTGCGCTTCGCGCGCGTCCTCGGGGCCGAGCTGCGGCGCCGGCCGGACGCGCTCGTCGCGCACATGTCGCCGGTCTACGCCGTGCTCGCCGCACCGCTCGCGCGGCCGCTGGGCACGCGCGTGCTGCTCTGGTTCACCCACTGGCGCCGGTCGACGCTGCTGCAGCTGGCCGAGCGCCTCGCGACCGCGGTCGTCTCGGTCGACGAGCGGTCGTTCCCCCTCCGCTCGCGGAAGGTGCGGGCGATCGGGCACGGCATCGACCTGGCCGAGTTCCCGTGCTCGCCGCGACCCGCGTCGGGGCCCGTGCGGCTGCTCGCGCTCGGCCGCTACTCGCCCGCGAAGGGGCTCGACCACGTCCTCCGCGGGCTCGCGCTCGTCCCCGACGCGACGCTGCTCGTCCACGGGCCGTGCGTGACCGGGGAGGAGCGTCGTCACCGCGCCGACCTCCAGGCGCTCGTCTCGCAGCTCGGGCTCGGCGACCGCGTCCGCCTCGAGGGGCCGGTCCCGCGGCGCGAGGTGCCCGGGCTCCTCGCAGGGGCGACCGCGCTCGTCAACAACATGCGGGCGGGTGCGCCCGACAAGGTGGTCTACGAGGCGGCGGCGTCGTGCGTGCCCGTGCTCGCGTCGAACCCCGTGTTCGACGAGCTGTTCGCCGGCCTCGAGCCGCCGCTCGCGTTCGCGCGCGAGCGGCCCGAGGAGCTCGCGGCGCGGATCGAGGCGCTGGCGGCGGCGGAGCCGGACGCGCTCGCGCGGCTCGGGCGGGCGCTGCGGGGACGCGTCGAGGAGCGTCATTCGGTGGACACCTGGGCCGACGGCGTCGTCGCGGCGGCGGGGCTGTGACGCGGGTCCTCCACGTCCAGAAGGTCTCCGGCATCTCCGGGTCGGAAGCGCACCTGCTGTCGGTGCTGCCGCTCCTCCGGGACCGCGGCTGGGACGCGCGGATGCTCGTCCTCGACGAGGGGGAGGAGGGAGCGGCGCGGTTCGTCGCGGAGCTGGCGGCGAGGGACGTCCCCACGCAGCGGCTCCGGCTGCGGCTCGACGCCGATCCGGTCGCGTTCTCGCGGCTCGTCGCGCTCCTGCGTCGGGAGCGGCCGACGATCGTTCACACGCACCTCGTCCACGCGGACCTGCTCGGCCTGCCCGCGGCGGCGCTCGCGCGCGTCCCCGTGCGCGTGAGCACGAAGCACGGCTTCAACGCGTTCCGGCTGCGCCGCGGGTTCGGGACGCTCGACCGCGCCGCCGCGCGGCTCGCCGACGTCCAGATCGCGATCTCGCGCGGCCTCGCCGTCCACCTCGCCGCGGTCGAGGGATTCGACGCGGCGGCGTTCGAGGTCGTCCACTACGGGATCGCCGCGGGGCCCGAGGCGCCGCCGCCGCCGGACGAGCCGCGCCTCCTCGCGGTCGGCCGCCTGATCCCGATCAAGGGCCTCGACACGCTCCTGCGCGCGCTCGCCGCGGCCCGTGCGGCCGTGCCCGGGGTCACGCTCGCGCTCGCGGGCTCCGGGCCGCTCGAGCCGGAGCTGCGCCGCCTCTCGCGCGAGCTCGGGCTCGGCGACGCGGTCGGCTTCCTCGGTCACGTCGCGCCGATCGGGCGCGAGCTCGAGCGGGCGCTCGCGGTCGTCGTCCCGTCCCGCGGCGAGGGGTTCGGGATGGTCGCGCTCGAGGCGATGGAGCGGTCGCGCGCCGTGGTGGCGTCCGCCGTCGGCGGCCTGCCGGAGTTGGTGGTCGACGGCGAGAACGGGCTGCTCGTCCCGCCCGACGACGTCGAGGCGCTCGCCGCTGCCCTCGTTCGCGTCGCCTCCGACCCGGCTGCGACGCGGGCGATGGGCGACGCAGGGCGACGGCGCGCGCTCGAGGCCTTCCCCGTCGCGGCGCCGGCCGACCGCCTCGACGCGATCTACCGCGCGGCTCTCGCGCGCAAGAGCCTGTCGAGCGCGGCGCCCGCGAGCACCGCCAGCAGCACGTCCCACGGCGCGCGGTAGCGGGTCGCGCCGGCGAACACCACCGCCGTCAGGGTCACGTAGGCGAGCAGCAGCCCGAACAGGACGGCCGTCGGCCGCGGTACGACCGCGAACCCGTAGACGGCGAGGGCGAACAGCGGGACGACGAAGATCGGCAGGAGCCACGTGCGCGCCGTCTCGCGGAGGCCGCCGGCGCCCGGGCCCTCGTCCGTCCGCGTTCCCCGCGGGTCCCACAGCATCCCGATCGCCTGCGCGGAGAGCTTCGCCTTCTCGCCCGGATGCTCGCGCCAGAACTCGGTCGTCAGCCTCCGGTAGAGGCGCATCTGCGCGCACTCGTCGACCGTCCGCCCCTGCCTGGCCGCGTCCTCCGGCGTCGGCGGCGCGCCCGGCGGGTCGGGGACGTCGTCGATCCAGCCGCCGCCGGCCAGCGTGTCGTAGGTCGCGAGGTTGTTCGCCTTCCAGAGCGCCTTCGCGTCGGTCGTGATCGCCGGACACCCGACCTCCACGTCGTTCCGCACCACCCACGGCGCGACGACGAGCGCCGCCGCTGCGAGCACGACCGCGGCGGGCACGACGCGGAGGCCGCGCCAGAGGAGCCAGCCGGCGAGCACGAGCGGGAGCAGCGTGAGCCGCGCGTTGCCGAGGATCGCGACGCCGGCGAGCGCGCCCACGGCCGCGGCGGCGAGCGCCGACCGCCGCTGCGCCGCCCACAACGTCGCCAGCACGAGCGCCGCCGCGACGAAGCCGTCCAGCACCTCGCGGTTCAGGTGGACGTCGTGCCACACGAGGTAGGGGTGGAGCGCCACGGCGAGGCCCGCGAAGAGGCCCGCGCGGTCGGAGGCGACGCGGCGCCCGAGGGCGACGGCGAGGAGCGCGGTGCCGACGCCGACCGCCGTCTGCGCGAGCCCGACGACGGCCCACTCGCGGCCGAGCGTCCAGTAGAGCCCGCCGAGGAACCACCCGTACAGCGGCTGGGTGTACGCGCTCGGCTCGCCCGGCAGGAACCCGAACGTCCCGCTGGCGGCGAGCGTCCGCGCGAAGTCGTCGCTCTTCTCGGTGAACGCGGCGAGGATGTCGCCCCGCTCCAGGAGGAGCGCCGCGAGCCTCGGGGCGGCCGCCGCGACCGCGACGATCGCGTACGGTTGGCGGCCATGCAGCATCGCGCGGAAGCCTACGGCGACGGGGTGCTGACGGCGTCCTGCCACGTCGAGCGTCCGCTCGACGACGCCACGTGGCAGCGGTTCTCGGAGCTCCAGGAGCGGCGCCCCGGCGGCGTCGCCGTCGCGGCGCTGATGCGGCCGCCCGAGGAGGCGGAGGGGGAGGGGTGGGAGCCGTGGCTCGAGCGCGCGCGGGCGGCGGCCTCGCGCGGCCCGTTCGGCCTCCACACGCACTGGACGGGCGTCGAGCACGCGCGGCCCACCGGCGGCGACCCCGCGGCGCGGGTGCTCGAGCAGGGCCGCCGCCTGGCCGCCGAGGGGCTGCCGGCGACGCTGTTCTGCGGCGGCGGGTGGTACTCGGACGCCGGCGTGGTCGAGGCCGTGGCCGAGCTCGGGCTCGCGGACTGCACGCCGACGGCGTTCCGGCCGCCGTACCTGCCCCCGGACGCGCCGCGGCTCGCGCTCGCGGAGCCCGCTCGTCTGCGGCTCCCCTCGGGGCGGACGCTCGTGGCGCTGCCGTCGACGCACTCGCTCGGGATGGCCGCACGCGCGTCGATCCGCCCGCTCCCGCGCTGGATGCACGTGTACTTCCACGACACGGACCTCCTCGACGGGCGTCGCCGCCGCGTGCTCGTCGCGGCGCTGCGGGTCCTCGGCCGCCGCCGGCCGCCGCTGCGGCTCGACGAGCTGCGCGCGTCGATCGGCGCCCGCGCGCCGGAGCTGGCGGCGTCCGCGGCCGTCGCGGCGTGAGCCCGCCGGGTCGTCCTCGGGGTACCATCGAGCGCTTGGCAGCCGAACCCGCCCCCGCCGAGCGCGAGGCGACGCGGTCGCCGCCGGGGCCTCGCGCGGACGTCCGCTCCGGGCGGCCGTACCTCCTCTTCCCCGGGCCGCTGAAGAGCGCGCTCCGGCGGCTCGCGAGCATCGCCGTGCTCGCCTTCCTCGACATCTCGGGCGTCGCGCTCGGCCTCTACACGGCGCTCGCCATCCGCGAGTTCGTCCGCGGGTCGTTCCCGCCGCTCTGGGGCGTGATGTGGCAGGCCGTGGAGGAGTGGCTGCCGTTCCTGGCGCTGATCACGCTGCTCGTGTTCTGGCAGGCGGGCCTCTACGCGAGTCGCGAGGTGCGCGCCGGCGTGGGTCGCATCCTCCCCTCGCTCGTGCTCGTCGCGCTCCTGACGGCGGCGTTCGCGGTCGGCTCGGGCCACGAGTTCGACACCTTCGGCCTCGTCCCGACGTCCGTCGTCACGACCGCGGTGATCATCGGCGCGCTCCGCGCGAGCTACGAGGGCGTCACGCGCGACCTCCTGCGCGTCGCCGGCGTGCGGCGTCACGCGATCCTCGTCGGCGCGGGCGAGCACCTGCTCGAACTCCGGCGCGCGCTCGGCTCCGGCCGCGGCGGGATCAACTACGAGTTCGCCGGCGCCGTCACCTCCGACGGCGGCGACGCCGGGCTGCCCCGCCTCGGCGGCCTCGACGACCTCCCGGCCGTGCTCGCGAACGTCGAGGCGGACGAGCTGATCGTCGCGGAGGCGGACGTGGAGGAGCGCCGTCTGCTCGAGCTCGTCGAGCACGCGCACCGGCGGGGCGTCAAGGTGCGCGTCGCGCCGAAGACGACGGAGCTGCTGATGAACCGGGCCGAGTACGTGCCGGGGCAGGCGGTCCCGCTGTTCGAGCTGCGGCCGCCGGTGTTCGCGGGCGCGGACTGGTTGGTGAAGCGCGCCTTCGACCTGGTCGTGTCGACCTTCCTCCTCGTCGTCGGCCTGCCGCTCTGGCTGCTCGTGGCGGCGGCGATCAAGCTCGACTCGCCCGGCCCCGTGCTGTACCGCAGCCGCCGCGTGGGCCTCGACGAGCGCCCGTTCGCGATGCTCAAGTTCCGGACGATGGTCGCCGGCGCGGAGGCGCGGCAGCGCGAGCTCGAGGAGCAGAACGAGGCGACGGGCGCGCTCTTCAAGATCCGCGACGACCCGCGGGTGACGCGCGTCGGCGCCTTCCTCCGCCGCTTCTCGCTCGACGAGCTGCCCCAGGTGCTGAACGTGCTGCGCGGCGAGATGAGCCTCGTCGGGCCGCGCCCGCTGCCGCTGCGCGACTACGAGCAGCTGCAGGACTGGCACCGCAAGCGCTACCTCGTCCTCCCCGGGATGACGGGGCTGTGGCAGATCTCGGGGCGCTCGGAGCTGAGCTTCGACGACCTCGTCCGCCTGGACTTCTACTACCTCGACAACTGGTCGATCTGGCTCGACGTCTCGATCCTGCTGAAGACGCTCCCGGCCGTGGTCGACCGCCGCGGCGCCTACTAGGGCCGGAGCGCCGGCGCCCCGGCCGCCGCGAGCTCGTCCAGGATCGCGTCGAGCGACCGCGACAGCTCCCACTCGGGGTAGTCGGCGCGGAACCGCGCCAGGTCGCTGATGTAGCAGATGTGGTCGCCGCGCCTCGGCGCCTCCACGGACTCCGTGCGCAGCGTCTTCCCGATCAGCTCCTCGAACCTGGTGATCGCCTCGAGCACGGAGATCGCGTTCTCGCGGCCGCCGCCGAGGTTGTAGACGGCTCCCGGGCGCGGCGCGTCGGCGTAGGCCATCATCGCCGTGCACACGTCGTGCGCGTGGATGTTGTCGCGCACCTGCTTGCCCTTGTACCCGTAGATCCGGTACGTCCGCCCCTCGCGGATCGCCCGCGCGACGTAGGCGAGGAAGCCGTGCAGCTCGGCGGCGGAGTGCGCCGGGCCGGTGAGGCACCCGCCGCGGAAGCAGACGGTCGGCATGCCGAAGTAGCGCCCGTACTCCTGCACCATCACGTCGGCCGCGACCTTCGAGGCGCCGAACAGCGAGTGCGTGGTCGCGTCGATGCGCATCGTCTCGTCGATGCCGTCGCGCCCGTCCGCGTAGTCCCAGCGCGTCTCGAGCTCGACGAGCGGCAGCTCGTTCGGCGCGTCGCCGTAGACCTTGTTCGTCGACATGAAGACGAACGGCGCCTCGGGGCAGTGCAGCCGCGCCGCCTCGAGCAGGTTGAGCGTCGCGAGCGCGTTCACCTCGAAGTCGTCGAAGGGCCGCGAGGCGGCGAGGTCGTGCGACGGCTGGGCGGCGCAGTGGAACACGAGCTCGAACCGGTGCTCGGCGAACAGGCGCGCGACGCCCTCGCGGTCGCGGATGTCGAGGCCGTGGTGCTCGAAGCGCGACGTGACGCGACGCAGCCGCTCGAGGTTCCACGTCGTGTCGCCGTGCTCGCCGAAGAACTCGCGCCGCATGTTGTTGTCGACGCCGTGGATGGTCCAGCCGCGCTCGTCGAGGAAGGACACGGCTTCGGAGCCGATGAGGCCGCTCGAGCCGGTGACGAGGGCGGTCTTGGGCATCTGTTAGGAGCGTGTTCGCTCGGGGCCGGGGCGGCCGCGGGCGCGGCCATACTAGTGCCGCGATGCGCCAGCCCAGAATCCTCGCCGTCGTCTCGGCGGTCGACCTCGACCACGCCTACGGCTGCACGCCGGCGTGGTGGCAGCTCTGGAAGGGGCTGTACGAGGCGGACGTCGACCTGATCGTGACGCCGTACCGCGGCCGCGCGATCGAGTCGCCGTGGTGGCGCGTGGAGGAGAACCCGTGCTACGTGGAGGGCGAGACGTTCGACCGCGCGCGGCGCGCCGTGGCGCGGCTGCGCGGCGACACGCACCTCCGGCGCGAGGAGGCGTCGCCCGAGGACTCGCTCGCGGACAAGGCCGTGCGCGAGACGATCCGCCGCTGGGTCACGCCGCGCTGGCAGCGGCATCTGGAACGGATCCTCGAGCGCGAGCGGGACGTCGACGCCGTCGTCGTCTTCACCGTGCCGCCGAGCCACCTGCGCGGGATCCCGACGCGGCTGCGCGAGCGGTTCGGCGTCCCGGTCGTCTTCTACGACGCCGACGTGCCGATGAGCCTGCCGGAGTTCGGCGGCATGGACACCGGTTTCAACATCTACCACGGCGCCGACATCTCCGAGTACGACCTCGTGCTCTCGAACTCCGAAGGCGGCATCCCGCGCCTGCTCGAGCTCGGCGCCCCCCGCGCCGACCACCTCTTCTGGGGCGCCGACCCGGAGCTCTTCAGGCCCGTGCCGGTCGACAAGGAGCACGACGTCGTGTTCTACGGCTACGGCGACAAGTTCCGGCGCGACTGGATGGAGGCGATGGTGGCGCGCCCGTCGGAGCAGCTGCCGGACACGGACTTCGTGCTCGTCGGCGGCGACTTCCGGGGCGAGCTCGGCCGTGCGCGCGAGCTCGGGTGGCGTCCCGTGAACGCGCTCGTGCACCTGATCTCCGCGTGCCGGATCAACCTCAACATCGGGCGCCGGCCGCACGCCACCGTCACCGCCTCGTCGACGAGCCGACTGTTCGAGCTCGCGTCCTCGGGCGCGACGATCGTCTCGAACCCGTACGCCGGCATCGAGCGCTGGTTCGAGCCCGGCCGCGAGCTCGTCGTCGTCAACTCGGCCGAGGAGGCCGTCGAGACGTACCGGGAGCTGCTCGCCGACCCGGCCGCCGCCGAGGAGCTGGGCCGGAACGCGCGCGAGCGCGTGCTCGACGAGCACACGTACGCGCAGCGCGCACGACGGCTCCTCGACCTGATCGGCGTCCGACGCGAGGTCAATGTCTGAGCTCGCGGCACCCGAGCGTGCGGCGGCGAGGGCCCGCCTCGTCGGCCTGCGGCGCGTCGCGGTCGTGCCGGCGCACAACGAGGAGGAGTCGGTCGCGGCGGTCGTGCGTGAGGTGCGCGAGTTCGACCCGGGGCTGGAGGTCGTCGTCGTCGACGACGGCTCCACCGACCGCACGGCGGCCGTCGCGCGCACGGCGGGTGCGCGCGTCGTCTCGCTCCCCTTCAACCTCGGCATCGGCGGCGCCGTCCAGACCGGGTTCCAGCTCGCGCACACGGAGGGGTTCGACCTCGTCGTCCGTCTCGACGGTGACGGGCAGCACGTCGCCGCCGAGCTCCCGAAGCTGATCGCGCCGATCCTCGACGGCACCGCGGACATCGTCGTCGGCTCGCGGTTCGCCGAGTCGCGCGACTACCGGCCGCCGCTCGCGCGCCGGCTCGGGATCCGCGTCTTCGCCGGCGTCGTCTCGACGCTGACGCGTCAGCGGGTGACCGACACGACCTCGGGCTTCCAGGCGTGCAACCGGCGCGCGATCGCACTGTTCGCCGCGGACTACCCGCACGACTACCCCGAGGTCGAGGCGACGGTGATGGTGTTCAAGCACCGGCTCAGGCTCACCGAGGTGCACGTCGCCATGCGGCCGCGCACCGCCGGCACCTCGTCGATCGGCGCCTTCTCGTCGGTGTACTACGCGGCGAAGGTGCTGCTCGCGGTCTTCGTCGCGCTCTCGCGGCGGAACGCCACGCCCCTGGAGGAGGAGGAATGACCCCGCTCGTCGTCTCGCTCGCCGGCGTCGCGGCCTCGATCGTGCTGCTCGCCGTCGTCTTCCACCTGATCCGCAGCCGACGCCTGCGCGAGCGCTACGCGCTGCTCTGGCTGCTCACCGGGGTCGTGCTGCTCGTCCTGTCGGCGTGGCGCGGCGGTCTCAACACGATCGCGGGGTGGGTCGGCGTGACGGGGTACCCGCCCGCGGTGCTGTTCGCGGTGGCGCTGCTCTTCGTCCTCGTCGTGCTGCTGCACTACTCGACGGTCGTCTCGCGGCTGGCCGACCAGAACACGGTGCTCGCGCAGCGGCTCGCGCTGCTCGAGGAGCGGCTCGCGGGAACCGCGGAGCGAGACTAGGCCGGCTCGCGCGGTGGCTCGAGGAGCGACCGCAGCAGGACGACGAACAGCAGCACGAGCAGCGCGTTCCGGACCACGAGGAGCGCGACCGACCAGTCGGTCACGGACAGCCCGTCGAACCCGTGCACCTCGAGCTGCGTGGCGACGCAGGCGGCGAGGAGGACGGCGGACGCCCGCCCGGCGACGCGTGGCGCCACGAGCGGCACCAGCGGGAGGAGCCAGACGAGGTACTGGGGCGAGAGGACCTTCGCGAAGGCGACCACGGCCACGACCGACGCCGCGAACGCGGTCACGAGCCGCTCCTGCGAGTCTCCGCCGCGGGCGTACGCGACGACGACGGCCGCGAGCGCGGCGAGCTGCGCGACGCCCGCCGCGACGCCGAGGGCGTCCGCCAGGCCGCCGCGGAGCTCGATCCCGAGCCCGGCCGCGAGGCGGGCGTCGCGGAGCCCGAGCGCGTCGAGTGCGAGCAGCACCGATCCGGGGAGGCTCTCCGCGTGCAGGCCTCGCGCGGCCTGGCTGTAGAGGCTGTAGCCGATCCCTCCCGGCGCCGCGGCCGCGAACGGGGCGAAGGCGAGTGCGACGACGCCGCCGCAGGCCGCGAGGAGGAGGGCCGCGTCGCGCCGACCGCGCGTCCGGACGACGTGCACCGTGACGACGGGGAGCGCGGCGACCGCGAACAGCTTCGTCGCCGTCGCGGCGCCCAGGAGGAGGCCCGTCGCCGGGACGCGCCCACGGACGAGCGCGGCCAGGGCCGCCGTCACGAACAGCGCCGCCCAGAGGTCGTAGCGGTTGAGGAACAGGTGCCCGAGCGCGATCGGCGCGAGGGCGAAGACGAGCAACGGCGCCGCTACGACCCGCGGCCGCCGGTCCATGGCGGCCAGGACCGCGGTCATCGCCAGGAGCGTCGCGAGGGCCAGCACGGCCATCTCCAGCTTGAAGGCGCGCCGGTAGTCGTCGAACGCCGCGGGGAGCAGGAACGCGGGGAGGGCGCCCGGCGGATACTCGACGAAGTAGTCGTCGTACGGCACCTCGCCGTCGAGCGCGCGCTCGGCCAGGCGCTGGTAGTGGCCGACGTCGCCCCAGTCGCGGGCGTCGCGGAGCCCGCCGACGGATACGACGGCGCTGACGAGCAGCACCGAGGCCGCGACCGCGAGCGGGCGGCGAAGCGTGGCGCCGCCGCGCGCGTCGCCTGCCCGGCTCACCGCGTCTCGACGGTCACCGGCCTGCTGATCGTCGTCGGGTCTCCCTGCGTCGGATCGTCGAGCCAGTTGGAGGCGACGGAGACGCGATACACCCACCGCCCCGTCTCCGGGGGCACCTCGGCGAAGCGGGGCTCACGCGTCTCCCCGACGGCGTGCATCGTCAGGGTGCAGTAGAGCGCACCCCCCTCGTCGCTGCAATCCATCGCGTCGCCCCGACCGCGGAAGATGCGGTAGAAGCTCGTCGCCCGGTCCGAGCCGACCGGCTGCCACCGCAGCACGATGCGCCGCCCGCTCGCCCCGATCGTCGGCCGGAAGTCGGCGGTCACCGGGATCAGCGGCTGCGTCGGGCCCCAGCGCACGGTCACGGGCGACGAGACGGGCGTCGCGGAGGCGGTCACGCCGAGCATGAGCGCGAAGGCGGCGGCGAGCACGGCGACCACGACGATCGACGTCCGCCGGGAGGGGCGGGGGGCGCGCGGCGCCGCCGCGAGTCGTCGCCCGAGCGTCGGCACCACGAGGAGCAGCGAGGCGACGAGGATGCAGAGCGCCGGGAAGGCCGGCATCGAGTAGCGGAAGAACGAGCCGTTGTCGATCGACGAGAGCGGCGAGCCGGCGCGGAAGACGACGATCAGCAGGAACCACCCGCCGACGAGCACGGCGCCCGGCACCGTCCGGCGCGCGAGCGCGACGATGCCGCCGAGCGACAGCACCTCGACGAGGCGGACGCTGAAGAACTCGCCGCGGAGGTCGCGCTCGATGTGCTGCAGCTGCGCGAAGCTCCAGTCGACGTACTTCTCCACCGGTGCGAAGACGCCGCCGGCGGCGAGGTGCGTCTCGCCCGACGCGAACGCGGGCAGGTAGCCGACGCCCCGGGCCTTCCAGACGACGAGCGTGAGCAGCGGCAGCGCGAGGGCGCCGAGCGCCCCGAGGAGCGCGCGCCAGCGGCCGGCGACCGCGAGCGCGACGCCGAAGGCGGGCAGCGCGATCGCGACGGACGGCTTGACCGCGACCGCGAGGCCGACGGCCATGCCCGCCGCCGCCCCGGCCCAGGCGCTGTCGTCGTCGAGCGCCCGCGCCGTGAGCAGTCCGCCGAGCAGCAGCGCGAGCGTCACCGGCAGGTCGGGCATCGCCGTCAGCCCCGTCGCCTGCGGCAGGAACTGCTCGACCCACTTCTCGTGGTAGTCCTGGTCGAAGAGCGGGATCGTGACCCAGGGCGCCGCGACCCACACGACGGCGGCGCCGAGGCCGACGGCCCGGCCCCCGAGGCGGGCGCCGAGCGCGTAGAGCGCGACCACCGCCGCCGGCAGCAGCACGAGCACGTTGAGCAGCACGATCGCCGGCAGCCCGTCGAGGAACTGCGCGCCGGCGACGGCGGCGATCGGCAGGAGCACGGCTGGCCAGGCGAAGCCGATGGTGGTGAACGGAAGGTCGCCGTGGCTCAGCAGCCACGCCGTCGTCCAGTGCCAGAGCTGGTCGCCGCCCTGGTAGTAGAGCCACCCGTTGTGACGGACGGTGAGCGCGAACGCGAGCGTCGCCGCCCACTGGACGACGACGAGCCCCGACAGCGAGGCGACGACGGCGTGCTCGCGGAGGACGCGCGGGAGCTCGATCCGCCGGACGGCGCCCGCGAGCTCGGCCGCGGCGGCCCTAGGTGGCTGCATGCACCGGGGCGTGCGCCCGGTACCAGGCGATCGTCCGCTCGAGCCCCTGGCGGAAGTCCGTCCGCGCCCGGAAGCCGAAACGCTCCTCCGCGCGCGAGACGTCGAGGCGCCGTCGCGGCTGGCCGTTCGGCTTCGACGTGTCCCACACGAGCTCGCCCGAGAAGCCGGTGAGCTCGGCGATCGTCTCGGCCAGCTCGCGGATCGTGATCTCGCGGCCCGAGCCGAGGTTCACGGGCTCCGGGTCGTCGTACAGCCGGGCCGCGGCCCAGATCCCCTCGGCCGCGTCGGCGACGTAGAGGAACTCGCGCGTCGGCGTCCCGTCGCCCCACAGGACGACCTCGCGGTCGCCCGCCTCCTCTGCCGCGAGCGTCTTGCGGATCAGCGCCGGGATCACGTGCGAGGTCTCGAGGTCGAAGTTGTCCCCGGGCCCGTACAGGTTCACGGGCAGCAGGTGGATCGCGTGCAGCCCGTACTGCTGCCGGTAGGTCTGGGCGCCGACGAGGATCGACTTCTTCGCGATCCCGTACGGCGCGTTCGTCTCCTCCGGGTAGCCGTTCCAGAGGTCCTCCTCGCGGAAGGGGACCGGCGTGAACTTCGGGTACTCGCAGATCGTCCCGAGCGTGACCACCTTCGCCGTGCCGTTGAGCCGCGCCAGCTCGAGGACGTGCGCGCCCATCATCAGGTTCGCGTACCAGTAGCGGCCCGGGTTCGCCCGGTTCGCGCCGATGCCGCCGACCTCCGCGGCGAGGTGGATCACGAGCTCCGGCCGCGCCTCCGCGAAGAGCCGCTCGGCGTCGTCCCAGCGCGTCAGGTCGTAGTCCCGCTGCCGGGGGACGAACGGCTCGACGCCGTCCGCGCGCATCCGCTCGACGAGGTGCGTGCCGAGGAACCCCGCGCCGCCGGTGACGAGCGTGCTCACGCCGGCTGCGTCTCGCCGCGCGTCTTGACCGTCGGCCGGGTGCCGCCGAGCCAGTCGACGCGGCCGATCCACTTGTCGCGGTGGTCGGCGTACCAGCGGATCGTGTGCGCGATCCCCTCCTCCCACGAGACCTTCGGCTCCCAGCCCGTCTCGCGGTTGAGCTTCTCGTAGCCGACCCGCAGGGCCATCACGTCGCTCGACCCGGGCCGGAACCGCGCCTGCGTCTGCACGATCTCGCGCGACCCCTCGGGCCAGTACCCGAGCTCGGCGCCCACGCGGAAGATCAGCGCCGCCCAGTCGGCCATGGCGATGTTCTCGCCCTGCCCGTAGACGTAGTGGTCGCCGGGCGTCCCGTGCGCCGCCACCGTGAGGTGCCCGCGGACGCCGTCGGTGCAGAAGCAGAAGTCGCGGAGCGGGTCGATCGCCCCGAGCTCGACGTCGGGCCGCTCGAGCGCCTGCGTGATGATCGTCCCGGTCACGTAGCGCGGGTTCTGGCGGGGCCCGTAGTTGTTGAACATCCGCGTCACGACCCCGGGCAGGCCGTACGCGTCGTGGTAGTTCAGCGTCAGGAAGTCCGCTGCGACCTTCGCCGTCGCGTAGATCGACTTGGGGTTGATCGGCGAGTGCTCGTGGAGGATGAGCCCCCCGTCCTCGTCGAACTGATGGTGGTGCGCCACCGACTCGCGGACGTTGCCGTACTCCTCCGACGTGCCGGCGGTGTCGAACTTCTCGAGCTCGAGGCCGTGGTCGATGATCGACTGGAGCAGGTTCAGCGTGCCGACCGTGTTCGCCATCACGGTCTCGTAGGGACGGTGCCACGACTCGCCGACGTGCGCCTGGGCGCCGAGGTGGAAGACGTACGGCCGGTCTGGCGCCTCGAGCAGGTCCTGGCGGACGAGCAGGTCGATCGAGTGCTTGTCGGTGAGGTCGGCGAAGTGCACCTTCAGCCGCCCGCGGAGGTGCGAGATGTTGTTCAGCGCGCCGCTCGAGGTGGCCCGCACGAATGCGTGGACGTGCGCGCCGAGGTGCACGAGCGCCTCCGTGAGGTGCGAGCCCATGAACCCGTCGGCGCCGGTGACGAGGACGGTGCGACCCTCGTAGATCGCGCCGTAGTCGCGGCGCAGCTCCTCCAGCGCCGGGTCGGTCCAGAGGCCGTTCGGTCCGTCGTTGTCCATGCTCCGTAAGCTCCCGGTCGAGTTGGCGAAGGCTATCGCGCCCAGACCGCGGTCCGTTGCGCGGAGCGGACTCCTTACAGGACTCTCACTTGCGGCCGTCACGGGGCTCGCCGCGGCCGTCGGCGTGGTCGTCGCGCGCGAGTTCGGCCGCACCGCCGAGACGGACGGCTTCTTCGCCGCGTACGGCGTCTTCATGGTGCTCTCGCTCGTCGCGGCGTCGCTGCGCGTGATCGTGCAGCCGCCGCTCGCGCGGGCGCGGCTCGAGGGGAGCCTCGGCGGCGAGGTCGCGGCGTACGCGCTGGCGCTCGCGGCGTTCGCCGTGCCGGCGGTGCTCCTCTCGACGTTCGCGGCGGGCCCGATCGGCGACGCGCTGACGGGGTCGCTGCCGCAGGCGGCGGCCGACTCGGCGGCGCGGACGCTCCAGTGGCTCGTCCCGGCCGCGGTGCTGCAGCTCTTCGCCGCGCTCGCCGCGAGCGCCCTGGCGGCGCTCGACGACTACGGCACCGCCGCGCTCGGGTACGCGCTCGGGAGCGTCTGCGGGCTGACGCTGATCCTGCTCCGCGTGGACGAGGACGGGCTCGTCGCCGTCGCCTGGGGGTCGGCGCTGACGGCGGCGGTCGGCTTCGCGATCCCCGCCGCGCGGCTCGCCGCCCGGGGCCGGCTCCGTCGGCCGCCGCCGGGGCTGGCGCGCCGATTCGGCGACCTGGCGCGGGGCTCCGTGCTGCCGCTCGCGCTCCAGGTGCTCTACCTCGTCTGCGTCCGCCTCACCGCCGACCTGGGCGTCGGGGAGGTGACGAGCTTCTCCTACGCGTACCTCATCTCGTCCGGGATCGTCTCGGTGACGGCGGCCTCGCTCGGCTTGGTCTCGAGCGTGCCGCTGACGCGCGTCGGCCTCGGCGACGACGTCGCCGCGCGGCACGTCGTCGCCACCACCTGGCTCGCGCTCGCGGCCGTCGGGGCCGCGGCGGGCGTCTTCGCCGTCGCGGGCGAGCGGGTCGTGCGGTGGGTGCTCGGTGACGCCTACGGCGGCGACGTCGGCGGCGACCTCGGACGCCTGGTGGCCGGCCTCGCCCCGTGGATGGCGGCGTCGGCGGGCGTGACGCTGACCTTCCCGCTGCTCTTCGTGCGCGGCCGGCCGCGGCGTCTCGTGCCGCTCTCGGCGGCGGCAGTCGCCTTCCACGTCCCGCTCGCCTGGGGGCTCCGTGAGCTGTTCGGGATGGCCGGGATCGTCGCGGCGCTCGCGCTCACGACGGCGCTCGTCTTCGTCGCGCTGCTCGCGCTGCTCTCGCCCGAGACGCTCCGGCGCGTGCTGCCCGCCGTCGCCCTCGCCGCGCTCTCCCTCGGCGTCCTCGCCGCCGTGGCGTTCGTCCCGCCCGCGCTCCTCGGGCCGATCGGCGGGGCCGCGCTCGGCCTCGCGGTGTACGTGGCGCTGCTGCTCCTGCTGCGCCCGGCCGGGCTCCGGGAGGCCTGGGGCTACGTGCGCACCCTGCACTAAGCTGCCGCGGTGCTGCGCGACCGCGTGAAGCAGGCGCTCGCCCGCGCCGGCCGCACCGGTGCCGGCCGGAACGCGATCCACGCCGCCGTCTGCGAGGACCCGCGGCAGATCTCGCTCCGCCGGGTGACGGCCTGGCCGGAGACGATCGAGGGGTTCGAGGACCTCGCGTTCCTGTTCTCGTCGAACCAGCTCAACCACGGGGTCGCGTCGCTGCAGGTCGACGAGGCGGCGCTGCTCTACCGGCGCGCGCGCGGCCGCGAGGGCGCGACGTTCGCCGAGATCGGCCGGTTCCGCGGCGGCTCGACGCTGCTGTTCGCATCGGCGCTCGGGGCGGGGTCGACGCTGTGGTCGTACGACATCGCGCCCGCCGACGACGAGGCGCTCCGCGACGCGCTGCGCCGGTACGGCGTCGAGGACCGCGTGAGGCTCGTCGTCGCCGACTCGCGGACGGTCGAGCCGCCCCCGGCGCCGCTCGACCTCCTCTTCGTCGACGGCGACCACCGCTACGAGGGCGTGAAGGCGGACACGGAGCGGTGGCTCCCGTTCGTCCGGCCCGGCGGCGCCGTGCTGTTCCACGACGCGGTGCCGGCGTCCCGCTACGGGCTCGTGCACGAGGGCGTCGCGCGGTACGTGCGCGAGCTCGCGGCCGACCCGCGCGTCGAGCGCACGGGCGGCGCAGGGTCGATCGCCGAGTTCGCCCGCCGCGGTTGACGACCGCCGTCGTCCTCTCGTGGAACGGCCGCGAGGACACGCTCGCGTGCCTCGGCTCCCTCGCAGGCGAGCCGCTGACGCCCCTCGTCGTCGACAACGGCTCGACCGACGGCTCGGCCGACGCCGTTGCGGTGACGTTCCCCGACGTCGACCTCGTCCGCCTCGACCGCAACCACGGCTTCGCGGGCGGGATGAACGTCGGCATCCGGCGCGCGCTCGAGCGGGGCGCGGACCAGGTGCTGACGCTCAACAACGACGTCCTCGTCGAGCCGGGCTTCCTCGCGCCGCTGCTCGAGGCGCTCGCGCCCGACGTGGCCTCGGTCTCGCCGCAGCTCCTGTTCGCCGACGAGTCCGAGCGGGTCTGGTACGCGGGCGCGCCGTACGATCCGCGGCGGGGCCACCAGGGGCGCAACACCGGCTACGGCGGCCCGCCGCTCCCTCCGGGGCCGGCGTTCGACACGCCGCGCGCATGTGGCGGCGCGCTGCTCGCGCCGCGCGAGGCGTGGGAGCGCGTCGGCCTCTTCGACGAGGCCCTCTTCGCCTACTGGGAGGACGCGGAGTGGTCGTTTCGCGCGCACCGGCTCGGGCTCCGGACGCTCGTCGCGCCGTCGAGTCGCGTCCGGCACCGCGTCTCGGCCTCCACCGGCGGCGCGTCGTCGCCGTCGAGCATCTACTACAGCCTTCGCAACGGCATCCTCGTGGCAGAGCGCGAGCTGCCGCTCGGGCCCGTCGGCACGTGGCGGCGGCGGATCGAGGCGGTCGGCGCGCACGCGGCGCAGGCGCTCCTGTCGTCGCGGCGCCGCGCGGGGCTCTCGGCGGTCGCGGCGGCGACGTTCGACGCGCTCCGCGGACGGGTGGGGCCGCGGTGAGGGGCTGGTGGACGCTCTACCGCACGAGCCTCGGGCTCGGCGTGCGCGCGCTCGCCCGCGGCGGGCCGCGCCGCGAGGGCGTGACCCGGCTCGTGATCCCGCTCGACCCGTCGCGCTACCTCGAGCTGCCGTGGGCGCTCGACCACCTCGGCGCCCGCGAGGGCGAGCGCGTGCTCGACCTCGCGAGCCCGAAGCTCGTGGCGGTCGCGCTCGCGCGCCGCGGGGTCGAGGTGACGAGCGTCGACGCGTTCGCGCCCGAGGTCGACACGTGGCGGCGCCTCGCCGGCAGGGAGCCGCGGCTGCGGTTCGAGGTCGCGGACGGGCGCGCGCTGCCGTTCGAGGACGGGTCGTTCGACCGTGCGTACTCGATCTCCGTGCTCGAGCACGTCGCCGACGACGGGGACGCGCAGGCGCTGCGGGAGCTCGAGCGCGTCGTTCGTCCCGGCGGGCGCATCGTGCTGACGCTGCCGTACGCGCGGGAGGCACGGGACGAGTGGCGCGACCGGCCGCTCTACGGCGAAGGCGAGGGCCCCGCGTTCTTCCAGCGCTGGTACGACGACGGACGCCTGGCGTCGCTCCTGGCCGCCGCGCCCGAGCTGCGCGTCGCCCACCGCAGCGTCGTCCGCCTGGCGCCGAACTGGCAACCGCTGTACGACCGCCTGTTCCCCTGGCTCGTCGCGCTCGGGCCGGTCTACGGCCTGCTCGCGCGGGAGGTCGAGGGCCCGGGCGGGGACGTCGTCCGCATCGCCCTCGACCGGTACCCTGCCGCCCCGTGACACGGCGCGCGCTCGTCACGGGCATCGGCGGGCAGGACGGCAGCCTCCTCGCCGAGCTGCTGCTCGAGCAGGGGGACGAGGTGTTCGGCGTCGTGCGCCGCGGCTCGACCGACTACCCCAACCTCGCCGCGATCCGCGACCGGGTCACCCTGATCGGCGCCGACCTGCTCGACGGCCGCTCGCTCGAGGACACGCTCCGCGAGGTCCAGCCGCACGAGGTGTACAACCTCGCGTCGGTCTCCTTCGTGCCGGCCTCGTGGGACGAGCCGGTCCTCACCGCGGAGTTCGCGGCGGTTGGGGTGACGACGCTGCTCGAGGCGATCCGGCGCGTCGACCCCGGGATCCGCTTCTACCAGGCGTCGTCGAGCGAGATCTTCGGCGAGCCGCGCGAGGTGCCCCAGACGGAGCGGACGCCGCTCGCCCCCCTCACGCCGTACGGGGTCGCGAAGGCGTACGCGCACTTCATCGTCGGCAGCTACCGGCACCGGTACGACCTCCACGCGTCGTCCGGGATCCTCTACAACCACGAGTCGCCGCGGCGCCCGCTCGACTTCCTGCCGCGGAAGGTCTCCCACGGCGTCGCGCGGATCGCGGCCGGGCTCGCCGGCGAGCTCTGGGTCGGCGACCTCGACGCGCGTCGCGACTGGGGCTACGCGGGCGACTACGTGCGTGCGATGTGGCTGATCGTGCAGCACGACGAGGCGGACGACTACGTGATCGCGAGCGGCGAGACGCACTCGGTGGAGGAGCTCGTCGCGACCGCGTTCGCCCACGCGGGGCTCGACTGGCAGGCGTACGTCCACGTCGACGAGACGCTGCAGCGCGGGAAGGCGCAGCTCCACGACCTCGTCGGCGACCCCTCGAAGGCGCGGGAGCAGCTGGGCTGGGAGCAGACGGTCGACTTCGAGGGGCTCGTCGGGCTGCTCGTGGACGCGGACCTCGAGCGGGTGAGGGCGGAGCTTCGCGGCACGCGCGACCGCGGGGCGCTGCCGCCCGGCTGACGCCTGCCCCGCGTCCTCGCACCAAGACTCCTCCTGACGGCCGGCGGGATCGTCGCAGCGCTGACGGCTGCGATCGCCGCTGCCGAAGGGCTGAGCCCTCGCTTCCTCGCCGTGACGGACCGGCTGACGCTGCCGTGGGCGATGCTCCTCGTGGGCGTGGGGGCCGTGCTCGTGTCCTTCGGCCCCACACGCCGGCACGCCGCGGCCGTCGGCCGTGCGGTCGCGGCCGTGGCGCCGGCGGCGGCGCTCGCCGTCGTCGTCGCGGTGGGGACCGTGATCCAGGTCGTCCGTGGCGCCTCGTCGACGCTTCCGGTCGTCCTCAGCGACGAGCTCGTCTATTCAGGCGTCGCCAAGAGCGTCGGGCTCGACGGCGAGCTGCGGTTCCGCGGCACGCTCCACCTCGGGCACAGCGTCCTCCACCCGCTCGTCCTGGGCCCGTTCTTCGCGGTCGCGAACGTCGTCGACGCGCTGCTCGCGATCGACGTCGCGCAGGCCGTCCTCATGGCGATCGCGGCGGTCCCCGCCTACCTGCTCGCCAGGCGCGTCTCGTCGCACGGCTGGAGTCTCGCCGTCGCGGCGCTGACCGCCCTCGCACCGTGGACGGGGTACGCGACCCTGGTGACGACCGAGGCGCTCTTCTACCCGGTCTTCGTCACGCTCGCCTGGGCGACGGCCGGGATGCTCGAGCGGCCGACGCTGCGCCGACAGGCGGCAACCCTCGTGCTGGCGGCCGCCGCGGCCCTGGTCAAACCGCAGGCGTTCGTGCTCCTGCCGGCGATCGCGACCGCGATCGGGGTGTTCGTCGCGACCTCGGTCCCTCGCCCGCCGCTCCGCCGCTACGGCCTCGCGCTCGGCGTGCTCGGCGCCATGACTGCGGCGGCGGCCGTGGTCCTGCTCGGCTCGAGAAACGCCCCCGGCGGCGCGTACGGAGCGCTGTTCGACCGGACTCCGGCGCCTCGCGACGTGCTCGAGTGGACGGTCTGGCACGTCGGCGTCTTCGCGCTCGCGCTCGGGATCGTGGCGCTGATGGCGTTCCCGGCGGCCCTCGCGCGGCTCCTCGGCCGACGGGCGAGGCCCGCGGAGCGGAGCCTCGGTGCGACCGCCGCCGTCCTCTCCGCCTGGGTGCTCGTGTCGGTGGTCGCGCTCTCGGCCAGCCCGTATGGGCTCGGGATCCTGCACGAGCGCAGCCTCTTCTTCCTCGCGCCGCTCGTCTTCGCGTGCCTCGCGCATTGGCTGGAGCAGGGTCTGCCCCGGCGCGGGGCCGTCGCGGTCGTCTCCGCCGTGGTCGTCGTGGCGACGATCGCCGCGCTGCCCGAGCGCTTCACCGAGCGGAGCAACGTCTTCGACTACCCGGCGCTCCGGCCGGTGGCGGTGCTGCTCGAGGATCACCCCTCGATTCCGCCCCACGTGTGGCTCGTGGCCGCCGCGCTGCTCGCTGCCGCGGCGTTCCTCGCCGCGCGGAGCCCGGTCGCGCCGGTCGCGAGTGTCGTCGTCGCCTTCGTCGCGCTCGCCGGAACGGTCTCCTTTCCGGACGACGTCTCGACGAACGAGGCACGCCGGCTCGACTGGGTCGACGAGGCGCTCCCAGGATCCGCGCGGGCACTGCTCGTGCACGTCGATCTGCCCCCGGTGGACGGCGCCGCGTGCAGCCGCCGGTCGTGGTTCGAGCAGCAGGCGCTGGGGGTGTGGACGGAGTTCTTCAACCTCCGCATCGACCGTGTGGCGCACGTCTACGGGGAGAACGAGGCGACCGGTATCTCGTCGCCGGAGCTCGTGGTGGCGCCGGACGGAGGAGTGCTCCTGGACGACCACGGGCGCACGCTCGCCGACCGCTACGTCGTCCTCGACTCGCGCCAGCCGGTCGCGGGGACCCGCCTGCGGCGCTTCGACCTCCACCCGGCCGTGCCGGACTACCGCGACGGCGCCTCGCTGTCGCTCTGGCGCGCCGAGGCGCCGCTCCGCCTCGCCCCCCGGCCCTCGCCGCTGCCGCCCCGTGCCGACGGCCGCTCGTGCGGCTGACGTTCACGGCAGAAGCTCGCGGTATGCGGCCTCGTGACCACGAGCCGCTTCCTCCCACCTGAACCGCGCCGCCCGCGCCAGCCCTCGCTCCACCCACGGCGCCGGGTCGCGCAGCACCTCGTCGACCGCCGCTGCGATCGCCTCGGCATCGGCGGGGTCGAAGAGTCGCGCCCCGTCGCCGCAGACCTCGGCCACCGAGCCCGAGTCCGCCGCCGCGACCGGGCACCCGCACGCCATCGCCTCGAGCGGCGGAAACGCGAAGCCCTCGTAGAGGCTCGGGAACACGAGCGCCGACGCCCGTTGCAGCAGGCGGACGAGCTCGTCGGCGGGCACGAGTCCCCTCGCCTCGACGCCCTCGGGGTAGATCCGGCCGTCGTGGCCGCCTCCGGTGAGCACGAGTCGCAGCTCCGGCCGCTCGCGCCGAAGCAGCGCGAACGCCTCGAGCAGGCGCGGGTGGTTCTTGTGCGGCCAGGGGCGCGCCGGGTAGAGCAGGAACGGCTCGCGCTCGCCGGTGCCCGGACCCAGGCGGTCGTGGTCGATCCCGTGCGGGATCACGCGGAGCCGCTCGGACGGGACGCCGAGGTGGTGCTCGATCCGCTCCGCGGTGAAGCGGGTGGGGACGAGGACGAGCGGCGCCCGTCGCGTCGGCCGGTCGTAGGCGACCCGCCGGAGGGCGGCCTCCCAGCGCGGGAACAGCTCCGGCCGGTCGAGGTGGAGCACGTCCTGGAGCGTGATCGCGTACGGCCGCCGCGTCTGCGGCAGCGGGATCGTGAGCGGGTAGTGGACGGCGTCCGCGGCGTCGAGCCGGCGGCGGAGCGGCCCCGGGTGCACACCGGCGAGCGCCATCGCGACGAACCGCTGCCGGAGCGTCCGCGCGGCGCGGTACTCCGGGACGACCTCCTCGGGCAGGCCGTTGCCCGCGCCGACCGCCACCGGCGGCACGAACGCGCGCTCCTCGAGCTCCCCGTGCGCCGCGAGCGCCCGTGTCAGCTCCCGCACGTACGTCTCCGTTCCGCCGAGCTGGCCCGGCACGAGCGTCAGGAGGCTGATCCCGACCACGACGGCGGAGCGTACGGGAAGGAGCTCCCGGCTCTCGGCCACGCACGTCGTCCACGGCGTGGGGGCGGTCGCATCCCAAACAGGATCGTCACAGCCCGGGGGTACGATCCGCGGGTGCCGGAACCGACCGCCGACAACGGGGGCGTCGACGTCGCGGCGCTCTACGCCCAGCTCCAGGACGAGGTGCGCCGGTCGGCGCCTCGCGGGGCGGAGGGCGGTGGCGCCGCGAGGCTCGCGGCGCGCGGCACCGCCGAGCGGCTCTGGCCGGTCTCGACCGACCGCCACATCGGCGGCCGCGGCGGCGCCGTCGGCGCGCTGCAGCGCCCGGTGAAGCTCGTCGTGCGCAAGCTCACGCGCTGGTACGTGGAGCCGGTGTTCGCCGACCAGCGCGGGTACAACGACGCCCTGCTGAAGCTCGTGGACGAGCTTGCCGCGGAGGTGGATCGGCTCCGCGCGCGCGTCGACGAGCTCGAAGCCCGCCCATGAGGATCGCCGTGTGCTCGCCGCAGGTGCCCTTCGCCACCGGGGGCGCCGAGTTCGTCGCGCAGCGCCTCGCGACGGAGCTGCGCGAGCTCGGGCACGACGCCGACCTCGTCACCGTGCCGTTCAAGTGGTACCCCGGCGCGCGCGTCCTCTCGCAGGCGCTGCTCTGGCGGCTGCTCGACCTGGAGGAGGTGGACGGGCGCGCCGTCGACCTCGTGATCGCGACGAAGTTCCCCTCGTACGTCGTCCGCCACCCGAACAAGGTCGTCTGGCTCGTGCACCAGTTCCGGCAGGCGTACGAGCTCGACGGGACGGAGCTCGGACAGTTCGACGAGTCGCCGGAGGCCCGCGCCGCGCGGCGGAAGGTGCACGACCTCGACCGGGCGACGCTCGGCGAGGCGCGTGCGCTCTATGCGATCTCGTCGAACGTCGCCGACCGGCTGCGGCGGTCGACGGGCCTCGAGGCGCAGGTGCTGCTCCCGCCTCCGCAGGAGCTCCCCTACCGCGCGGAGGCGTACGAGCCGTTCGTCCTCTCGGTCAACAGGCTCGACCGCGCGAAGCGGATCGATCTGCTGCTCGAGGCGGCGGGCCGCGACCCCGGGTTCCGCGTCGTCGTCGCCGGCGACGGCCCGGACCGGGGACGGCTCGAACGGCTGGCGCCGAACGGCCGCGTCGAGTTCGCCGGCCGCGTCGACGAGGGGCGGCTCGCGGAGCTGTACGGGCGGTGCCTCGCCGTCTTCTACGCGCCCTACGACGAGGACTACGGCATCGTCCCGTACGAGGCGTTCATGGCGGAGAAGCCCGTGATCACGACCACGGACGCGGGGGGGCCGCTCGACGTCGTCGCCGACCGCCGCACCGGGCTCGTGGTCGAGCCGCGGGCGGACGCCGTCGCCGACGCCTGTGCGTACCTGCTCGCGCACGCGGACGAGGCGCGCGCGTGGGGCCGGGCCGGCCGCGCCGTCGCCGAGCGCCTCTCGTGGCGCGAGACCGCCGAGACGCTCGTGGCGGCGGCCCGATGAGGACGGCGTACTTCTCGCCGATGCCGCCGTCGCGGTCGGGGATCGCCGACTACTCCGCGCTCCTCGTTCCCGCCCTGTCGGCGCGCACGGGGATCGAGGTGGCGAAGCAGGGCTCGCGGAAGCAGCCGCGCGGCACCGACCTCGCGCTCTACCACGTGGGCAACGACCCCGACGCCCACGGCTGGATCGTCGGGGCCCTGCGCGCGCACCCCGGGGTCGTCGTCCTCCACGAGTGGGTGCTGCACCACCTGATCGCGGGCCTGACCCTCGGGCGCAAGGACGTCGCGCAGTACCTCGCCGCGCTCGAGCGCGACCACGGGATCGCCGGGCGGCTGCTCGGGCTCGGCGTCGTCGACGGGTGCATCGCTCCGCTCTGGGAGACGCGACCGGAGGACTTTCCGCTCGCTGGCGTCGTCCTCGACGCGACGCGTGGCCGCGGCGTGGTCGTCCACTCGCGGTACGTGGAGGAGCACGTGCGGGCGTGGGGGTACGGGGGGCCGGTCTGGCGGATCCCGCACCCGGCGTGGCCCGAGCCCGAGGTCGACCACGTGGAGCTCGGAGACGGCCCGGTGATCGGCGCGCTCGGCCACCTCAACGCGAGCAAGCGCGTCCCCCAGCTGCTGGAGGCGTTCGCACGGGTCCACGCGGCCGTGCCCGAGGCGCGCCTGCTGCTCGTCGGCGCCGCGGCCCCGCAGCTCGACCTCCCCGGACGCGTCGAGCGCCTCGGGCTGCCGTCGGAGTCGATCGTGCGCGTGGAGTACGTGGAGGAGCGCCGGTTCTGGTCGCTCATGGCCGCCTCCGACGTCGTCGTCTCGCTCCGCGCGCCGACCATGGGCGAGACCTCGGGGAGCGCGATCCGCGCCCTCTCGCTCGGCCGCCCGCTCGTCGTCTCCGACGTCGGCTGGTTCGCCGAGCTTCCCGAGAGCGTCGCGTTGCGCATCCCCGTCGACGAGCGGGAGACCGACGTGCTGGCGGCGACGCTCGAGCTGCTCGTGCGGCGGGAGGACGTGCGCGCGGCGATGAGCCTCGCCGCCCGCGACCACGTCGCCCGCGAGCACGCGCTCGACCTCGTCGCCGACCGGTACGCGGCCGTGCTCGAGGAGGCCGCGGGCGGCACGGCGGTTCGCGACGCGGTGCTGGGCGAGGTCGCGGCCGCGGCCGCGGACGTCGGCATCGAGCCGGGGTCCGAGGAGGCCGCCGCGCTCGGCGAGCGCCTCCGCGAGGCACGTGTCGGCGACTGAGGCGGCGCGGCGCCCCGCCCGCGCCGTGCCGCTCGCGGTGCCGGCGTGGGCGTGGCTCGCGTTCCTCGTCGCGCTCTCGGCGCTCGTCCGCTACGGGCTCGCGCGACGCGTCGTCGCGCCGTGGATCATGGTCGACGAGCTCATCTACTCCGAGCTCGCGAAGAGCTTCGCGGCCGGCGACGGGTTCGCGATCCGCGGCGAGTCGTTCGGCGGCGCGTACGGGGTCGTCTACCCGGTCCTGATCGCGCCCGCGTGGGCGCTCTTCGACTCGATCCCGAGCGCGTACGCGGCCGCGAAGGCGATCAACGCCGCGCTGATCTCGCTCGCCCTTGTACCCGCGTACCTGATCGCCCGCAGGGTGGTGTCGCCGTTCGGCGGGCTCGTCGTCGCGGCGCTCACCGCCACGCTCCCGTCGCTCCTCTACGCCGGGATGCTGATGACGGAGAACGCGTTCTTCCCGCTGTTCCTGCTCGCCGTCCTCGCCCTGCTCGCGGCGCTCGAGCGGCCGACGTGGACGCGGACGCTGCTGCTCTACGCGGCGATCGGCGTCGCCTTCGCCACCCGTGCGCAGGCCGTCGTCCTCGTCGTCGCGCTGCTCGGCGCGCCGCTCGTGCTCGCGGCGGTCGAGCGGCGGTCGCCGCGGCCCTGGTGGCGTCTCTACGCCGTGACGGCCGCCGGCGGGGCGCTCGTGCTGCTCGGGCAGCTCGCGCGCGGGCAGTCGCCGCTGGCGCTGCTGGGCGCGTACCGCTCGGTCGAGGACCAGTCGTACGATCCGGTCGAGGTCCTGCGCTGGCTGTTCTGGCACGTCGCCGAGCTCGACCTCTCGCTGGGGATCGTGCCAGTGGCCGCGTTCCTGCTCCTCCTCGGCACGGCCCGCCGGCTCGAGGAGCGCGAGCGGGTGTTCCTCGTCGCCTCGGCCGTGCTGACCGGGGCGCTCCTCGTGCAGGTCGCGGCGTTCGCCTCGCGGTACTCGCTCCGCGTCGAGGAGCGGAACCTCTTCTACGTCGCGCCGCTGTTCCTCGTCGCGCTCGTGCTCTGGGTCGAGCGCGGGCTGCCGCGGCCGCGCACGGCGACGGCAGTCGCGGTCGCCGTCGCGGCGCTCCTGCCGGCGTTCGTGCCGTTCGCCCGCCTGATCGACGTCTCGGCCGTCTCGGACACGTTCGGGCTGCTGCTGTGGTGGGACGTGCACGGCAAGGGGATCCCGCTCGACCGGCTCTGGCTGGCCGCGCTCGCCGCGGGCGCGGTCGCCGCCGCGCTCGTGCTGCTCCTCCCGCGCCGCTGGGCGTGGGCGCTGCCCGCGGTGTCGCTCGCGTTCCTGCTCGTGTCGTCGCAGCCCGTGGAGGAGCGCGTCCGCAAGGCCTCCGTCGGGTCCCTCTTCCAGGGGATCACGACGCAGCGGGGCTGGATCGACGCCGCCGTCGGCGGCGACGCGGACGTCGCGGCGCTCTGGTCGGGGCGCATCGACTGGCTGACGATCGGCGAGAACGAGTTCTTCAGCCGTTCGGTCGGCGACGTCTACTACCTCCGCGACCCGCTGCCGTCGGGGCTCCCGCAGACCCGCGTGTCGCCCGACCCGCGCACGGGGCGCCTCGGGATCGACGCGCCGTACGTGCTCGTCGACGAGACCGTTCCCGTCGTCGGCCTGGAGGTCGCCGGCGACGAGACGAAGGGGATGCGCGTGATCCGTGCCGCGCAGCCGGTCCGGGTCGACCACGTGACGTCGGGGATCTACGACGACGCCTGGGGCGGCGGCCGCTTCTCGTACCGCCGGTTCCGCTGCCGGGGCGGGACGCTGGCCGTCCGCCTCGCGCAGGACCCGAAGCTCATCTCGGTGCCGCAGCGGGTCGTCGCCCGCTCCGGCCCGCGCCGGGTCGCGACGGAGGTCACGCCGGGCGTGGAGGAGACGGTGTGGGAGGTGCCGCTGCACGGCGCGGACGGGGTGTGCGACGTCTCCTTCCGCGTCACGCCGACCGCGGTTCCCGGCGGCGGCGACACCCGGCGTCTCGGCGTGCGCGTGACCGGGCTGCGCTACCGCCCGTGAGAGTCGTCTTCGACGTCTCGCCGCTGGCCCTCCCGCGCACGGGCGTCGGCAACTACGTGCTCGGGTCGCTCCGCGGGCTCGCGGCGGCCGCGCCCGAGGACGAGGTCGTCGCGTTCGCGGTCACCGGCACGCGCGGACGCCGGGCGATTCCCGCGGCGCTCGACGGCGTCCCGGCGTCGCGGCGGCTCGTCGTCCTCCCCGGGGCGCGCTGGGTGCGCGAGGCGTGGAGCGTGCTCCGACGGCCGCCGGTCGAGCGCGTCGTCGGCGCCCTCGACGTGTTCCACTTCTCCGACTGGATGTTCCCCGCCCAGCGCGGCGGAGTCCGCTCGACGATGGTGCACGACCTCGTCCCGCTGCGCTTTCCCGAGTGGACGACCGGCTGGACGCGCCGCATGCACGGCGCGAAGTACCGCGAGACCGCGCGGACGGCGGACGTGGTGTTCACGAACTCGCGCTTCACGGCAGACGACGTGCGCGACCGGCTCGGCGTCGCGGAGGAGCGGCTCGTGGTCGCGCCGCCGGGCGTCGGTCCCGCCTACCGCCCCGACGGCCCCGCCGCCGACCTCGGCCGCCCGTACCTGCTCACCGTCGCGACGCTCGAGCCGCGGAAGAACCTCGCCACGCTCGTCGAGGCGTGGCGGCGCCTCGAGGGCGAGCTCGCGCTCGCGGTCGTCGGTGCCGAGGGCTGGGGCGAGCAGCCGCAGCTCGACCACCCCGGGATCGTCCGGCTCGGGTACGTCGGCGAGGAGCGCCTCGCCGAGCTGTACCGCGGCGCCGCGGCGGCCGTGTACCCGTCGCGGTTCGAGGGCTTCGGGATGCCGATCGTCGAGGCGATGGCGGCCGGGACGCCGGTCGTCGCCTCCGCGCACCCGTCGATGGACGAGGCGAGCGGCGAGGCGGCCGTGCGCGCCGACCCGGAGGATCCCGACGCGATCGCCGCCGGGATCCGCCGCGCGGTCGAGGAGCGCGGCCGGCTCGTGCCGCTCGGGCTGGGGCACGCGCGCGGGTTCACCTGGCGGCGGGTCGGGGAGATCATGCTCGCGGCGTACCGTGAGCGCCTGTGAACGTCGGGATCGACCTCTCGCCCCTGGCGCTCACGCGGGCCGGCACCGCCCGCTACCTCGAGGGGCTGCTGCCGCAGCTCCGCGAGCGGGTGGCGCTGACCGGCTTCCGCTGGGGCGGCGGCGGGCGGATGACGGCGGCCGTGCGCGACCTCTGGTGGTACCCGGTCGCGCTGCCGCTGCGCGCGCGCGGCGTCGACGTGCTGCACTGCCCGACGTTCCGCGCGCCGCTGCACGCGCGGGTGCCGCTCGTCCTCACCGTCCACGATCTCGCCGTGCTGCGGCATCCCGACGCGTTCCGCCGCTGGTCGCGCGCGTACGGCGCCGTGACGGTGCGGCGCGTGATCCGGGCGGCGGCGCGCGTGATCGCCGTCTCCGAGTTCACGAGGGGCGAGGTCGTCGCGCTGGCGGGGGTCCCGGAGGAGCGCGTCCGCGTGGTGCCGAACGCCGTGGGGCCGCCGTTCGCGCCGGAGGGGCCGCGTGCCGAGGGCGACTACGTCCTCGCGGTCGGGACGCTCGAGCCGCGCAAGAACCTCCCGCGCCTCGTCGACGCCGTCGGCCGTCTCGGGATCGAGCTCCGCGTCGTCGGCGCGCGCGGCTGGGGCGACGTCGACGTCGGGGGCGTCGAGTGGCTCGGAGCCGTCGACGACGACGAGCTGGCACGGCTCTACCGCGGCGCGCTCTGCGTCGCGTACCCGTCGCTCTACGAGGGCTTCGGGATCCCCGTCCTCGAGGCGATGGCGTCGGGCGCCGCCGTCGTCACGAGCGAGGGGACGGCGATGGCCGACGTCGCCGACGGCGCCGCGGTGCTCGTCGACCCCTACGACCCGGCCGCGATCGCCGACGGGATCGAGCGCGCGATCGCGGATCGCGAGGAGCTCGGGCGGCGCGGCGTCGCGCGCGCCGCCGGCTACACGTGGGACGCGGTCGCGGCCGCGACGGTGCGCGTGTACGAGGAGGCGGCCGGTGCCTGACCCGCTCGTCGTGATCGACGCCGACGTCCTCGGCCGCAACCGGACGGGCGACGAGACCTACACGGAGAACCTCCTGCGTGCGCTGGCCCCGCTCGCGGAGGGCGTCCGCATCGCGGCGGTGACCCGGCGGCCGGAGCTCGTCCCGGCGGGGATCGAGCCGGTCGCGCTGGCCGCGCGCTCGCAGGAGCTCCGGATGGCGGTCTCGCTGCCGCGCCTCCTGCGGCGGCTCCGGCCGGCGCTCGCCCACTTCCAGCACGCGCTGCCGCTGCGCCTCGACGTCCCGGCGGTCGTCACGATCCACGACCTGTCGTTCGAGCGCGACCCCTCCCTGATGGGATTGCTCGACCGCCTGACCTTCAAGACGATGGTGCCGCGCGCCGTCCGCCGCGCCGAGCGCGTGCTCGCCGTGTCGGAGCGGACGAGGGGCGATCTCCGCGAGCTGTACGGGACGCCCGACGCGAAGATCGTCGTCACGCCGAACGGCGTCGACCCGGCGTTCGGCCCCGGCGAGGCGGACGGCGAGCCCTTCCTGCTCTTCGTCGGGGCGATCCAGGAGCGGAAGGACCCGCTCGCCGCGGCGGACGCGGCCGCCGCTGTCGGGCTGCCGCTCGTGGTGGTCGGGCCCGAGAAGGAGCCGGCGCTCGCACGCGAGCTCGAGCGTCGCGGCGCGCGTCTGCGGGGCTACGTGGCGAAGCCCGAGCTGGCCGAGCTGTACCGCGCCGCCGCCGCGCTGCTGCTCCCGTCGCGCTACGAGGGCTTCGGGCTCCCCGTCCTCGAGGCGCTCGCGAGCGGGACGCCCGTCGTCGCCGCTCCGGAGCCGGCGCTGCGCGAGGTCGCGGGCGACGCGGCCGTGTACGCCGACCGCGACGGATTCGCCGACGGCGTGCGCCGGGCGCTCGCGGAGCGCGACCGCCTCCGCGCCGCCGGGCTCGAGCGCGCGAAGGCGTTCTCGTGGGAGGAGACGGCCCGGCGGACGCTCGCCGTGTACCGCGAGGTGCTCGGCCGGTGAGCGTCGCCGCGGTCGTGGTCTCGCACGGGCACGCCCCCGAGCTGCGGACGCTGCTCCCGGCGCTCGTCCCGCAGGTGGACGAGACCGTCGTCGTCGCGAACGTGCCCGGCAGCGTCGAGGGGTTGCCGGAGGGCGTGCACGTGCTCGAGAACCCGCGCCCGCTCGGGTTCGCGGCGAACGCGAACCGCGGCATCGCCGCCACGACGGCGGACCTCGTCGCGATCGTCAACCCCGATGCCGTGCCCGAGCCCGGTGCCGTTCTCGTGCTGCGCGACTTTCTCGACGCACACCCGCGCGCCGGCGTGGCGGGGCCGCAGATGCGCTTCCCCGACGGCACGTGGCAGCCCTCGCGCCGCCGCTTCCCGACCGTCCGCGGGACGCTCGTGCGGCGGACGCCGCTCCGCCTCCTCCGTCGCCCGATGGAGACGCAGACCGCGCACTACCACCTCGACGAGCGGCCGTCCGAGCCCGTGCCGGCGGACTGGATGCTCGGTGGGTTCCTCGTGCTGCGGCGCGCGATGCTCGACGAGCTCGGCGGCTTCGACCCCGGGTTCCGCATGTACGGCGAGGACATCGACCTCTGCTACCGCGCCGCCGAGGCCGGCTGGGAGCGCTGGTACGTGCCGGACGCGGTCGTCGTGCACGCCTACGACCGCGCGAGCGACCGCCGCTTCCTCGACCGCCGGACGCTGTGGCACTGGAGCGGCATCCTCCGCTTCGTGCGCAAGCACCCGGAGCGGCTGCGCGCCCTGTGAGCACGGAGAAGTACGACCCGCAGGCCGAGCGCTGGACCGAGACGGCGTACGCCGACGCGGACGCCTACCTCGCGCACCGCGCCGCGCTCGTCGTCGGGCTCGGTCCGGGTCTGACCCCGGGCGACGCCGTCCTCGACCTCGCGTGCGGCGACGGCGGGCTCGGCGAGCACCTGCTCCGGCTCGGTCTCGACTACCGCGGCGTCGACGCGAGCGAGGCGATGGTGGCCGCGGCGGGGCGGCGGCTGGGCGGCCGCGTCGAGCACGGCGACCTCAACACGTACGCGCCGGCGGAGCCCGTCGCGGCAGCGACCGTGTTCCGCGCGATCTACTACGCCGACGACCGCGAGGCGTTCTTCCGCCGCGTCGCCGCCTTCACGACGCGGAAGCTCGTCTTCGACCTCAACCCGCGGCAGTTCGCGCTCGAGACCGTGCGCGCCGAGCTCCGTCGCGCGGGGTGGGACGGGCTCGCGCTGCGCCCGTTCCTGTTCCCGCAGCGTCACTCCCCCCCGCGCCTCGTCCGTCCCGCCCTCGCCGCCGCCGAGCGCACGCCGCTGGCCCGCCTGGCGCTGCGCTGGCGGTTCACCTACCTCGTGGCGGCCTTCCGCGGCAGCCACGCGTAGCCGACCACGGCGCCGAGCGCGCGGCGGTCGGAGTTGCGAGGGTCGAGCTCGGCGGGGACGAACGTCGGGTCGATCGTCACCTCCGCACGGACGGGCGGCGGCGGCGTCGGGATCTCGAACGTCTTCGCCTCGCCCGCGCGCACGCGCCAGCGGCGGACGGCGGTGACCTCGCCGATGGCCGGCTGCTTGTCGGCGCCGACGACGAGCGTGCCGACGCGGATCGTCACGCGGCCGGGGACGTCCTCGCCGTTCCAGCCCGCGCGCGAGACGGTCACCTTCATGATCCCGGGCCCGCGGCCGACGAACTGCGAGTAGCCGCTCTCGGCGCCCATCCAGCCGTCGACGAAGAGGCCCGTGGTGGAGTTGCGCAACCGGAGCGGCGGCGCGACCCGGAACAGCCGCCACGACCCGCCACGCGCGACGAGGCGCCCGACGACGTCGATCCCGGGGTCGGCGACGACGTACTGCAGGTGCGGGTCGGGGAAGAGGCGGCCGTCGGCGGACGCGAGGTCGGGCGTGACGATCGGGCCCGGACCAGGCGCCGTGCCGTCGACGCTCCACACCTTCTCGATCGAGCGGTTCCAGAACTCGAGCAGGTTGATCCCGTTCGCGTTCGTCACCTGCTTGCCCAGGAACAGGGTCGGCGCGCCGCCGGTCGCGTCGTCGACCCACGTCGGCGGGTCGGGGAAGCCGCGGCGGAGGTCGTCGGCGGCGGTGTTCGAGCCGGCGGCGGCGTACACCTCGCCGGTGGCGTTCCAGGCGAGGATCGCGACGGCGACGGCGACGGCGAGCGCCGCGGCGACCGCGGGCGCGCGGCGGCGGAGGGCGACGATCGTGACGGCGAGCGCGAGCCCCGCGGCGAACACCCAGACGACGAAGTCCTGCAGCGTCGCCGCCGGCAGCTCCCACTCCCGGTTGCCGATCGCGAGGATCGAGTAGCCGGGCGCCTCGAAGTAGGGGAACTCGAGGATCATCGGCGTCACCGTCACCATCAGCAGCACCGCCGCGGCCGCGAGGATCGCCGGCACGGGTCGCAGCCGCGGGCGGGCGAGCCACGACGCCGTGGCGACGAACACGAGCGGGGCGAGGTAGATCAGGTTGCGCTCGGCGACCCGCGTCGCGAACACCGTCGAGAGGTGCGCCGCCTTCGCCGCCGCGTAGATCCCGAAGAGCGCGACGGACAGGCCGAGCACGAGCGTGAACGCGCGCTCGGCGGCCGTCCGCGGGAGATCGCGCCGGGGGGCGAGCGACGCGAGCGCGAGGACGACGGGGAGGATCCCGATCCCGATCGCGAACGCGCCGCCGGCCCACAGCCCGTACTCGAGCATCCGCCCCTTGTAGTCGCCGGTCGCGCGCTCCCACGTGAACGACCCCGCGGCGAACAGCGAGTTCGCGGCGACCACGGCGATGACGGCCAGGATCGCCGCGCCGGCCCTGTCCCAGCGGTCCCAGCCGCGCCGCCAGCGCAGCGCACGCTCGCCGCGCCAGACCGTCCAGAGCAGCGCGAGCGCGAGGATCACGGCGAGCACCGCGAGCTGGTCGCGGACGAAGGGTGCGACGAGCGCCACCGCCGCCGCGTAGGCGAAGGCGCGCCGCCTCCGCGAGACGAGCGCGCGGACGAGGAGGAGGAAGAACAACGCCGCGAGGGGGTACGCGAACGGCTCCTGGAGGATCAGCGAGGCGTACGTGAAGGCCGGGATCGCGGCCGCCGCCGAGGCGGCGAAGAGCGCCCACCCCCGCGAGACGAGCATCCGCGCGAGCGCGTACGTCGGGAAGACGACCGACGTCATCGCCAGCACCCCGATCGTCTTCGCGAGCAGGTACGCCGTGGCCGTGTCGCCGACGAGCCAGGCCGGGGCGGTGGCGACCTCGGCGAGCGTGTCGAGGCCGGCGGGCTCGCCGCGCCGGCTCAGCGTCCCCGACTCGGCGATCGACCGGGCGATCTGCGAGTACCGGAGCTCGTCGACGAAGACGAACGGCGAGGCGACGAGCCACGCCTGCCAGGCGTAGACGAACGCGAAGAACGCGAAGACGCAGAGGATGGGCAGCGCCGCCGCGAGCCGGTCCGCGCGCGTCTCCCCGCGCGCCGCCGGCGCGCGCTCCGTCCGCGTCGCCGTCGTCACCGCGCGCCGACGCCGAGGACGGCGTCCGGCGTGAGGTCGGTCTGGCGGCGGACGAACCGGCAGTCGACGGCGGCCGCGTCGCAGGCGGCGACCACGGCGGCGAGCCGCTCGCGCGGCGCATCGGGGATCGTGACGAAGACGGCGTCGGCCGCCGTCGACCGGAGCAGCTCCGAGAGGTCGCCCGTCCCGCCGAGGATCCGCACGCCGAGCACCGACCGTCCGCGGAGCCGCGGCTCGTCGTCCACGAACCCGACCACCCGCACGTCCGCCTGCTCGCGCAGCTCGCGGAGGAGGCTCCGCCCGGCGCGCCCGGCGCCGACGACGAGCGTGCGCCGCTGCGTCCCGCGGCCGGCGACGACGTTGAGGGCCCGCGCGAAGGCGCGCTCGCCGAAGCGCGACGCGCCGACGAGCAGCGCGCAGAGGAGCGCGTCGATCGCGTACACGTCGAGCGGGAAGTCGCCGAAGGGATTCGTGAGCGCGACGAAGGCGACGGCGACGATCTCGGAGATCGCCACGGCGGCGACGACGCGGACGGCGTCGCCGGCGCTGGCGTAGCGCCAGACGCCGCGGTAGAGGCCGAGCAGGATGAACGCCGCGTAGCGCGCCGCGAGGATCACCGGGAGCGAGACCGCGACGATGTGGCGCTGGTAGTCCGTGCCCGTGCCGTCGACGCGGAGGAGGAACGCGGCCGCGAGCGACGCGGTGATGAGCGCGAAGTCGACGAGCACCTCGACGAAGCGCTGGCGGTGCACGACCAGGCGGCCCACCGGGCCCGGGCGGTCGGGCCGGCGCTCCACCTCGCCGATGAAGCTCGCGAACTGCACGAGGAGGGCGAAGCTGAGCAGCACCCCGATCGTCGCGATCCAGGCGTCGTCGAGGACGCTGTAGGTGAGGCTCGTCGCCCCCAGCGCCGCCGAGACGAGCGCGAGCAGGACGAGCGCGCGCCGCTCTGACAGCCCGCGGTGGACGATCCGGTGCGAGGTGTGGTCGAGGCCGCCTTGGCTGATCGGCCGCCCTTCGAGCAGGCGCACGACGGTGACGAGCGCCGTGTCGAGGATCGGCACGGCGAGGACGAGGATCGGCAGGAGGAGCGTCGCCACGGTCGTCCCCGCGACGTTCCAGCTGGCGAGGAGCCCCAGCGCGGCGAGCACGAACCCGAGCGCCTGGCTGCCGGCGTCGCCCATGAAGATCCTCGCGCCGCCGGCGCGCCGGACGTTGAACGGCAGGAAGCCGACGCAGGCGAACGACAGCGCGAGCGCGAGCACGAGGACGAGGTCGTTCTCGTGCGCGGTCGCCGCGTCGATCGCGAAGTAGACGCCGGCGATCGCGGCGAGCGTCGCGGCGAGGCCGTCCATGTTGTCGAGCAGGTTGAAGGCGTTCGTCATCCCCACGAGCCAGAGGAGGCCGATCGCCGTCGCGAGCGCGTCGTTGCCGACGATCTCCACGGAGAGACCGCACGCGAGCGCGATCACCGCCGCGACCACCTGGGCACCGAGCTTCGCGAGCGGCGGGAGCGACGCGAGGTCGTCGACGAGCCCGGCGGCGAAGACGACGAGACACCCCGCGAGGACGCCGCCGAGCTCCGTGCTCCACTCGATCACACCGGTGGCGAGCGCGAGCGCGACGGCCGCGAAGAGGCCCGCCACGATGCCGATTCCGCCGCCGACGGGGGTCTCGCGATCGTGCCAGCGGTCGCCGCGCGGGACGGCGACGAGGCGGCGCGGCCGGACGCGCAGGGTGAGGAGGATGACCGCCGCGGAGACGGGGAGGGCGGCGGTCGCCGCAAGCGCAGTCATCGGCCGGACACGGTAGCTCAGCCGAGTAAAGCGCATGTGTGGGACGCCCGGCTCTACGCTTGCGGACGCGATGGCCGTCTACGCCGACCTGCTGCGGTACCGCGACCTCTTCGGCAGCCTCTTCCGGCGGGACTTCCAGGCCCGCTACAAGGGGTCGGCGCTCGGCGTCCTCTGGTCGCTCGCCAACCCGCTGCTGCTGATGGCGGTGTACGTGGTCGTCTTCTCCGTGCTGCTGCGCGTCGGCTCGTCGCTGCACGACTACGCGCTCTACGTGCTCGTCGGCGTCGCGGCGTGGGTGTTCTTCTCGACGTCGCTGACGCTCGCGTCACGGTCGATGCTCGACTACGCGCCGCTGATCCGGAAGACGCGGTTCCCGCGCCAGCTCGTGGCGCTGTCGGCGGTCGCGACGCAGCTCGTCACGTTCGCGGTGATGCTCGCCGTGCTGCTCGTGCTCGCGATCGTGCTCGTGCCCGCCGCCCGCGACACGTTCTGGCTGGCCGTGCCGCTCGCGGTGCCGTTCGTGGCGCTCACCGCGGGGATCGCGCTCGCGCTCGCGTCCCTCAACGTCGTCTTCCGCGACGTGGAGCACCTCGTCGGGGCGCTCCTCCTGCCGTGGTTCTTCCTCACGCCCGTGCTCTACTCGTTCGACCAGATCCCCGGCGCCGACGAGCACCCGACGCTCGTCGACCTCCTCCGCTGGGGCAATCCGGTGACGCCGCCGATCGAGGCGCTGCGCGCGCCGCTCTGGGAGGGCGCCGCGCCGTCGCTCGCGGACACGGTCTACCTCGTCGTCGCAGGCGTCGTCTCGCTCGCTCTCGGCGCCTGGGTCTTCGCGCGCGTCGACGACCGCATCGCGGCCGAGCTCTAGCGCAGGCTCGGACCCCGGCACCGCCCGACGGGACCCGGGGTCAGCCGACGCGGACGACGATGCGGCCGTCGAAGACCGCCGGCTCGCCCTCGGGCGCCCACGCCGCCGGCAGCCCCGCGACCGGGTCGGCCGGCGCAGGGGTCACCTCCCTGACATGGCTGTATGCGACGAATGGGTGCCGGAATCCGGGCACCCGGCCCTGCCCCGGTGCGTACGCCGCGAGCGCCGCCGGCCGCCGCGTCAGCACCCCGCGCCGGCGCCAGTCGATCGAGCCGCCGACGAGCGCGTACCCCTCCTGGTGCGCGTCGAGGACGCGTCTCGACCAGTCGGGTGCCGGGGACAGCCCCTCGGCGAGCACGGCGACCGCCTCGGCCTCGTCCTCCGCGACGAGCGGCTCCTCCTGCGCGGCCAGCGCGCGCGGATCGCCGCCGACCGCCGCGAGGCGCCTGGCGATGCGCGGCAGGACCTCGACGTCGCGGAGCAGCGTCTCGCTCCCCGCCTCGCCGAACCACAGGCGGTGCTCGTCCACGAGGTCGAGCGCGAGCCGGTACGAGCCCGGCGGAAGCGGCCCGCGCAGCTCGACCGCGAGCGTCACGCGCTCGCCCGGTGCCACCGTCCGCGGCAGCTGCGTGCGCGGGCCGTCCCAGACGATCGGGTTCCCCCGCGCGTCGAGCCAGTGCGACGACGCGAGCACGTCGCCCGCGCGCCACGCGGCCGTGCCCGCGTTCCCGATCTCCACGTGCGCGTGCGCGGCCGCCCCGGCGCGAACCTCCGGGAGGTCGCGAAGCGTCCAGCGTGCGGCGAGCGGCCCGGGCACGGCGGGCTAGTGTAAGTCCCATGGAGCCGCTCCTCGTGCGCGCCGCGCGTCGTGAGCCCGTGGAGCGGACGCCGGTGTGGTTCATGCGCCAGGCCGGGAGGTCGCTGCCGGAGTACCGCGAGATCCGCACGCGCCACACCCTCTTCGAGGTCTGCGAGCAGCCGGAGCTGTGCGCGGAGGTGACGCTCCAGCCCGTCCGCCGCCACGACGTCGACGCCGCGGTGATGTTCGCCGACATCATGACGCCCGTCCTGGCGATGGGGATCGAGGTCGAGCTCGTCGACGGCGTCGGGCCCGTCGTCTCGCGGCCGATCCGCACCGGGGCCGACGTCGAACGCCTCCGGCCCGCCGCCCCGGACGAGCGGATCCTCGAGGCCGTCCGCATCGTGCGCGACGAGCTGCCCGACGAGAAGGCGGTCGTCGGCTTCTGCGGCGGCCCCTTCACGGTCGCCGGCTACCTCGTGGAGGGGAAGCCGAGCCGCGACTTCGTGCGCGTGAAGGAGCTGATGTACCGCGAGCCGCACGTCTGGCACGCGCTGATGGACCGGCTGGCGGACGGCTTCGCGTCGTACGTCGCGGCGCAGGCGGCCGCCGGGGCCGACGTGATCCAGCTCTTCGACTCCTGGGCGGGGGCGCTCTCGCCTGCGGACTACGAGGAGTTCGTCGCCCCGTACTCGGCGCGGATCCTCGCGGCCGTCGACGTCCCGACGATCCACTTCGGCACCGGGACGGCCACCCTCCTCGGCGCGATGGCGGACGCGGGCGGCGACGTGATCGGCCTGGACTGGCGCATCCCTCTCGACCGCGGGTGGAACGAGGTCGGTCCCGAACGCGGCGTCCAGGGCAACCTCGACCCGGCGGTCCTGCTCGCGCCCTGGGAGCGGATCCGCCTCGCGGCGCAGGACGTGCTCGACCGCGCCGCCGACCGCGCCGGGCACATCTTCAACCTCGGCCACGGCGTGCTGCCGCAGACGGATCCCGACGTCCTCGGGCGGCTCGTGGAGCTCGTGCGGGAGGCCGGCGTGGAGGCGCGGGTGTGAGCGATGCGGTCGTGCTGATGGCGTACGGGAGCCCCGAGCGCCTCGACGACGTGCCCGCCTACTACGCGGACATCCGCGGAGGCCGCGCGATCCGGCCCGAGCTCCTCGAGGACCTCGTGAGCCGCTACCGGGCGCTCGGGATCGACGAGGGCTCGCCGCTCAACGCGATCACCGAGCAGACACGGGCGCGGCTGGAGGAGGCGCTCGGCATCCCCGTCTTCACCGGCATGCGGCACTGGCGGCCGCGGATCGCGGAGGCCGCCGACCGAGCGGTCGCCGGCGGGGCGACGCGCGTCGTCGGCCTCGTGCTCGCGCCGCACTACTCCCGGATGTCGATCGGGAAGTACCGGGCGCTGCTCGAGGAGGCGGTCGGCGGCCGCGCCGAGCTCGTCTTCGTCGACCGCTGGGGCGACGAGCCGGGCTTCGTCGACCTGCTCGCCGACCGCGTGCGCGACCGCGGGCGCCACGTGATCTTCACGGCGCACTCGCTGCCGGCGCGCATCCTCGACGAGGGCGATCCGTACCGCGACGAGCTCCTCGAGACGGCACGCCTCGTCGCGGAGCGCGCCGGCGTCGAGGACTGGTCGTTCTCGTTCCAGTCCGAGTCGCCCACGGGCGAGCCGTGGCTCGGGCCCGACATCCTCGACCACCTCGGGTCGCTCGCCGGCCTCGGCGTCGAGCGCGTCCTCGTCTGCCCCGTCGGCTTCGTCGCCGACCACCTCGAGATCCGGTGGGACATCGACACGGAGGCGGTCCAGCGGGCCCGCGAGCTCGGGCTCGACCTCGAGCGCATCGAGATGCCGAACGCCGAGCCGGCGTTCGTCGCGGTGCTCGCGACGATCGTCGGGCGCGCGCTCGGCGTGGCCTCGGCGGCATGAGCGCCGGGTCGATCCGCGCGGAGGCGGTGTCCCGCCGGTTCCGCGTCCAGGCGAACGAGGCGCGGACGCTCAAGGAGCTCCTGCTCTCGCCGGGGCGCGGCACCGCGACCGACGTCTGGGCGCTGCGCGACGTCTCGCTCGCCGTCGAGCCGGGGGAGGCCGTGGGCCTCGTCGGGCGCAACGGGTCGGGCAAGACGACGCTGCTGAAGCTCGTGTCCGGGATCCTCAAGCCGACGTCGGGCCGGCTCGCCGTCGACGGCCGCGTCGGCTCGCTGCTCGAGCTCGGCGCCGGCTTCCATCCCGACTTCACCGGGCGCGAGAACGTCTTCCTCAACGGGGCGATCCACGGGCTCGGCCGTGCGGCCGTGCGCGAGCGGATGGACGAGATCGTCACGTTCGCCGGCCTCGAGGACGCGATCGACCTGCCGGTGCGCACGTACTCCTCCGGCATGGTGATGCGCCTCGGCTTCGCGATCGCCGCGCACGTGGAAGCCGACCTGCTGCTGCTCGACGAGGTGTTCGCCGTGGGCGACGAGGCGTTCCAGCGCAAGTGCTTCGGGAAGATCTTCCAGTTCAAGCAGCGCGGAGGGACGATCGTCTTCGTCTCGCACGACGCGTCGGCCGTCGAACGCCTCTGCGATCGCGCCGTCCTGCTGCGCAACGGCGCGCTCGAGTTCGACGGGCCGACCCACGAGGCGATCGTCCGGTACCACCGCATGCTCGCGGCGGAGGAGGATCCGGCGGAGCGGACGGCGGGGCTGCGCGAGTGGGGCAGCGGCGAGGCGCGCGTCGAGGCCGTCGAGCTCCTGGGCGCGGACGGCGAGTCGCGCGCCCAGTTCCTCGGCGGCGAGGGCGCGACGCTCCGCGTCCGCGTGGCGGCCGAGCGGCCCCTCCCGGCACCCCGCCTCGCGTGGGAGCTCCGCGGCGAGGGCGCGATCCTGCTCGCCTCGGGCGCCGTCGACACGGACGCCCTCGGCTGGGACGGCACCGGGCCGCTCGCGCTGCGCTTCGAGATCGACCGACTCCCGCTCGCGGACGGGCGGTTCTCCGTCCGCCTCGCGCTGACCGATCCGGCGAGCGGCCGGCTCCTCCACCACCTCGACGACGCGGCGTCGCTGCTCGTCTACCCCGGCGGCGACGAGCGCGGCCTCGTGCGCGTCGACGGCCGGTGGGTGCGGGAGGAAACGACCGCCGCCGCCGAACTGAGGGATCGATGAGCTCCCGCACCTGCCCCGACTGGCCCGACCTGCTCGAGATCGCCCCGCACCTCCAGTTCAAGCACTACACGGTCTCCGAGGCGAAGCTCCCGGCGGAGGCGCTCGGCGCGCTGCCGCACACCTCGCTGTCGGATGTCGCGATCTGCTGCGACCTCGACCACCACGTCTTCTACGCGAAGCACACCGACCCGGCCGTCGCCGAGGCGCTCCGCGCCACCCACTGGTACGACCTCACCGAGTGGGCGACGACGGGGCCGGGCGCCGCCGGCTGAGCCCCGGCTCCGCGACCGCCTCCGCGAGCTCGTCCAGCAGGCGGACGAGCCGCTCGGCGTCCTCGGGCGGGAGGTCGGCGAGGCCCGCCTCGAGCGTGGCCGCGAACTGACGGCGCCGCTCGTCGAGCCGCCGCCGGCCCGACCGCGTCGCCGCGACGACGACGCCGCGGCGGTCCTCGGGCGCGACCGTCCGCTCCACGAGCCCCGCGGCCTCGAGCGCGTCGACGGTGCGGCTCGCCGTCGCGTCGGTCGTGCCGATCCGCTCCGCGAGCGCGCGCAGGCGAAGCGGTCCCTCGCCGACGACGGCCGCGAGTGCGACGCGCTGCGTCGGCGGCAGGGTGTCGCTGTCGATCCCCCGGCGCCGCAGCAACGCCGCCGTCAGCCGCTCGAAGGCCTCGACGAGCGCCGGTGCGGCCGACGCGGTCACGCCGCCTGCCGGACCGGCTGCTCGGCCGAACGCGGCCGGCGCGGGCGCGCGAGCAGCGCGGCGCCGACGGCGACCAGGGAGCCGATCGCGCCGATCGCGAACGCCGCCGTGAAGGCGGACTCGGCCGGGATCGACGTGCGCCCGATCGTGTCCGCCGCGAGGATCGCGGCCACGACCTGGCCGCCGATCACGCCGCCGACGGTGCGCATGACGGTGTTCATCCCGGTCGCGATCCCGGTCTCGGTCTGGCGGACGGACTGGACGATCACGTTGGCCTGCGCGGCGAAGCTCATCGGGATGCCGGCGCCGGTGATCCCCATCCCGAGCACGATCTGCCACGGCTCGTCGTGCCAGAGGGCGAGGATCCCGAAGCCGAGCGCGCCGAGGCCGACGCCGATCGCCATCGGCACGTGCGAGCCGAAGCGACGGCCGAGCAGGCCCGAGAGCGGTCCGGTGAAGAAGCCCGCGATCGCGCCCGGCAGGAGGAGGAGGCCCGTGGTCGTCGCGGACGCGCCGAAGCCGTAGTCGACGAGCCGCGCGAGTGCCGGGGGCAGCCCGTTCGGCAGCTGGACGAGCTGCGGGACGATCACGAACGTCCCGAACAGGGCGAGGCCCGCGACGAGGCCCGTGACGTTCGCGAAGAGCACGGGGCGGTTCGTCATCATCCGCATCTCGACCATCGGCTCGGGCACGCGCAGCTCGACGACCACCCACGTGGCGAGGAGGACGGCCGCGAGCGCGAACAGCCCGAGCGTCGGGCCCGACGTCCAGCCCCAGTGCTCGCCCTCGCTGAGCGCGACGAGCATCGACACGAGCCCGGTCGAGAGGAGCGCGGCGCCGGGCACGTCGACGCGCGACGGCGTCTTCACCGGCGACTCGGGCACGAAGAGGTGCACGAGCACGCCCGCGATCCCGATCCCGACCGCCCCCAGGCCGAAGATCCAGCGCCACGAGAGGTGGTCGACGATGAGGCCGGAGAGCACCAGCCCGAGGCCGCCGCCGACGCCGAACACGGCCGAGACGACCCCGACCGCGACGCCGACCTTCTCGCGCGGGAACTCGTCCTTGATGATCGAGAAGCTGAGCGGGAACACCGCGCCGCCGGCCCCCTGGAGGACGCGGCACGCGATCAGGGACGAGATGTCCCAGGCGAACGTCGCGCCGACGCTGCCGAGGAAGAACACGCCGAGCGAGACCACGAGCAGCCGCTCCTTGCCGTGCTGGTCGCCGAGCTTGCCGAGCAGCGGCGTCGCGACCGAGGCGGACAGGAGGAAGCCGGTGAGCAGCCACGTCACCCATGTCGTCGTCGTGTCCAGCTCGCGCTGGAGCGTCGGCAGCGCGGGGATCACCATCGTCTGCTGCAGCGCGAACGCGATCCCCGCGAACGTGAGGACGGCGAGCGTGACGTTGTAGTGCTGGCGGGCGGGGGCGCCGTGCGACACGGCGCAAGAAGTTACCTTACGTAACGAAATCCTGCAGCGGGCGTGTGTTGAGCACGTGCGCCGGCGCGGCGCCGCCCCGGCGCGCCGTCGCGACCGCGAGGCGCATGTTCCCGAGGCCGCGGACGGAGTGCGCGTCGGTGTTGCACACGACGGGGACGCCCGCCTCGATCGCGAGCCGGACGTGCTCGTCGCGGAGGTCGAGACGGTCGGGCAGCCCGTTCACCTCCAGCGCGACGCCCGTCTCGAGCGCGACCTCGAGGACGCGCGCGAGGTCGAGCGCGTTCGCCGGCCGGTGGTTGATCAGCCGCCCGGTCGGATGGCTCAGGCAGCGCGCGGCGGGGTGGCGCATCGCCTCGACGACGCGCGCCGTCAGCTCTCGCCGCGGCGCGCGCTGCCCTGCATGGAGGGAGATCTGCACCCAGTCGAGCTCGCCGAGCACGTCGTCGGGGAGGTCGAGCGACCCGTCCGGGAGGATGTCGCACTCCACGCCGCGGAGCACGCGGAAGGGTGCGAGCGTCTCGCTCGCGGCCGCGATCTCGTCCGCCTGGCGGCGGAGCTCGTCGGCGTCGAGGCCCGGCACGACTCGGACGTTGCGCGTGTGGTCGCAGATCGCGAGGTACTCGTAGCCCCGCTCGCGCGCCGCCTCCGCCATCTCGCGCACCGACGCCTTCCCGTCCGACCAGGTGGTGTGCACGTGGAGGTCGCCGCGCACGTGCTCGACCTCGACGAGCGGCCGCGGTGCGTCGAACGCGCCGCGGAGCTCCGGCGGCACGTACGGACGGCCGAGGGCGGCGAAGACGGCCTCCTCGTCGGCGGCCTCGGGCAGCGGCTCGAGCGCCCGGACGAGCTCGTCCGGACCGGTCGCGCGGACGAGCTCCGTCCCCCAGCGCGACGGCGGCGCCGCGACGACCTCGACGGGCACGCCCTCGACCGTGACGCCGACCGCGCGGTCGTGCTCACGCTCGACCACGGCGACGATCTGCGGCAGCGCCGCGAGGCGGTCGAGCACGGCCGCCGGCTCGTCGCTGCGCACGACGACGGCGAGCCGCTCCGAGGCGTCCCGCCAGCGCCGGGGGTCGCCCGCGACCTCGCCGCCGAGGGCGTCCGCGATCGACGCGGACAGCGCCCAGGCGCGGTTGAGGAGCAGCGCGCGCGGCGGACGCCGGCGAGGCGCCTCGGCCAGCCCCGCGCGGAGCTTCTCCTCGGTCTTCGGCCCCACGCCGGGAACGGACGCGAGCCTGCCGGCCTCGGCGGCGGCCCGCAGCTCGTCCACCGTCGCGATCCCGAGCGCCCGCCCGATCTCCGCCATCCGCCCGGGGCCGATGCCGATCAGGCGGCCGAGGCCGACGAGCTCCGGCGAGAGCTCCGCCTCGAGCTCGCGCAGCTCCGCGATCTCGCCGGTCTCCACGAGCTCCCGCAGCCGGCGCTCGATCCCCGGCCCGATCCCGCGCAGCTCGCGCACGCGCCCCGCGCGTACCAGCTCGGCGACGGGAGCCGGCGTCGAGCGGACGAGCTCCGCGGCGCGGCGGTAGGCGCGCGTCGAGAACGTGCTCGCGCCGGCGAGGTCCAGCAGCGCGGCAAGGGCGTCGAGGCGGTCGGCGATGTGGGCGTTCTCCACGGCGGTAGTCTCCGTTCCCCATGACGAGGATCGTCGTACCGTTCCGCGGCGCGGGCGCGAAGCTGCGGCTGGCGCCCCTCGGCGAGCGGGAGCGGGCGGCGCTCGCGCTCGCGATGCTCGGCGACGTGCTCGCCGCCTGCGTCGTCGTCGGCTCGGCGACCGTGGTGACGGACGACGCCGCCGCCGCCGGTCTCGCGGCCGGGCTGGGCGCGTCGACCGCGGAGGATCCGGGGACGGGGCAGGGCGCCGCCGTCGCCTCCGCGCTCCGCGGCCTCGAGCCGGGACCGATCCTCGTCGTCAACGCCGACGTCCCGTGCGTCGTCCCGCGCGACCTGCGGTCCCTGCAGCGCGCCACGCCCGCTGGCGGGCTCGCGTACGTCCCGGCGGCCGACGGGACGACGAACGCGCTCGGCCTCCCCGCCGCCGACCTGTTCGCGCCGCTCTACGGGCCCGGCAGCGCGGCGCGCTTCCGCGCCCGCGCGGACGAGCTCGGCGTGACGGCGCTCGCCGTCGCGATCCCGAACCTCGTCGACGACGTCGACACGGCGGACGACCTCCGGCGGCTCGGGCTCCGGGTGGGGCCCCGGACGCAGGCCGCGATCGCCTCCCTCGGCCTCGCGGCATGAACGTCGTCGTGCTGTCGGGGGGCGTCGGGGGCGCCCGGTTCCTGCGCGGGCTCGTCGAGGTCGCCGATCCCGCGCGGCTGACGATCGTCGGCAATGTCGGCGACGACGTCGAGGTGCTCGGGATGCACGTCTCGCCCGACCTCGACTCGATCGCGTACGCGCTCGGCGGCCTCCACGACGAGGAGCGCGGTTGGGGTCGCGCCGACGAGACGTGGCACGCGCTCGAGACCGTCTCGTCGCTCGGCGGCGAGGACTGGTTCCGCCTCGGCGACCGCGACCTCGGCCTCCACCTCGTTCGGACGCAGGCGCTGCGGCGCGGCGAGCGGCTCTCCGCGGTGACGGCCCGGATCGCCGCGGCGCTCGGGCTCGAGCCGCACCTCGTCCCGGCGACGGACGACCCGCTGCGGACGTGGCTCGAGACGCCCGCCGGGACGTTCCCCTTCCAGCAGTGGTTCGTCGGCCGCGGCCACCGCGACGAGGTCGACGGTCTGCGGTACGAGGGCGCGGAGACCGCGGCGCCGGCGCCCGGCATCGTCGAGGCGCTCGAGGCCGCCGACCTGATCGTCGTCGCGCCGAGCAACCCCTACGTGTCGATCGGGCCGATCCTCGCCGTCACGGGCATCCGCGCGGCGCTCGAGCGCCGGCGCGTCCCCTGCGTGGCCGTCAGCCCGCTCGTCGGCGGGCGGGCGATCAAGGGGCCGGCCGACCGGATGCTCGCGCGCCTCGCGGGCGGGACGACGCCGGCGCACGTCGCGTCGTGCTACGCCGGGCTCGTGGACGCGCTCGTCGTGGACGAGTCCGACGCGGGCGATCTCGGAGCGCTCGGGGTGCGGGCGATCGTGACGCGGACGCTGATGGTCGACGCGTCCGCGCGCCGCCGCCTCGCCGAGGCCACGCTCGAGGTCGCGCCCGTATGAGGGTTGCCGTGGTCGGCGGGACCGGGAGCTTCGGCCGGGCGCTCGCCGTCCGCGCGCGCCACGCCGGACACGACGTCGTCGTGGGGTCGCGGGACGCGGAACGCGCCCGGCAGGCGGCGGCCGAGCTCGGCGTCCGGGGGGCGACGAACGCCGACGCCGTCCGCGACGTGGATCTCGTCGTGCTCGCCGTGAAGGCCGACGGCATGCTCGCGACCGTCGAGGAGCTCGCGGACGCGATCGGCGACACGCCCGTTCTCTCGGTCGGTGCGGAGCTCGCGTTCTCGAAGGACGGTGTGCGCCCCACGGACGAGGCGACGTCGCTCGCGCAGCGCGTCGCCGAGCGACTGCGCGCTCCCGTTGCCGCGGGACTGCACTCGCTCGCGGCGGCGAACCTGGCCGAGGAGCCGCCCGACGAGGACGCGCTCGTGTGCGGCGACGAGGGCGCGAAGGCGCTCGCGCTCGAGCTCGCCGGCGGCGTCGTCTCGGGCCGCGCCGTCGACGCGGGACCGCTCGAGAGCGCGCGGGCGCTCGAGGGGCTCACGGCGGTGATCGTCAACGTGAACCGCCGCTACCGCGCGCACGCCGGGGTCCGCGTCACCGGCCTGCCGTGACCCGCCTCGAGGTCTTCCCCGTCGAAGGGATGCCCGAGGTGCGCGCCGGCGACGACCTCGCCGCGCTCGTCGCCGACCGGGTCGAGCTCGCCGACGGCGACGTGCTCGTGATCGCGCAGAAGGCGGTGTCGAAGGCGGAGGGCCGCGTGGTGCTCCTCGCCGACGTGGAGCCGTCCGAGCGCGCCTGCGCGCTCGCCGGCGACGACGAGGACCCCCGCCGCCTCGAGGCGATCCTGCGGGAGTCGGCGCGGCTCGTCCGCGTGCGCGGCAGCTTCGTGATCGCCGAGACGCGCCACGGGTTCGTGTGCGCCTCGGCGGGCGTGGACGCGTCGAACGCGGGCGTGGCCGACGCCGTCGTCCTCCTGCCGCTCGATCCCGACGCCTCGGCACGCGCGCTGCGCGACGGGATCCGGGCACGCACGGGTCGCAGGGTCGGGGTCGTCGTCGCCGACTCGTTCGGACGGCCGTGGCGGCAGGGGACGACGAACGTCGCCGTCGGGGCCGCGGGACTCCCCGTGCTCGTCGACCACGGCGGGCGCGTCGACGCGACCGGGTACGAGCTCCACGCCACGGTGATCGCGGTCGCGGACGAGCTCGCGGGCGCCGCCGAGCTCGTGATGGGGAAGCTCGACGACGTCCCCGCGGCCGTCGTCCGGGGCCTCCGCCTCGAGGGCGACGGCCGCGCGCGCGACCTCGTGATGCCGCCCGAGCGGGATCTCTTCCGCTAAGGGGGGCGCCGGCCGGCGCCGATACCGAGCACTCGGTGCGTCGCGACCCGCTGATCCCCGCGCTCGCTCTCAGCGCGATCCTCGGGCTGGCTCCGACGCTGCTCGTGGAGCGGATCGGCACGCGCCACGTCGACCTCTCGAGCGAGGTGCACTTCGTCTCCGTCGGCGCCAGCGCGCTCGCGGCCCTCGCGGCAGGGATCGCGCTCGGCGTGATCGGCGTGCGGCGCAACGACGCGCGCGCCGCCCTCGTCGGCGCGGCATTCTCGGTGATGGCGGGGCTCCTCGCGGTTCACGGGATCGCGAGCCCGGGCGTGCTCGTCGGGATGAACGGCGTCGTCGCCTTCAGCGGTGCCGCGACGCTCCCGGCCGGCGCGGCCGTGCTCGCGCTCGGGGCGGCGCCCGGCCTGCGCGGCCCCGACGGCGTCCGGCGGCTCCTCGTGCTGCAGATCGTGCTCGTGACGTCCGTCGTCGCGGTCGGCGTCGTGGGCATGGCCGTTCCGTCCCTCGTCCCGGCGGTGCCCGAGGCTCGCGGCCGGGCCGCGATCGCGCTGCTCGTCGTCGGCGTCGCGCTCTTCGGCCTGCTCGCGCTGCGCGCGATCCGCACGTTCGTCCTCGCCCGGCGGGAGCGTGACCTGCTGGTCGTCGTCGGCCTCGGCTGGCTCACGGCCTCGCTCGCCGGCGCGCTGCTGCTCCGCTACGACGAGCTCGGCTGGTGGCTCGGCCACGCGTTCGAGCTCGGCGGGATCGTCCTCGTCGGGCTGCCGGTCGCCGTCGACCTGTTCCGCGACGCGCCCTCGCGACCGCTCCTCGGCGACCTCCGGGGCGCCGAGCTCGTGGCCAAGGAGGAGGCCTTCCTCGGCGCCGACGTCCGCGACCTCACGCGTCGGCTCGCGGAGAAGGACGTGTCGACGGAGAACCACACCCGCCGCGTCGCGCTCCTCGCCGTGCAGGTCGGGGAGGAGCTCGGGCTCCCCGCGCACCGGCTCCGCCAGCTCGCGATCGGCGGGCTCCTCCACGACATCGGCAAGCTCGGCGTCCCCGACGCGATCCTCAAGAAGCCGGGACCGCTCGACGACGAGGAGTTCCGTGAGATCCGGCGGCACCCGCACCTCGGGGAGAAGCTGCTCGGCGAGCTCGGGTTCGCCACGCGGGTCCGCCGGCTCGTGCTCGACCACCACGAGCGGCTCGACGGGAAGGGCTATCCGCGCGGCCTCGGGCACCGCACGATCGAGCTCGACACGAAGATCCTCACGGTCTGCGACGTGTACGACGCGCTGATCTCGCCGCGCGTGTACCGGCCCCCGTTCGGCGTCGACGACGCCCTCGAGCTGATGTGGTCGCAGGCGGGCGAGGCGTTCGACCCGCGCTGCCTCGAGGCGCTCGTGCGCGTGCTCGGCCACGAGCCGGCCCTGCCCGCGGTCGCTACGCTCGGCGCGTGATCCTGGCGACGGCGCTGGCCGCAGCCGCCCTGCTCGCGCCCGGGCCGACCGCGAGCCTCGTCGCCGTCGGCGACGTCGCCTCGTGTCGCTCGAGCGGCGACGAGGCGACCGCCGCGCTCGCGCGACGGCTGCCGGGGACGATCGCCCTCCTCGGCGACAGCGTCTACGAGGCGGGGACGGACGGGGAGTACGCCCGCTGCTTCGCGCCGTCGTGGGGTGCGCTCAGGCCGAGGATCCGGCCGGCCGTCGGCAACCACGAGTACGGGACGCCGGGGGCGGCGGGGTACTTCCGCGTCTTCGGGCCAGCGGCGGGCGACCCACGGCGCGGGTACTACGCCTACCGCCTCGGGGCGTGGCAGGTCGTCGTCCTCAACACGAACTGCTCGCAGGCAGGCGGCTGCGGCGTGGGCTCGCCGCAGGAGCGCTGGCTCCGCTCGGTGCTGCGACGCTCGGGCGCGCGGTGCACGCTCGCCTACGGGCACCACCCGCGGCTGAGCTCCGGCCTGCACGGCCCGGACCGGTCGATCCAGCCCCTCTGGGACGCGCTCGGCGACGCGGGCGTCGAGCTCTACCTCGCGGGGCACGACCACGACTACGAGCGGTTCGCGCCTGCGCGCGGGCTCCGCCAGTTCGTCGTCGGAACGGGCGGGCGCAGCCACTATCCGCTCGTGCGGCGCGTCGCGGGAAGCGAGGCGCGCTGGGCCGGCGGCTACGGGGTGCTCGCGCTCGTGCTGCGGCCGGACGGGTACGACTGGCGCTTCGTGCCGGTGGCCGGCGAGACGTTCGCCGACGCCGGCTCCGCGCGCTGCCGGTGACGGATGCGGGGCCGGCGGCGTACAGGCGACGTGCAGGCTCCCACCGCTTTCGCCGACGCGGCCGAGGCGCACCTCGACGACGTCTACGGCTACCTCGTCTACCTCACGGGCGATCGCGCGGCCGCCGAGGATCTCACGGCGGAGACGTTCGAGAAGGCGCTCCGCATGTGGTCGCGCTTCGACCCCGCCCGCGGGTCGGCGAAGACGTGGCTCTGCCAGATCGCGCGGACGACCGCGCTCGACCACTTCCGCGCCGAGCGACGACGGCGGGGGCGCGAGGACGCGTACGCCCGTCGCGAGCCGATCGCGGACGAGGGGCCGCTCGTCGGCGGGCTCTCGCCCGACCTCCAGCGCGCGCTCCTGTCGCTCTCGGCGGGGGAGCGCGAGGTCGTCGCGCTGCGGGTGCTGCTCGACCTGGACGGCCCGCAGGCCGCCCGCCTGCTCGGGATCAGCGCGACCGCGTGCTCGACGCGGCTGTCCCGGGCCCTGACCCGTCTCGAGGAGAGGATGCGCGATGCCGTCCCTGCATGACCCAGCGCTCGACGAGCGCTTCGACGAGCTCGCCGCGCAGATCCGCGGTGCGCGCCCTCGCGCCGGCGCGGAGCTCCGGCTGCGCGTCCGCGAGGCCGCCGCACGGGATCTGCCCGAGCCGCGCCGTCCCCGCCGACTCGTCCCGATCCTCGCCTTCGCCGCCGTGCTCGCGATCGGCGCCGTCGCGGCCGTCGTGGCCACGCGGCCGGGGACGGGCCGCGACGAGCGCGCGGCCGGCACCGCCTCGTCCGAGGCCGCCGCGCCGCTCCGGCAGGCCGCGCCGGCAGGCGCCGCCCGGTCGGATGCGGAGGCCCTGCGTGCGGCCGCCCTGCCGCCCTCGCAGACGCGGCTCCAGCTCTACCGGGCGCAGATGACGCTCCGCGTCGGCTCGATCGCCGAGCTGAACCGGGCGACGCGCCGGGCGATCCGCGTCGCACGCAGCCTCGGCGGGTTCGTCGTCGCCGCCGATCTGCGGACGCCGGAGCGGGCCGACGGCACGAGCCGGCTCGTCCTGCGCGTGCCGACGACCAAGGCGCAGGCGGCGTTCGAGCGGTTCGCGGGGCTCGGCACGCTCGTGTCGCAGCGCGTCCGCCTCGACGACCTCCAGGCGGGCGTCAACCGGCGGAACGAGCGCATCGACGAGCTGCGGACGCAGATCGCCGCGCTCGAGCGCCGGGCCGCCGCGGGCGAGGACGTCGAGGCGGCGCTCCGGGCGCTGCGCGCCGAGCTCCGGCGCCAGCAGGACGCCGTCGCCGCGACTGCGCGCCGCGGATCGCTCGCGACGTTCCGGCTCACGCTGACGACTGCCGACGCGGTGGTGGCGCCCGAACCCGACGGCGCGATCGAGCACGCCGTGCGCGAGGCGTGGGGGCTGCTCGACGACGTGGTCGCCGGCGCGGTCTACGCCGTCGTGCTCGGCGGGCCGGTCGTCCTGCTCGCCGTGGCGCTCTGGCTGCTCGAGCGGCGTCGCCGCCGCCGCAGCGACGAGCGGCTGCTCGCCCAGCACTAGCGACGGTCAGATGAGCTCGTGGCGGATCGCCGTCGCGACCGCCTGCGTCCGTGTGCGTGCGCCGAGGCGGTCCGCGGCCTTGCGCGCATGCGTCCGCACCGTCTCCGCGCCGATCCCGAGCCGTCTGCCGATCTCCCCGTGCTGGTGCCCGTCGGCGAGCAGCCGGAGCACCTCGACCTCCCGCCTCGTCAGCGAGTCGCGCGCCCCGCCGCGGGTGCCGCCGATCGCGGCGGGTGCAAGCCCGGGGTCGACGTAGGGGCGACCCAGCAGGACGGAGCGGAGCGCGCGCACGACGTCGTCCAGGGGCGCGTCCTTCAGCACGACGCCCTGCGCGCCCGCGGCGAGCGCGTCGGCGACGAGTGCCTCGTCGGCGTCCGCGGTGTACACGGCGACGAGCGTCCCCGGCGAGACGCGCCTGACGCGCCGGACGAGCTCGGCGCCGCCGACGCCGGGCATCCGGTAGTCGAGCAGCGCCAGCGGCGGGCGCTCCTCGCCGGCGGCGGCGAGGGCGGCGTGGCCGTCGGTCGCGGGCCCGACGACCTCGAACCCGTGCTCCTCGAGGTACGCGGACACGGCGGCGACGAGCGCGGGATGATCGTCCGCGACGAGGCAGCGGGTCGACTCCGTGCTCACGTGCGCACCTCGGCAGCCGCACTTGGGGTGGCCGCGGCCGCGCTGCCGAGAGGGAGCTCGAAGGCGAACCGGGTCCCGCCCGCCGCCCGGCCGCCCACCCCGAACGTGCCGCCGGCGAGCTCGACGCGCTCCCGGACGAGGTGCAGACCGAGCGAGCCGCGCGCGAGCGCACGCCGGACGTCCTCCGGACGCGCGCCGACGCCGTCGTCCTCGACGACGCAGCGGAAGCGCCCGCCCTCGAGCGAGAGCGCGATCTCGACGGCACCTGCGGCGGCGTGCTCGAGCACGTTCGCGAGCGCCTCCTGCACGAGGCGATAGGCCAGCTGCTCGAGGTCGGGTGCGAAGCGCGCGTCGAAGGGCGAGACGGCGACGACGAGGCCGAGGGCGCGGAGCCCGTCCGCGGCCGACTCGACGGCCGCGCCGACGCCGCGGCTCTCGAGCACGGCCGGCTGGAGGTCGACGAGCAGCCGGCGGAGCGTCGCCGTGATCGCGCCCGCGTCGCGCGCCAGCGCTGCCAGCGTCTCGTCCTCGCGCTGCATCGCGGCGAGCTCGAGTCGGAGCGAGAGGGCCGTCAGCTGCTGCACCGCCCCGTCGTGCAGCAGCTCCGCGATCCGGCGCGCCTCCAGGTCCTGGGCGCGCACGACCTCGGCCAGGAAGCGGTCGCGCGTCGCGCGCTCGCCGTCCGCGCCGCGGGCGGCGGCCCGCCGACGGTCGATCCCGCCTGCGGCGATGCGTGCGACCACGGTCGCGCATCCGGCGACGAGCGCCGTCCCCCCGGCCGTCATGCGTCGCACGCCGCCAGCTCCCGGATCTGCCCCGCGAGCTCGGCGCCCGACACGCCCTTCAGCACGAAGGCGTCGGCGCCGGCGCGGCGGCCCGACTCGACGAGGTCGTCCTCCTCGTACGCCGACACGAGCACGACCGTGGTGGCGGGCGCGTCGCGCTTGATCAGCCGTGTGGCCTCGATCCCGTCCATCACCGGCATCCGGACGTCCATCAGCACGACGTCGGGCGCCTCGCCGCGGCAGAACTCGACGGCGTCGAGGCCGTTCTCGACCGAGCCGACGACGCGAAGGCCGTCGCAGGCGTCCAGGTACTCCGCGTAGGTGACGCGGACGGCGACGTGGTCGTCGGCGACGAGGACGCGGGTCACGTCGCTGCTCACCGGTCGGCGAGCGGGAGACGCAGCACGAACCGCGCTCCCGGCCCGCCGGTCTCGAGGTCGAGGTCGCCCCCGTGGGCGCGCGCGATCGAGCGCGCGACCGCGAGCCCGAGGCCCGTCCCGTCGTCGCGCGTCGTCGCGAACGGCTCGAAGATCCAGCTGCGCGACGCCTCCGGGACTCCCGGCCCGGTGTCGGCGACCGTGACGGTCGCGTGCTCGGAGCCGCGGGAGACGCCGACGGTGACCGTGCCGCCGTCCGGCATCGCCTGGCGCGCGTTCGCGACGAGGTGGAGGACGACCTGCTTGAGGTCGTTCGGGCTCGCGACGACGGCGAGCGGCTGGCCGTGCAGGCGCTCGACGATCTCGAAGCCCTTCGCCGCGTTCGTCAGGCGGACGAGCGCCAGCGCGTCGGCGACGACGTGGTCGAGCGACACGGTCCCGCGCTCGCCGGACTGCTCCCGCGCGAACGCGAGCATCGCGCGCACGAGCTCCTTGATCTCGAGGCCCGTCTCCTGGACGAGCAGCAGCCGTTGGTGGGCCTTCGTCCCCTCCTCCACCTCGCGCAGCAGGAACTCGACGAGGCCGAGGATGGCGAACAGCGGGTTGTTGATCTCGTGCGCGACGCCGCCGGCGAGCTCGCCGAGCGCCGTCAGCTTCCCCGTCTGGACGATCGCCGGAGCGCCGAGGCGGAGCAGCTCGTCGAGCCCCTCGGGCTCGTGCCTCCCGACCTGGGCCTCGTCCGTCATGGCCGCAGTCTCCACCATCGTCCCGAGCATCGGCCGCGCGGCCGCGTCGCACCATCCCCGGATCCGCCGCCGCGCGCTCACCCGTTCCGGGGATGGCGACCGCGGCGCGAGGGCGGGAGAGAGGATGGGCCCGGCGAACTGCGAACAGGAGCCACGTGGGCGACACCATCACCTGCATCGTCGCGGACGACCATCCGGCGATGGTCGAAGCCGTCGTCGACATGCTCGAGGAGAGCGGCGTCACCGTCGTCGGCCGCGCGCGCGACGGCGAGGAGGCGCTCGCCACGATCGAGCAGCACCGGCCGACGGTCGCGCTCGTGGACGTGCGCATGCCGCGGGTCTCCGGGATCGAGCTCGCCCGCCGCATCGGCGGCGTCGCGCCGGAGACGGCAGTCGTGCTCTACACGGCCTACGGCGACCGTGCGCTCCTCATGGAGGCGCTCGACGCCGGCGTCCGGGGCTTCGTCCTCAAGGAGGCGCCGCTCGTCGACCTCGCACGGGCCGTCTCGCTCGTGGCGGGAGGTGGCACGTACGTCGACCCGGTGCTCGCGGGCTACCTCGCGCAGTCGCACGCCGCGGCGCGCCTGCCCACGCTCACCCAGCGGGAGCGCGAGGTGCTCCGTCTCCTGGCGGACGGCCACTCCAACGAGGAGATCGGGAAGCGCCTCTTCATCTCGCCCGAGACCGTCCGGACACACGTCCGCAAGGCGATGGACAAGCTCGACGCGGACACGCGGACGCAGGCGGTCGCGACCGCACTGCGGCAAAGCCTGATCGCCTAGGCAGCGCCCTCCGGCGTCCTCTAGGGGGCGAGGCGGTCGATCCGCCAGCCGTCGCCGTCGCGGCGGTACCGGAACCGGTCGTGCAGCCGGTTCTCGCGGTGCTGCCAGAACTCGTATGCGTCGGGGACGACGCGGATGCCGCCCCAGAACGGCGGCAGCGGGACGTCGGCCCCGTCGAACTCCCGCTCGCGGGCGGCGTACTGCGCATCCAGCTCGTCGCGGCCGCCGATCGGCTCGCTCTGCCGCGACGACCACGCGGCGAGGCGGCTGGCGCGGGGGCGGTCCCGGTGGAGCGCAGCCGACTCCTCGTGCGAGGTGCGCTCCGCGCGCCCCTCGACGCGGACCTGCCGCCCCAGCTCGTACCAGTGGAAGAGGAGCGCGACGCGCGGGTTGGCGGCGAGCTCGCGCGCCTTGCGGCTCTCGAGGTTCGTGCCGACCACGAACCCGCGCTCGCCGACGCCCTTCAGCAGCACCATCCGGGCCGACGGTGCGCCGTCGGGCGCCGCGGTCGCGAGCGCCACCGCCTCGGGCATCGGCGCACCCGCCGCCCGTGCCGCCTCGAGCCACGCCGCGAACAGCGCGAGCGGGTCGTCGAGCAGGTCTGCGCGGCGCAGTGGCCGGTCGCGGCGTGCATCCACGGCGCGATTGTCGCGGGTACGCTCGCGCCCGTGCGGGACGACGGTGCGACGACGCGCTTCTGCGACGAGGAGCCGTGGGGGTTCGGCTGGTTCCGGAAGGGCGACCGCTTCGTGCGCACGTCGCACGCGCTCCTCGCCGACGGCGGCGTCTGGCTCGTGGACCCACTCGACGCGCCCGGCGTCGAGGAGCGGGTGCGCGCGCTCGGCGAGCCGCGCGGCGTGATCCAGCTCCTCGACCGGCACGCGCGCGACGGCGCGGCATGGGCCGCGCGCCTCGGCGTGCCCCACCACGTGGTGCCGTTCGCACCCGTCGGGCCGTTCGAGCTCGTGCCCCTCGTACGCTCGCGGTGGTGGCGGGAGGCCGCGCTGTGGTGGCCGGGGGAGCGCGTGCTCGCGATCGCCGACGCGCTCGGCTCGATCCCCTACTTCCGCGGCGGCGACGAGCCGCTCGGCGTCCATCCGCTGCTGCGCCTGCGGCCGCCGTGGCCCCTCCTGCGCCTCGCCCCCGAACACGTCCTCGTCGGCCACGGCCGAGGCGTCCACGGGCCCGAGACGGCCGCCGCCATGCGGGACTCGATCCGCGCCGCACGTCGGAGGCTGCCGCGCGCGTGGGCCGGCGCGGCGCTCAGCCCGCTGCGAGGACGTCGGCGATGAGAGCGTCGGCCGGCGCCCAGAACGCCGCCCGGGCGCCGGGCGTGTCCTCGAGCGGCGCCAGGTGCGACGCGGTGAACCCGCCGTCGGAGCGGACGACGCGGACGCCGATGTTCGCCGCCGGGAACCCCACGTCCCGCAAGCGCATGAGCAGCCCCTTCGCGCCCTCGCCCGCGACGACGTCGTCGGCGTCCCCGACGAGGATGCGGATCTGCGTATCGGGGTCGATGAAGTCGAGACCGACGTTCTCCTCGATCGGCGAGAGGGCGCCGGGGAAGACGGACAGCACCGCCGCCGGCTGGACGAGCCCCGCCGTCCCCGCCGACGCCGCGTACTCGACCGCGAGCCGCCCGCCGCGCGAGAAGCCGATCGCGACCCAGGGCACGTCCGGGGAGCCGAGCCTTCGCCCGGCAGCGTCGACGGCGGCGAGCAGGTGCCGCATCGGGCGCAGGTCGCCCGGTTCCGCCTCGTACTTCGGGTAGATCACGGCCGCGCCGCCGGCGACGAGGTGGTCGATCCACGCGCGGTGGTTGGCCGGCGTCGCCTCGCGGGGGCCGCCGAGGCCGTGGAGGAAGACGACGACGGCACGAGGGGGGCCGGACGGGGCGAACGTCCACACCTCTTCCGCTCCCGTTCCGGCGTGCACGACCGGCGGCGGCGAGGGAGCCGGAGCCGGCTCGGCGGCCGAGCCGCCGCAGCCGGCGAGGAGGAGCAGCGGGACGAGCGCGACGCGGCGCACACCGGCTGGGACGTCGAGGCCCCGGCGCGGTTAGCCATCCCGGCCGGCCGGCGTCCGGCGGCGCCAGCGCTTGCCGCGGGCCGCTGCGACGGCGCGCTCGACCGCCTCGCGCAGCGGCTCCGGAATGTCGCCCTCCCCGCGGTGATAGCGGCGCCATGCCTTCTGCGGCTTCTTCGCCCGTGCGCGCACGCCGGAGACGCCCTCGAAGTCGGGCACCATCACGACCGGCCGCGACCGGGCGACCTGCGCGATCGTCGCGTTCACGAGCTGCTCGGAGTCGATCGGCTCGCGCCCTGCCGGCGCGTCGCGGTCGTGCAGGACGACGTACGGGATCTCGCACTCGTTGCAGATCCGGGCGAACAGCGGCATCGACGACTTCCCGCCGCACTCGAGGATCGCGATCCGCTCGCGGTCGGGGTCGTGGCCGAGCGCCTCGAACACGAGCGGGAGCACGAGCTTCTCCGTGCGTCCCTCGACGAGGATCGCCGCCCGCGAGATGAACAGCTCGGCCCGCTCGGCGTCGAACTCCGCGAGCGCACGGAAGCTCTCGGCCTCGGGCAGCGCCTTCGGCTGGAGCAGCACCGTGCCGTGGTCGGGACGGTGCCGCACCAGCGCGAGCTCCTCCAGCCGGTCGACGCTGAGGAACGTCGCCGAGTGCGTCGAGTAGAGCACCTGGTTGCCGTTCCCGGCGAGCCGCCGGAGCAGCCGATAGAGGTGCCGCTGCGCGTGCGGCCCGAGGTACAGCTCGGGCTCCTCGACCATCACGATCAGGCCCTCGAGCTCGGCTTCACACAGCGCCTCGATCCCGTCGACGATCGCACCGCCGCCGTTCAGTGCCTCCTCCGCGGGCCGGACGAACGCGGCCGCGACGGCCGCGCGGTCGTCGCTCGTGGGGCCGACGACGACCCCGCCGCGGAGGTTCGCCGGGAGGAAGATCGCGGGCGGTGCACCGTCGCGGTTGAGGTTGAGCGTGCCCGGCGGGCGGGCGTCGAGGAAGACACGATGGTCGCCCGTCTCGGCCTCGATCCGGATGCGGCCGTCGCCGCCTCGCCACAGGTCGTCGGCCGTCGGCACCGGCGCCGAGGCCTCGAGCAGCGACCAGATCGCCGTGAGGACCGTCGACTTGCCGCTCGACGACTCGCCGACGAGCGCGCAGAGCGCGCCCGGCTCGAACGCGATCTCCCGCACGGCGCGGAAGCCGTGGATGACGACGTGGTCGAGGAGCGGGGCCACGTCGGCGTTCTCCCCCCGGGTACGTCCCGGGAACCTCGGTGAGCGACCGGCGTCTCGTCCGCCGCGAGGAGGAACGACGCACATCGGCCGAGAATGTGGGTAAGCTCTCTGGGGAGCACGACGCCTCCCGGTGGGTGAGCCGGGACATCGTCGCGCTCGATCACGATCGGGAATAGCACCGAAGCGATAGTCGTTTTCCCGGGTGTGCGCCCAGTGCGCGGCCGCGCGCGAGAGCCGGCCGAGGAGCGCAGGCGCCGCCCAGGAACACGGACACGAAAGTAGGGATCGAACTGACTGCAGCCGCAACCACCCTCACCATCGACCGCCTGCTCGAGCGCGCGGAGGAGCAGGGCGTCGTCCTGCGCGCCGAGCTCGACGAGGTCGCGGAGCACGAGGGCTACACCGAGACGGAGGTCGAGGCGATCCTCCACGACCTGGAGGAGCGCGGGATCGAGATCGTCGTCGACGAGGACGACACCGACGAGGCACCTGCCGCCGAGCCCCGTGTTGCCGCCGCCGCCCCGGCGTCCTTCACGACGGACTCGCTCCAGCTCTTCCTCAACGACGCCGGCCGGTATCCCCTGCTGACGGCGGCGGAGGAGGTCGAGCTCGCGAAGCGCATCGAGAAGGGCGACCTCGAGGCGAAGAACCGCATGATCAACTCCAACCTGCGCCTTGTGGTGTCGATCGCGAAGCGCTACCAGGGCAACGGGCTGCCGCTCGGCGACCTGATCCAGGAAGGGATCATCGGGCTCATCCGCGCCGCGGAGAAGTTCGACTGGCGCAAGGGCTTCAAGTTCTCCACGTACGCCACGTGGTGGATCCGCCAGGCCGTCCAGCGCGGCATCGGCAACAAGGCACGCGAGATCCGCATCCCGGTGCACATCCTCGAGCGCGAGACGAAGATCTCCCGCGCCGAGCGTGACCTGACGGGCGAGCTGGGCCGCTACCCGACCGACGAGGAGGTCGCGGAGAAGGCGAAGCTGCCGCTCAACCAGGTGAAGGAGATCCGGGAGGCGCCGCGGATCGTCACCAGCCTCGACAAGAAGGTCGGGGACGACGGCGACGGGGCCGAGCTCGGCGAGCTCTTCGCGATGCAGGCGCCGGGGCCGGACGAGGACGCGGACGCGTCGATGCGCGCGCAGGCCGTGCGCCGGGTGCTCTCGGAGCTCCCGGAGCGCGAGCGCGCGGTGATCGAGCTCCGCTACGGCCTCGCCGGCGACGGGACGCCGACCTCGCTCGAGGAGATCGGCAAGCGCCTCGGGATCACGCGCGAGCGGGTCCGCCAGATCGAGCGCGACGCGCTGATGAAGCTCGAGTCGAGCGACCTCGCCGACCTCGCCAACTCGGCGTAACCCGCACCGCAACCGGAACCCGCGAGAGGCCGTCCGTCGGGGCGGCCTCTCGCCGTCTTCCCGTCAGGAGGGCGCCGGCACCACGCCCGTCTCGCGGAGCACGTGCGTGACCGGCCGCCGTCGGTACGCGGCCGCGTCGCGCTCGCGTCCCTGTGCCGTCAGGAGGTACGTGGGACGCTCGACCGAGACGCGGACGTCTCGGAGCGAGTAGACGGCCCACGCCTGCGCCCAGGGGTCGTCGGTCCCGATCTCGACGACCGCGTCCGCCGGGAGTCCCTCCGCGTCGACGATCGGCGCGCGCCGGGCGTCGCGGGCGAGCACGGTCGCCGACGCCGCCGAGGCGACGAGGAGGGCGCCCGCGGCCGTGGTGAGGGCGACGCGGCGACGGCGCGCGAGCGGCGCGAGCGCGAGGAGCACGAGGAAGGGCGCGCCGTAGGCGAGGAGCTTGTACGAGAGGTACGGCGCGAACCGGGGCAGCTGCAGGACGAGCCAGCCGCCGAGGACGAGCACGCCGCCGGCCAGCAGGAAGTCCCCGCGGGGCGTCCGCCGCGCCAGGCGCGCGCCGGCGACGAGGAGGACGACCGTCAGCGCCGACGCGACGAGCAGCCACGCTGCACGGAGCGCCCCGGCCCAGCCCTCCTCGATCGCCCACACCCGCGGCACGAGCCCGAGCGCCTCGCCGGGCTGCCCGCGCGGGAAGTGCTCCTTGAACGCGGTCGAGAAGCCGCCCGAGTCGACGAACTCCGGCAGCCCGCGCGCGAGCGCGGCGAGCGACGGCGTCGCGAGGACGACGGCGGCGGCGAGGAACAGCGCGGCGCGTCGGACGGCGCCGCGGTCGCGGACGGCGTAGGCGGCCGTGACGGCGACGAGGAGGCCGCCGAGGTACGGCGCGAAGCCGAGCCGGTACGTGGCGAGCGCCGCGGCCGCGAGCAGCGCCGCCAGCAGCAGCAGCCGCCTCGGCGCCTCCGGCTCGAGACCGAGGCGCAGCGTGAGCGCCGAGCCGAAGGCGAGCGCCGTCCCGGCGAGCTGCTGCTGCCACGAGAAGTGGCTCGCGAAGAGGAGCGAGGCGTTGAGGGCGACCGCCGCGCCGGCGGCGGCGGCCGCGGGCGGCTCCCAGGCGACGAGCGCCCGCGCGGCGGCGTACGTCGCGAGCGGCAGGAGCGCGAACAGGAGCGCGCCGAGGGCGCCGTACGCCTCGGCCGGATCGCGCCCGGAGAGCCACGCGACCGCGGCGACGCCCATCGGGACGGCGACGGCCCAGTGCTGGTCGCGCGACCGCTCGTACGTCAGGCGGTCGGGGTGGGACTCGACCGGCGGCGGCGCCGGCCCGTCGAGGTACGCGCGGCCCTGCGACACCCAGTGGTAGGCGTCCGTGCTCCCGTACAGGCTCGTCGCCTCCCAGCTCCCGCGCGCCACGGCGGGGGCGCCGGCGAGGACGATCGCGCCGAGCGCGAGGAGGAGCGGGATCCCGCCGCCTCGGAGGGTCCGGACGAACGGCACGCCGAGCACGACGCCGGCGCAGAGCACGACCACGATCACCGGCCGCGTCGGTGCGCCCAGCGGGAGGAGCGTGCTCGCCGCGGCGAGGAGCGCGGTTCCGGCGAGCGGTGCGAGCGCCGACGCGGCGTCGCGGGGCAAGCCCGGTGCCAGCAACGCGACCACTCCGACGCCGGCGAGCGACACGAGGGCGAGTGCGGCGACCGGGAGCAGCAGGAGCGCCGCGTCACGCATAGCGCTCGCGCCGTCGCACCACGAGCGTGACGGCGGCGAAGGCGACGACCGCGTAGAGCCAGCCGGCGAGGACGTCGCTGACGTAGTGCTCGCCGGTGTAGACGAGCGAGAACGCCATCGCGACGGGGTAGGCGGCGAGGAGCGGCCGCCACCGCGGGCCGACGCGCGTCCACAGGAACAGCGTGATGAGCAGGGCGTACGCGGCGTGCAGCGACGGCATCGCGGCGACGTCGTTCGCGTACCGCGCGCCGTGCTCCCAGATCGACCCGAAGAAGTCGACGGGGGCGGCGGCCGAGATGTCCCGGACGATGCGCTCGGTCGGGGGAAGCGCGCCCTCCTCGCTCGCCATCCACGGCGGCACCGCGGGGAAGAGCGCATAGGTCGCGAAGCCGAGCAGGGCGAGGACCGAGACCATCGCCGCGTACGGCCGGTAGAGCGGACGGCGGAAGAGCCAGAGGCACGCGGCGACCGTCAGCGTCGCGAAGAAGTGCGTCAGGTACACGATCCACGCCGCCCAGTCGAGCCAGTCGATCGCCGCGGCCCCGTCCCACAGGCGCTCCTGGAGCCAGACCGTCGGCACGGTCCCGTCGAAGACCCACTCGTCGAACCGCAGCTGCGGCCACACGTGCGCGTCGAGCAGCCCGTCGGCGTACCCGCGCAGCACGTCGTAGACGAAGAGCACGGCGGCCAGGGGCAGCCAGTCGACGAGCAGCGCGCGGAGCGACGCGCGGCCGGTCGTCACCGAGAACGTCGCGAGCCCGAGGAGCACCCACAGGAAGAACGCGTCCCTCGAGGTCGGGATCCCGCGCACCACGCACGTCGCCGCGAGCGCCGCGACGTACGCCACGGGCGCGGCGTACCGCACGGCCGGATGACGAACCCGCAGGCGAGCCGCGGCGGCGTCTGCGCTCGCCGAGTTCACGGGGGAACTGTAGAGCGGCGCGCAGGTGGCCCGTCCGGTGTCTCGACGCCGTCCTCCCCCGCTCCTAGGGTGCAACCGAGAACGGAAGGGTTCCGCCCTCGGCCACGGAACGGTCAGCGCATCCCCTTCGGAAAGGACGACGCATGGATCAGTTGAACGCCCTGTCGACCGGACGCAAGATCGTCCTCGCGGCCGCGGCGCTGCTCCTCATCGACACCTTCTTCGCCTGGCAGAAGGTCGAGGTCAGCCTCGGCGACTTCGGCGGTGTGTCGGCATCCGCGAACGCCTGGCACGGCTTCTGGGGCGTGCTTCTCGGCCTCGCGACGATCGCGACGCTCGCATGGGTCGCAGCGTGGGCGTTCGGGGTCGAGCTGCCGGGCGAGCTGCCCGACGGGCTCGTGACGCTCGCGCTGGGCGTCGTCGTCTTCGCCTCGGCGCTCCTCAAGAACCTCGTCGACGACTACTCCGCGTGGGCGAGCTACGTCGGCATCGTCCTCGGCGCGGTCGTCGCCTACGGCGCGTGGCGCGTGTACGAGGAGCGCGGCGAGGAGCGCCCGCGCACCGCCGCGACCACGTCGACGGAGCCGCCCGCGGCTGCGCCTCCCCCCGCCACGCCCGAGCCGTCGTCGCCGCCGTCCACCGACGTCGTCTGATCGCTTCGCGGAGGCGGGGCCGTCGGCGGCCCCGCCTCCGCTCCGCTAGATGCCGAGCGCGCGCGCGGCCTTCTCGTACTGCTCCTCGCGCACGTACACCACGTAGCCGAAGGCGCCGCGCCCGTCGGTGACACCGGACGACGCGTAGATGTCGACGCCGCCGTCGGCGAGGCGCTCGTGGACGCCCGCAAACGCGCCGAGCTCGTCGTCGCCCTGAACGAGCAGCGCGTGGTGCGGCCCGTCGAGCACCAGCCCGGCGGCGTGCGCCTCGACGGCCAGCCTCCGCGGATCCTCGGGGAAGAGGGTGAGCTGCGCGACGGCCGGCCCGCTCGGAACCGCGGTGAACGCGAGCAGGTTCACGCCGCGCTCTGCGAGCGCCGACAGCACGCGGGAGGCGGCGCCCAGCTCGTCGCGGACGGTCGCGTAGTAGTACTCGACGCTGCGGATCGTGGACGCCATGGGGCTGCTCCTCCTCTAGGTCCCGCCGATCTCGTCACGCAGGAACCCCGCGAGCCACTGCGTCGCCCGGCGCTGGAGCAGCGCGCCGTAGCTGACGCGTGCGACGCCGAGCTCCGCCAGGCGCGGGATCGGCGGCGCGCCCATCGCGAGGATGTTGACCGGCCCGCGCACGGCGCGGACGAACGTGTCGATCGCCTCGTCCTCGTGCAGGAAGATCGGGTAGACGCAGTCGGCGCCGGCGGCGAGGTAGGCGCGCGCACGGCCGACGGCGTCGTCGACGAGTTCGGCCTGCGGGCGCTCGCGGTCGAGGAGGAAGACGTCGATTCGGGCGTTGACCACGAGCCGGTAGCCCCGCGCGTCGGCGGCGGCGCGGACCCGCGCCAGCCGCTCCGCGCGCTCGGCGGCGTCCCCGAGCGTCTCGGTGGCGTGATCGGTGTCTTCGAGGTTGCAGCCGGCGGCGCCGACATCGGCGAGCCCGTCCACGAGCGACTCGGGCTCCAGGCCGTAGCCCGATTCCAAGTCGACCGTCACCGGTGCGTCCACCGCCCGCGCGATCCGCCGGGCAGCCGCGAGCATCTCCTCGGCCGGCGCGGCCTCGTGGTCGTCGTAGCCGAGGGCGTCGGCGACCCCGGCGCTCGTCGTCGCGACCACCGGGAAGCCGGCGGCGACGACCGCGCGCGCCGACGCGGCGTCCCACGCATTCGGCAGCACGAGCGGCGCTCCCGGCGCGTGGAGCGACCGAAGCAGGTCGCAGCGCGCGTTCAGCGCCTCCATGCCCCGACCCTACCGCCGCTCGCTGGATCGGGGTCGCGCGGCAGGGTAGGGTCGCCGGCATGATCCGGCTCGTCGTCCGGACGGCGATCCTCCTCGTCGCCAACGCGGTGGGACTGCTCGTCGCCGCGTCCGTCCTCGACGGGATGGAGCTCGACGCCGGCGGCTTCGCGCTCGCCGTCGTGATCTTCACCGTGGCTCTCGCGCTGCTGCAGCCGTTCATGGCCGTCCAGCTCCGTCGCGCCGGGTCGGCCGCGCTCGGCGGCGTCGCGCTGGTCGCGTCGCTCCTCGCGCTGATCGTCACCGACCTCCTCTCGGACGGGCTGGAGATCGACGGTGTCGGGACGTGGATCGCAGCAGCGGTCATCGTCTGGGCTGCGTCGCTGCTCGCGGCGTTCATCCTGCCGTTCCTCGGCCTGAAGAAGTTCCTCCAGGAGCGCCGGGACTAGGAGCCGGGCCCGGCCTAGGGTCCGGTGAGCTCGTAGTGCGTGACGAACCGCTCGCGTTCGACGAGGAAGCGGTCGTCCTCGTCGTAGAACACGACCGCGAGGTCGTCGCCCGCGAACCCGCGCACCGCGTCCAGCGACTCCCACAGGCTCATCGTCACGAACTCGGTGCGGTCGCCGTCGGTCCGCCGGAGGACGTAGAACCCACGGTTCCCCGGCGTCGCGCGCGAGTCGCGCGCGCCCGTCCGCTCGAGATACTCGAGGTACGCGTCCGCGTCCTCCGATCGCGTCCACCCTCGCCATGTCCGCGCGATCACACCGGAGAGAACGCGGGCGGGTCCGCGCGTATTTCGGGTTCGAGGCGCGACGCGACGGCCGGCGCGCGGGCGTAGAGCAGCGCGCGCCCGCGGCGGCCGCTGACCTCGAGCCGGCCCATGGCGCGGAGGCAGTAGGCCATCTGCTGCGCGAGCCGCCGGTCGCACGAGGCCGCGGCCGCGAGGTCGGCGGTGTCGAACGTGTCCGGCAGGCCCGGGAGCAGCGCCGCGGCGTCGTCGGGCGTCGCGAGCACGAGCGTGCGCTCGACGGAGACGAGCGACCGCCCCGCGACGACCCAGCCGTGGCGGCGGAATGCGCGTCCCGGCTCGTGCCGCCGATGCTCGTCCTCGTGGGTCAGCAGCAGCTCGAGCTCGAACCGCGGGTGCGCGAGGAGCCCGGGCATGCTGACGAGCCGCGCGAAGACGTCCTCCGGCCGCCCCTTGCGGGGGGAGCGCCGGGCCGAGAGCACCTCGCCGGCGGCCGACAGACGAACGATCCGCCGGGTCAACGGAACGCGGACGACGAGCCGGACGGGGTGGGACTCGAGCAGGCGTCCGAGCTTCCGGCGGAGGGGTGCGAGGCCGCCGGTCTGGATCTCGACGAGCGTGTCGTCCCGGACGAGGTCGATCACGTAGCCGTCGACCGGCTGCTCGAGGAGGTCGCCCGGGCGCCGATACCACGCCTTGAGCTGGGCGTGGAGGGCGCCCTCGTTGAGCGTGCCGATCACGGACTGACCCTTCGGCGGCGTGGTGGACGCCCCTGCGCCTGCGCCTCAGCGGACGAGGACCCGCCGCATCGCGAGCCGCCAGCCCTCGCGGAGCGTCTCTGCTTCGTCACGGCTCAGCGTCGGCTCGTAGACGGTGCCGGTGCCGAGGAGGCCGCGCACGTCCGGCGGCGACCAGAGCCCGAGCGCGAGGCCGGCGAGGGCCGCCGCGCCGAGCGCGGTCGTCTCCTGCTCCCGAGCGACCTCCACCGGGAGGCCGAGGAGGTCGGCCTGGAACTGCATCAGGAAGCCGTTTGCGCTCGCGCCCCCGTCGGCGCGGAGCGCGTGCAGCCCGAGCGGGAGCGCGTCGACGACGTCGGCGATCTGGAACGCGATCGCCTCGAGCGTCGCACGGACGACGTGGGCGCGGGTCGTCCCGCGCGTGACCCCGGCGAGCAGGCCGCGCGCATCGGGCTCCCAGTGGGGCGACCCGAGGCCGGTCAGGGCCGGAACGAAGACGACCCCGTCCGACGAGTCGACGCTGCGCGCGAGCGCCTCCGTCTCCGCCGCCGAGCCGACGAGGCCGAGCCCGTCGCGGAGCCACTGCACGGCCGCGCCGCTCGTGAGCACGGCGCCCTCGAGCGCGTAGCCGGCCGGCGCCGCGGCGGTGGCGAGGAGGCCGGGCGGCGGCGGCTCGAGCGCCGCGCCGGCGTGCGCCAGGACGAAGCTGCCGGTGCCGTAGGTCGCCTTCGCCTCGCCGGGAGCGAAGCAGCCGTGCCCCGCCAGGGCCGCCTGCTGGTCGCCGGCGAGTGCGGCGAGCGGCAGCCGCGCGCCGAGCAGCGCGGCGTCGCCAACGACCTCGGCGGAGCCGACGACGCGCGGGAGCACGGTGCGCGGGACGCCGAAGAGCGCGAGCAACTCGTCGTCCCATGCCTCCGCGGCGAGCCCGTAGAGGAGCGTGCGGGACGCGTTCGTCCGGTCGGTCACGTGCCGGCCCGCGAGCCGCGACGCGAGCCAGGCGTCGACCGTACCGAATGCCAGCTCCTCCGCGGGCCGGCCGGCCCGGGCGAGCAGCCACTCGAGCTTGGTCGCGGAGAAGTACGGGTCGGGGACGAGGCCCGTGCGCGTCCGGATCAGCTCGGAGGGGAGCTCGCGGCAGCGCGCCGCGGTTCGCCGGTCCTGCCAGACGATCGCCGGCGCGACCGGCCGCCCGCTCGACCGCTCCCAGAGGACGGTGGTCTCCCGCTGGTTGGCGACGCCGACCGCGGCGAGTGCCTCGGGCCGGAGGCCCGCGTCGGCGAGCGCCGCCTCGGCCGCGGCGAGGACCCCGGCCTGGAGCTCCTCGGGATCCTGCTCGACCCAGCCCGGCCGCGGGAACCGCTGCCGGAGCTCGCGGTAGCCTCGCCCGCGGACGCGGAGCCGCTCGTCGACGATCAGGCAGGTCGTTCCCGTCGTCCCCTGGTCGATCGCGAGGATCACCGGAGCAGTTCCTCGACACGGGCGCGCACGGCCGGCGTGTCGAGCCCGCGGAGCGCGAGGGTCGTGCGGCGCCGGAGCACGTCGTCGACGGTGAGCGCCCACTCCTGGTCGCGCGCGTGCAGCACCTCGGCGGCGAGCTCCGGCGCGCCCTCGACGACCGGCTCGAGCCGGTCGTACGCGAGCACCTCCGAGGCGAGCGTGCCGTACGTCCCCGCCAGGTGCGCCGCGGTCTCCGCGGCCAGGCCGTGGCGGCGGCGCAGCGCGTCGGCCGTCACCTCGGCGTCGGCGGCCCCGGGCAGCGGCCACGGCTCGCGGTCGATCCGGTGGAGGGCGAGGTCGGCGCGGAGCGTGTGCAGCACCGCGAGCGCGATCCGGCGGTAGGTGGTCAGCTTGCCGCCCGTGACCGAGACGACGCCGAGCGGGCCGCGCGTCAGCACCGTCTCGCGCCGCACGCGGGCCGTCTCGCCGCGGCCGTCCGCCGGCAGGACACGGAGGCCGGCGAAGCGCGCGCGGACGGGGCCGAGGCCGGTCAGCGCGACGCCCGCCTCGGCGAGGATCTGCCGCTCGTCCTCGTCGGTCGCGCGGACGTCCGCCGGATCGCCCTCCCACGCCGTGTCCGTCGTTCCCAGCAGCAGCAGCCCGTGCCAGGGGACGGCGAACGAGACCCGCGTGCGGTCGATCGGGACCGTGACCGCGGCGCGCCAGCCGGGCGGCAGGTCGAGCACGAGGTGGGCCCCCTTGCTCAGCGCGACGGAGCGGCCCGCGTCGGCGTCCTCGAGCCGCCGGACCGCATCGACCGACGCGCCCGTGGCGTTGACGACGGCGGCCGCCCGCACGACGGCAGCCGCGCCGGTGAGCACGTCCCGCACGTGCGCCGCGCCCTGCTCGAGCCCGACGAGTTCGACGCGGCTCGCGACGGCCGCTCCTGCGTCGGCCGCCGCCCGCAGGTTCAGCAGGCAGAGCCGCGCGTCGTCCGTGCGCGCGTCCGGATAGACGCCGGCTGCCCGCAACCCCTCCGTCCGCAACGACGGCACGAGCGCGGCCGCTGCGGCCGGTTCGACGAGCCGGCCCCGTTCCTTCGCGGTGCCGGTGAGGCGCGCGTAGGACCAGAGCGCCCCCCGGATCGGCATCCGCCCGTACGGCCCGCCGGCGTAGATCGGCAGGACGAACGGGATCCGGCGGACGAGGTGCGGCGCCACGCGTCGTGAGAGCGCCTCGACCTCGCCGAGCGCCTCCCGCACGAGCGAGAAGTGGCCCATGCGGAGGTAGCGCAGCCCACCGTGGACGAGCTTCGAGGACGCGCTCGTCGTCCCGGAGGCGAAGTCGGCGCGCTCGACGAGTGCGACGGCGAGTCCGTGCCGCGACGCGAGCTCGGCCACGCCCGCGCCGAGGATGCCGCCGCCGACGACGAGCAGGTCGAAGCGCTCGCGTCCGAGTCGTTCCAGCGTCGCGTCGCGCGCCTCCACGCCCCGGATCATCCCGGAGACGGCACGCGTCAGCTGCGGAGCTGCGCGCGCGTGCCGATGGCGATGTGCGGCGAGGCGCCGGGGCGCAGCCAGCGAAGGACGCGGCGCAGGTGCGGGAGGGCGAGGCTCACGCACCCGGCGGTGGGGCCGTCCTTCATCGCGTGCAGGAAGATCCCGGAGCCGCGGCCGGGCACCACCGGGTGCATGTTGAACTCGATCACCGCGAGGTGCGGGTAGGCACGCGGGTCGCTGGCCATGTCCGGGGTGGTGGTCCGGAACGGCGGCGTCGAGCCGCACGGCGTCCGCCGGAAGGTGTTGTAGAACGGCGAGCGGGCGTCCTCGACCCACCAGTCGCCGCAGCGGAGACGGACGTAGGGGAACCGGACGCCCGGGTTCAGGGCGGTGCCGTACATCGTCCGGCCGATCGGGAAGGTCCCGGCCGGGGTGGTGCCGTCGCCCTCGTGCCGGTGCTTCCGCACGCCGTTGACGCCGAGGCGCGCCGGGTACGGCCCGCCGACGAGGCGCCAGCAGCCGCCGGCGCGGCGCCAGATCCGGAGCGAGCCGCGCGTGGAGCGGGCGGTCGGCGCGTGCACGGTGATCAGCTGCTGCGCGGCCGAGGGGGGCTGCGCGCGCACCTCGGAGGCGAGGGTCGGAGGACAGGCCGCTGCGAGCGCGGCGAGGAGCGTCGCGGCGACCATGCGGGCCCAGGGTACTGCGAGCACGGCGCGGTCGGGCCGCTCGAGCTCCCCGAGGCTAGGCGTCGAGCCGCGTGTCGACGTAGACCGTCCAGTCGGCGACGTCCTCGATCTCGAAGACGCCGTTGCGGACGAACGGGTCCCCTTGCATCACCTGCTGGACCTCGTCGGCGTCCATGCCCTCCCAGAGGGACATCGAGCCGAGCCTGTTCGTCCACGGCCCGCCCATGACGAAGACGCCGCGATCGATCAGGTCGTCGATGAACGCCGCGTGCTCGTCCCAGCCGGGCTGCTCCTCCGGGAGGCCGCTCTTCCAGGTCGGCCCGGGCCCGACCCGCAGGACGACGCGGGGGATGCGCAGTGGCATGTCTCCGGCACCTCCTAATGGGGTATTCGGACGATACGCCGCGCCCGCGAGCGCCAGCAGTGGTTCCTGCCGTCGTGCGGCAACCGCGCGCGCGTGTGGCGCGGCACCACGCGCCGTGCCGGGACCGGTTCCGGGCGGACCGGCGAGGCGCCGCCCCGTCCCGGCGGTGCCTCGCACGATTCGGCTCAGTAGCGGTATCCGCCGCCCGACGAGCTCGAGTTCACGTCCGAGGTCGACACCCCGTGGGGGGTGGCGACGTGCCAGGTGAAGGCCCGGCCGGCGAAGCTGTCGGCGAGGCCGTTGCCCGTCACGGTGCGGGGGCTCGGGTCCTCGACGAAGCGGTAGAGCGGTCGGCCCTCGAAGGTGACCTGGCGGCCACCGTCCGGGCGCTCGACGACGCCGATGCGGTCGCCGAGGCCGTCGCCCGCGGTCGGCATGCCGCCGCCGACGGTGAGCGGCTCCCAGATCGCGGTGCAGGAGGCGGTGCAGCGGACCATGCCGCCGGTCTCCTGGTCGGCCGCGTACAACGCCGACCCGCGTGCGTCGACGAGGACGGCGCCGACGGCGTCGACGGTGTCGGCGGAGACGGTCGGGGCGGCGCCCGCCGCACCCTGGGCCGATCCACCGGCACCGGAGTCGCCTCCTCCGCCGCAGGCGCTGACGGCGAGGATCACCGCAGCCGCGAGGGCGAGGAGCGATGCGTATGTCCTGGTGGTGTTCATACCGGGGTCTACCGCCGTCGCGCGCCGGAGGGATTGCGCGCGCTCAGGACCCGGCGACGAGCACGGGGCGACCGTTCGCGTCGAGGAGGTGAACGGCGGCCACCTCCTCGAGCTCGAGGGGGACCGCGCCACCCCACGTCCCGTCGGCGAGCCGGAAGGACGGGAGGGGGATCCTGCGGCCGTTGCGGTCGACGAGCTCGGCACGCTCGATCGACGCACGGTACGGCGGCGCGACGGTGACGAGGATCCACGACGGGGAGCCGCGGTAGCGGAAGAGCACGCCCCCGGGTCGACCGGCCGCGTCGGCGAGCCGAACGGCGCCGAAGTAGCGCCCGTTCGCCTCCGTCAGCGCAGCGCGATACTCGTCGGCCAGGCGGCGGTCGTCCTGGAAGGCGAAGAGCAGTCCGCCGGCGGTGATGGCGACCGCGGCGGCGCCCGCGGCGATCGCCGGCCACGCGCGTCGGATCCGGCTCGTGATCGAGCGCGGCCCCGAGGCAGTGGGCTCGATCGCGCGCAGCACGCCGAGCTCGAAGCCGAGCGGAGGCTCCTGCTCCGGCGCCAGCAGGAGGAGCTCGTCGGCGATCGCGGACTGGCGCTCGAGCTCGAGCCGGCACTCGGCGCACTCCGTCACGTGCTCCAGCACGCGGGCGCGCTCGGCGCCGTCGGCGATTCCCAGCGCGACCTCGGCGAGCAGCTCACGCGTGTCGTGGCGGCGCTCGTCAGCCATCGCGCACCTCCAGCTCGGCGCGGAGCCGGCGCATGGCCGTGCGGATCCGCGTCTTGGCCGTCCCGAGCGGGATCGCCTCGAGCTCGGCGATCTCCGCGGCGGTCCGGCCGAAGTAGGACGCGAGCAGGAGCGCGCGGCGCTGCTCCTCGGGAAGGCCCGCGAGCGCGCGACGCAGCTCGTCTCGCTCGCCCACGCCGGCATGCTCGTCGCGGGACGAGCGCGTGCCGGCGAGCTGCAGCTTCGCTTCGAGGAGCTCGGAATCGAGCGGCTCGGGCTGCGCGAGGCGCAGCCGGTCGACGGCGACGTTCCGGACGATCGCGAGCAGCCACGTGAGGACGCTGCCGCGGCGCGCGTCGTAGCTCGCGCCGTATCGCCACGCTCGCACGAAGGCCTCCTGGGCGACCTCCTCGGCCGTTCCCCGGTCGCGGACGATCGTCCGGGCCAGGCCGTACGCCCGCCGCTGGAAACGGCGCACGAACTCCGCCGAGGCGTCGCGGTCGCCCGCCGCGAGCCCGGCGAGAAGCGCTTCGTCGGAGCTGCTCACGTCCGGGTATACCGGCGCGGCGGCGCCGGAGGATTGCGCGGGGTGCGGGCCCGAGCCGAGCGTCGGACGGCTGCGATACTCGACCCGTGTGGATCGCGGCGACCGACTACCACACCGCCGGTGAGCCGTTCCGGATCGTCGAGGAGGGGAGCGTGGAGATCTCCGGGCGGTCGGTCCTCGCTCGCCGTGACCACGCGAGCTCCTCGGAGGCGGTTGAGCGTGTGCGGCGGCTGCTCTGCCACGAGCCGCGTGGCCATGCCGACATGTACGGCGGTTTCATCGTTCCGCCGGACGACGACGGCGCCGACTTCGGCGTCCTCTTCTGGCACAAGGACGGCTACTCCACTGCCTGTGGCCACGGCACGATCGCGCTCGGGGCCTGGGCGGTGGAGTCCGGGCGTGTGGCGGCGCCGGTCGACGGCGAGGTCGACGTGAGGATCGACGTTCCCTCCGGACGGGTCGTGGCGCGAGTGACGTGTCGCGCCGGCGCGGTGGAGCGGGTCGCGTTCCGGAACGTCCCCGCCTACGTGGTCGCACGCGGCGTCGCCGCCGGCGATGTCCGCGTCGACGTCGCGTACGGCGGCGCCATCTACGCGTTCGTCGCGGCGGCGGACCTCGGCCTTCCCCTCTCGGCGTCGGCGCTCCCGGAGCTGATCCGTCGGGGCCGCGAGATCAAGGCGGCGCTCGAGGTGACCGACGTCGCCGTCCATCCGGTCGACCCGCGGCTGTCGGGCATCTACGGGACGGTGATCCACGAACAACTCGGTCCCGCTCACCACCGCAACGTCGTCGTCTTCGCCGACGGCGAGGTCGACCGGTCCCCCACCGGCTCGGCCACCTCCGCCCGAACCGCACTGCTCGCGGACGACGGCGTGCTCGACGACGGCTCGAGCTGGCGCAACGAGTCGATCATCGGCACGTCCTTCCGCGCGTCCCTGGTCGGCCGAGTCCCCGACGGCGTGCTCACCGAGGTCGAGGGCACGGCGTTCCGAACGGGCGAGCACCGCTTCGTCCTGGACCCCCGTGACGACCTCGGCACCGGCTTCGTGCTGCGGTGACGATCCGGTCAGGCGGCGTTCGGCGGCCGCGGCGGTAGGCTCCGCGGGAGATGGCGGTGTCGCGCGCCTACGACGTCGCCGTGGTGGGCCTCGGCGCGATGGGGAGTCAGGCCGCGCTCGAGCTGGCGTCCCGCGGACGGCGGGTGCTCGGGGTCGACCGCCACCGGCCGCCGCACACGCTCGGGTCGACGCACGGCAGGACGCGGATCATCCGCGAGGCGTACTTCGAGGAGCCGCTCTACGTGCCGATCGTGCAGCGCGCGTACGAGCTCTGGCGGCGGCTGGAGGAGCGGTCCGGCGCACGGCTTCTGACGGTCACGGGCGGGCTGATGCTCGGCGCGCCCGACTCCGAGGTCGTCGCCGGCGCGCGCGCAAGTGCGGTCGAGCACGGCCTGCCCTTCGAGGAGCTGTCGGCGCGGGAGGTGCGCGAGCGGTTCCCCGCCTACGCGGTGCCGGACGGGCACGAGGCGATCTTCGAGCCGCGCGCCGGCTTCCTCGAGCCCGAGGCGGCGGTGGAGGCGACGCTCGCGCTGGCGGCGGACGCCGGCGCCGAGCTTCGGTTCGACGAGCCCGTGCGCGAGCTGGACGGCACCGTGCTCCGCACCGAGCGCGCCGCGTACGTCGCCGACCAGGTGATCGTGGCGGCGGGGCCGTGGCTGCCGGAGCTCGTGCCCGGGCTCGCGGGGCTCTTCGCCGTGGCCCGGCAGCCGCTGCTGTGGCTCGCCCCGCAGGAGCCGGCGCTGTTCGCGCCCGAGCGCTTCCCCGTCTTCGTCTGGGAATGGACGCCCGGCTGGGCCTTCTACGGCTTCCCGGACGTCGGCGACGGCTTCAAGGTCGCGGTGCACCATCACGGCGAGCGGACGACGCCGAAGACGGTCGACCGCGAGCTCCGCACGGAGGACGAGAGGACGATCCGCGAGCTCGTCCGGCGCTACTTCCCGGGCGGCGACGGCGAGCTGCGCGAGGCGGCCGTCTGCCTCTACACCAACACGCCCGACGAGCACTTCGTGATCGACCGTCTCCCCGACGACGAGCGCGTCATCGTCGCCAGCCCGTGCTCGGGGCACGGCTTCAAGTTCGCGCCGGCGATCGGCGAGGTGCTGGCCGACCTGGCGACCGGCGAGCGACAGCGGTTCGACCTGACGCCGTTCGGGCTGAGCCGTCTCGCAGCCGCCGGACCGATGTCGGGGCCGCATTGACGGCCCGCACGGCACGCCGCCGGCGACGAGCGCAGGGTGTCAACCCCCGGGCTCGCGGTCCTCGTCCGGCGGCGTGGCGTCCTCTTCCGGCATCGCCTCGGCGTGCTCGACCGCCCTGCGCCTCCGCTCGTCGGCGTCGTCGGGCGGTGTCCCGTAGTGCAGCCGCGACCACTCGGCCCGGCGCTCGAACGACTCGAGCTCCTCCGCTTCCCGCCGCTCCCGCTCCTCGTCCGGGGTCGACGGCGCAGGCTCCTCGGGGTGTGGCATGCACCGCAGTGTAGGGCCGTATCGCCGCCCCTTGACGGCGGTTGGGGAGTCCTGTTGACTCGCCGCAGCCGAATTCCACGATCGAGCGATTGCGGCTTCCTGCTCGGTGAGCACAGGGGAGGCCGTGATGAGCCCTGACGAGTACTGGATCAAGGCCCGCTCCGCCGAAGCCAAGGCCGGCCGGGGACGCGAGCGCGACAAGAGCGACGAGGTCGGGAACTTCGAGCGCAGGCTCGAGTGGTTCCGCCTCTACCACGGCGACCGCAGCGCGATCGGCACCGACCTGCAGGTGCGCCAGGCCGTCGAGCACACGGTGCGGCTCGAGCAGCTGCCGCCGCAGATCATCCTCGACCCGCGCGGCGGGCCGCCGGCGCGCGGCTACGCCGCCGTCGCCGAGCGGGGAGCGGGCGTCCGTGTCCGGCGAACGAAGAATCCCGCGCCGCGCTCCGGTCTCGGCTTCGTCGGCGAGCCGGTCGCCGTGACGTTCGACGACGCGAAGCTGCCCGAGGGCGTTGACGTCAAGGTGGCGATCCCGCGCGAGGCCGCGCGCGAGGTCGACCTTTCGAGCATCAGGATGTTCCGGTTCGACGAGGACACGGCCGCGTGGGTGCTCGTGCCGCGCTCGGGGCCGGCGCAGGACGCGAGCTACGCGTGGGTGCGCGCCCACCGGCCGGGGACGTACGTCGCGGCGGGCCTTCCCGCCGACCCCGCCCTGCTGCACGGCGTCGCGCTCCTGCACGCGCTGCGGCCGCAGGTCGAGCTCTCGAGGCGGCGCAGGCAGACGACGAAGGAGCTGCTCGACGGGGTGGCCGCGCTCGTGCTCCCCGGCGGAAAGGCACGGACGCGCGGTGGACGCGGCCCGGCGGGCCCCGAGGGGCTGGAGGAGCTCGATCTGCCCACGGGCGACCTCGACCTCGACGGGCTGAGGAAGCGCCTGGGCGAGCTCGAGCTGCCCGAGCGGGGGATGCTCGAGTGGGACATCCTCGACGACATCTGCCCGCCGCTCTGGCCCCCGCCGCACGGCTGGCCGTGGCCGCCCGTCAAGTGGCCGCCGAAGCTCTGGTGGCCGCCGATCGACTGGCCCTTCTTCCCGCTCGAGTGGACGTCGATCGGTCCGCGCAACATCAACGGCCGGGTCAAATGCCTCGCCATCCATCCCGTGACGGAGAACGTCGTCTGGGCAGGCACCGCGAACGGCGGCGTCTGGAAGACCGTCAACGGCGGCAACAGCTGGCTGCCGATGATGTCGCAGGAGCTCTCGCTCGCGATCGGCGGCATCGCGGTCTCGCCGAGCAACCCGAACTACGTCTACGCCGCCACCGGCGAGGACACGCCCGGCTGGGGGCCGTCGTGGGGCGGCGTCGGCGTCTACAAGACCGACACCGCAGGCGGCTCGTGGACGCTCTGCGCGCCGATCTCGAGCACGCGCTGCACCAAGGTGCTCGTCCACCCCTGGAACCCCGACGTCGTCTACGTCGCCGGCAACGCCGGCTTCCACCGGACGACCGACGGCGGCGCGACGTGGACGAACCTCCGAACCGACCACGTCTCGGACGCGCTGATGGACCCGACCGACCCGAGCCGGCTCTTCGTCGGCGTCTGGAATTCGGGCGTGTACCGCAGCACCGACGGCGGCGCGACCTGGACGCTGCTCTCGAGCGGGATCCCGACCGGCTCGGCTGCGAACTGGATCAAGCTCGCCCAGGGCCACAACGGCACGAACGGGACGAACTTCCTCCTCGCGAAGATGGGGACCGACTCGGGCGATGTCTATCGCTCGACGAACGGCGGCAACACCTGGACGTTGCTCGGCTCGGGCATCCAGCCCGCCACCTACAACGAGTGGACGAACGTGATCGCCGTCGATCCGAACAACCACAGCCGGATCCTCGCCGCCGGGATCGGCGTCTCGCGCTCGACGAACGGCAGCGCGTTCTCCGGCGTCGGCGGCACGCACTCCGACCATCACTCGATCGTGTACAGCCCCGAGGACTCGAACGTCGTCTACATGGCGACGGACGGCGGCGTCTACAAGTCGACGGACGGCGGCGCGACGTGGACGTTGAAGAGCTACCAGCTCGTCGCCACGCAGCTCTACTCGATCGGCGTGTCGCAGTCGGCCGCGTTCCGCGTCGGCGGTGCGACGCAGGATCAGGGCATCGTCCAGACGACCGGGTCCGCGGACTGGGTCGACACGGGCGCCGGCAACGAGGGCGGCTTCTTCATCGTCGACCCGAACAGCGAGCAGAACATCTACGTGACGCCGTGGAGCACGAACCTCCGCCGCAGCACGAACGGGGGCTCGAGCTGGACGACGATCGTGAACGGCCTCGCCGGCACGACGCCGGCGCATCTCGCCGTCCGGCCCGGCGACTCGAGCCGGCTGCTCTGCGTCGGCGGCAGCCAGGTCTTCCGGAGCACCGACCAGGGGAACAACTGGTCGGCCGCGGCGACGCTGGACGGGGGAGCGACTCGCGTCGCGATCAGCGACGCGAACCCGAGCGTCTGCTACGCCGCGACGACCAGCGGACGGGTCTACCGCAGCACGAACAGCGGCTCCTCGTGGGCCGAGCCCTACGCCGCGGCGAACAAGCCGCCGTACGGAGTGATCGCGGCGATCGCCGTCAGCTTCAGCGACGCGAACCGGCTCTTCATCGGCTACGCCGGCTTCGGCGTGGCCCACGTCTGGCGGTCGACCGACGGCGGCGCTCACTGGACGAATGCGAGCGGAACCGGCATCGCGACGCTCCCGGACATCCCGGTGAACGCGCTCGTCGTCCACCACCTGAACAGCGACGTCGTCTACGCGGCAACGGACATCGGGCTGTTCCGCACGCAGGACGGGGGCGTGACCTGGCAGAGCTTCAACGACGGCGCGCCGCGGGCATTCGTCTCTGGGCTCGAGCTGCGCCGGACGAGCAGGATGCTGTACGCGAGCACGATGGGCCGCGGGGCCTACAAGCGCAGGGTGTGGTCCGCGTGATCACCGGTGGAGAGAGGAGCGACCCGAGATGACGACGATCCCGATCGAGGCACTGCCCATGGCCGTGGGGGCCATGATCGGCCTCGCGGCGTGGCGGCTGGCGCCGCGTCGGCTCGCGCCGGCCGTGGCCGCGGTCCTCGCCGTGCCGGCGGGCTGTGCGATCGCCGACTTCGCCGGCGAGCTGGAGCTGAGCTGGGCGTTCGTCGTGTGGGACGTCGGCCAGGTTGTGTTCGCCGCGCTGCTGACGGGGCTCGCCGCCGAGGCTCGCGCGCGGCGGCTGCCCGTCGACGCCGGCGGTCCGCGCCGTCGCGGCCGCGGTGCCGGATGAGGTCGCGCCCGAACGCGTACAGAGACACGGAGCTCCGGTCGGCACGGCCGCTCATCAGGCCCCTGCTCGTCCACGGGTTGACGCCGGGCGGTACCGGCGCCCGAAGCGCGTATCCCTCGCAGAGTTCCCGGTAACGGCGGGGGGGGGGGGGGGCGGGGGCCCGCCCGCACCCACACAGTCGCGGGTGTGGTGGGTGGGCGCCCCCGGGGGGGGGGGGGCAGGGGGGGG
>JBLNEO010000155.1:0-12493 GCA_050262775.1 Pseudomonadota bacterium | reverse complement strand
GGAAGGCGCAGACAGCGACTCGTGCTGCATCACGCGGTTTCGGAAACCCATGATGTACTGGGGCCGTGGACACCGCAGAGCTTGAATGGATCGCGTGGACAAACCCGATCACCACCGCGTTCGGCGCGGAGGTCGCGGCCTCGGACCTGTCGGGCCGCACCGTGGCGTGTCACCAGCACATCACGCCCCACGGCATCTGCATCGTCGGCCCGCTCATCCAGGCCGGGGCCCGAGTCCGAATGGCGCCATGCAACCCGGACAGCACCGACGACCGCACCGCAGCGCACCTCGCCTCGATGGGCGTCGATATCCGCGGCCACGCCGGCATGTCTGCCGTCGAGCACGCCGACGCGCTGGCTTGGCTCGCGAACGAACCGGCCGACGCGCTGTGCGACATGGGCGGTGAGCTGATCGTGACGACAGCAGCAGCGGGGCACCGGCCCGCTGGTGCGCTCGAGGCCACCACGACCGGCCTGCACCGCCTGGCCGGCCTCGACATCCCATTCCCGGTCTTGGACTGGAACGGGATCGCGCTCAAGGATCTCATCCACAATCGGCATCATGTCGCCGCCGAGACCTGGCCGGCGTTCACGGCGATAACGGGCCTGTCGCTGTACGGCCGCGAGATCGTCGTGGTCGGGTTCGGCCCCGTTGGTCAGGGCGTCGCGCTGCGCGCCCGCGATCTGGGCGCCAACGTCACGGTGGTCGACCTCGACCCGGTTCGGTTGATCCAGGCGCAGCACCACGGCTGCCGCGTCGCCGACATCGATGACGCCGTTCGTCGAGCCAACGTGGTTGTCACCGCAACCGGTTTCGACGGCGTAGTCGGAGCGGCACAGATTCAGAGCCTCCCCGACGGAGCGATCCTCATGAACGTCGGCCACAGCCACCGTGAGATCGACGTCGACTGGCTGGATCAGCACCCCCACACCGACCTGCGTCGGCATCTCGAACGGTACGAGGTGAACGGCCGACGCGTGCATCTGCTCAACCGGGGCAGCCTCGTGAACTTGGCGACCGGTCTGGGCACTGGAGCACCGCAACTCTTCGACCCCTTCGCGGCGATCATGCTGCTCGGTCTCGACGCGATCCTCAAGGGGCGTCTCGCCGACCTCCCCGCGGGTGTGCAGCGGTACCCCGCCCAGCTCGAAACCAGAGTCGCTCGAGCACTGGTCGACGGCACCCGCGACTGAGGTGACACAAGCCAGCACGGCATACACGTGCTTGCGCGAGGGCGGGCGGGTGTTCCGGATTCCCGTGCGAGACCATCCGCTCGGTCCCGTTGGACGAGCTCGCCGACGCGCTGCGCGAAGCGGTCGAGTCCCGCGATGCACAAACGTCGCCCGTTGAGGCGACGCTTGATGCTCTTGATGCGGGTGCCGCGCTGGGCGCCCAGTGGAGGCGGTGGGAATCGAACCCGCGTCCGTCGTCGCACCGACGAGAGCGTCTACAAGCATAGGCCGCCATTCGCTTTCGCCCGCCGGCCGGTAGGCGACCGACCTACCGACGGGCTAGCCATCCTTCGGTGTCGCGCCTCGGGCGATTGGCTCTCCGTCGGCGCCGAGCCCGTTCTCTGATGCCTGATCCGGAGCCACGGGCCCAGCCCCGGGAGACACGTTGCCTAACTCAGTTAGGCAGCGAGTGCGAGTTCGTTATCCGCACTTACTGATTGGTTCCGGTTGTTTTACGAGGCCAACCGGAGACCTCGGCTTGCAGCTCTGCCGGAGAACCGACCACGTCGAAACCAGGTCGCCCCCGTATGTCCGTACGGCCGTATTGTAGCCCGCGATGGCAGGCATCGAGCTGATCCGGGACGAGGACGAGAACGCGCTCGCACGCGGCCTGCGGGTCGTCGCGGCGGCGTTCCCGGACCGCGCGATGACGAGCGCCGACCTTCGCGGATACCTCGACGCGTTCCCCCACCTCCATCTGCTCGCCGTGGCGTGCGGCGAGGACGCGGGCCGGGCCATGGTCGTCGTCGAGCCGATGTTCCGCGCGACGAACGGCGCCCATTCCGAGATCACCGTCGCGCCTGCCCGCCGCCGGCAGGGGATCGGCGCGGCGCTGTTCACGGCCGTGGTCGAATGGGCCAACGAGCAACGGCTCGCGGAGCTCCGCTCGATCATCAAGGAGGGCGACGACGAGAGCCTCGCCTGGGCCAGGCGGCGCGGCTTCGAGGAGTTTGCGCGTGAGCTCCGGCTCGAGCTCGATCTGACGACGTTCGACCCGCCGCCCGCCGACCCGCCGCCCGGGATCGAGATCGTGACGTGGGCGGAGCGACCGGACGCCGCGCGTGGGCTCTACGAGGTCTACGTGGAGGCTTCCCCCGACATTCCCGGCACTGACGACGACGAGATCGAGCCGTTCGAGGACTGGCTCGCGCACGACATGGGCGGCCCCGGCGACCGACCGGATGCGACCTTCGTCGCGCTGGCTGGCGACGAGGTCGTCGGCTACTCGAAGTTCTCCCTCACCGACGCGCAGCCGACCGTCGCTTTCCACGACCTCACCGGCGTCAAGCGCGCGTGGCGCGGCCGCGGGATCGCCGACGCGCTCAAGCGGACGCAGATGCGGTGGGCGAAGGAGCACGGCTACGAGCGGCTGTCGACCAACAACGACGAGCGCAACGAGCCGATCCGCCGCCTCAACGACCGCTTCGGCTACCGGCCGGCCGCGGGGCGGATCTTCGTGCGCGGCCCCGTCGCGCCGTGAAGGCCGCCGTCGTCCACGCCTTCGACGAGCCGCTGGCAATCGAGGACGTCCCTGCGCCGGAGCCCGGCGAGGGCGAGGTGCGCGTCCGGCTCGAGACGTGCGGCCTGTGCCACACCGACATCCACACCGCGCACGGCGACTGGGAGGCCGAGCCGACGCTGCCGCTGATCCCGGGTCACGAGGGCGTCGGGATCGTCGAGGCCGGGGCGCTCGCCCCAGGCACCCGGGTCGCGATCCCGTGGCTCGGCTTCGCGTGCGGCGACTGCGAGCTGTGCCGGTCGGGGCGCGAGAACCTCTGCCCGCGACAGCGGAACACCGGGTACTCGTCCGACGGCTGCTTCGCGGAGCTCGCGACCGCGGACGCGCGCTTCGTCGTCGAGGTGCCGCAGGGCGTCGATCCCGTCGACGCGGCGCCGCTCTCCTGCGCAGGGCTGACGACGTACGCCGCGATCCGTGCGGCGGGGACGCGGGCGGGCGACCGCGTGGCGGTGTTCGGCGTCGGCGGGCTCGGGCACCTCGCGCTCCAGTACGCGCGGATCGCCGGCGCCGAGGCGGTCGCGGTCGACGTCGTCCCGGAGAAGCTCGAGCTCGCGCGGGAGCTCGGCGCGGCCCACGCGCTCCATGCCGACGAGGCGCCGCGCGCGATCCGGAAGCTCGGCGGCGCCGACCGCGCGGTCGTCGTCGCCGCGACGCCCGCGGCGGCCCAGGCGGCCTTCGCGTCGCTGAAGCGCGGCGGGACGATGGTGCTCGTGGCGCTGCCGCGGCGCGGCGTGCTCGAGCTGCCGATCGTGCCGACGGTGCTGAAGGGGATCACCGTCGTCGGCTCGATCGTCGGCACGCGGGCCGAGCTGCGCCGCGTGCTGGAGCTGCACGCCGCCGGCGAGACGCGCGTCGTCCGGGAGACGCGGCCGCTCGAGGCGGTCAACGAGGCGATGGCAGACGTCGAGGCCGGGCGCGTGCCCGGCCGCGTCGTCTTCGATCTCCGCCCGGCGGCCTAGCCGGCCCGGGCGACGGCGGACGCGAGCGCGCGCCTCGTCGTCACCTCCACGAGCTGCAGGCGGAAGTCGCCGGAGGCGTACGTGTCCTCGAGCGGGCTGCCGATCGCCTCGCGGGCGCGGGCGGCAGCGGCGGCGATCGCGTCCGTAGTCGGCGCCTCGCCGACGAGGTCGTCCACCGGCACCGCCACGGGAGCGCCCGTGGCGCCGCCGACCACGACGCGTGCGCTCGAGCACGTGCCGCCATCGAGCCCGACGACGGCCGCGACCCCGACGACGGCGTACCGCGAGGCGGGGTGCGAGTGCTTGACGTAGGCCGCGCCGACCGTCGGGGGCGTCACCGGGACACGGACCGACGTGATCAGCTCGCCGGGCTCGAGCGCCGTCGTGAAGACGTCGACGAAGCAGTCGTCCGCCCCGATCGAGCGTCCGCCCGAGCGGCTCGCGGTGACGATCGTGGCCCCGAGCGCTTTCGTCACGGTCGGGTAGTCCGCGGCGGGATCGGCGTGGGCGATGCTGCCGCCGATGGTGCCGCGGTTGCGCACCTGGCGGTCGCCGATCATCCCCGCCGCCTCGGCGAGCACGGGGCACGCCTCGCGGACGAGCTCGGACGCGGCCACGGCCGCGTGCGTCGCGAGCGCCCCGAGGACGAGCTCGTCGCCCTCGCGCTCGATCGTGTCCAGACCCGCGATCCCGCCGAGGTCGACGAGGGCCGACGGGGTGCTGAGGCGGAGCTTCATCGCCGGGAGCAGGCTGTGCCCGCCCGCAAGCGCGCGCGTCTCGCCGTTCCCGGCGAGCAGGGCGAGCGCCTCGTCCACGCTCGAGGGCCGGTGGTAGTCGAACGCGGCCGGTGTCATCGTGTACATCGCGTCACTCCTCCCCGTGGGCGGCCTGCATCGCCCGCCACACGCGCTCCGGGCTCAGCGGCATGTCGAGGTGGGCGATCCCGAGCGGCGCGAGCGCGTCCATCACCGCGTTCACGACCGCCGGGGTCGAGGCGATCGTCCCCGTCTCCCCCGCTCCCTTGACCCCGAGCGGGTTGACGTCGGTCGGCGTCTCGGTCCGCTCGACCTCCAGCGTCGGGAGGAACTCGGCCTTCGGGATCGCGTACTCCATCAGGCTCGCCGTCCGCAGCTGACCGTCCTCGTCGTAGACGCCGGCCTCCCAGAGCGCCTGCGCGACGCCCTGTGCGATGCCGCCGTGCACCTGCCCGTCGACGATCATCGGGTTGATCACCCGCCCCATGTCGTCGACGGCCACGTAGCGACGGAGCGCGACCTCGCCCGTCTCGGCGTCGACCTCGACCATCGCGACGTGCGTGCCGAAGGGGAACGTGCACGCCGGCGGGTCGTAGTAGGTGAGGTCGTCGAGGAACGGCTCCTCGCCCTCCGGCAGGTCGTACCCGAGCGCGGCGGCCGCGGCGATCTCCTGGATCGTCTTCGACCGGTCGGGCGCGCCCTTGATCGCGACCTTGCCGTCCGCGTACTCGACGTCCTCGGGGCTCGCCTCCAGCATGTGCGCGCCGAGGCGGGCCGCCTTGGCCTTGATCCGCTGCAGGCTCTTGTACACGGCGACCGCGCCCACGGCCGCGCTCCGGCTGCCGTACGTGCCGTAGCCGAACGGCGTCCCGAGCGTGTCGCTGTGCTGCACGGTGACGTCCTCGATCGGGATCCCGAGCTCGGACGCCACCACCTGCGCCACCGTCGTCTCGTGCCCCTGCCCGTGCGACTGCGTGCCGATCGTGACCACGGCCTTCCCCGTCAGGTGCACGCGCACGTTGGCGCTCTCCCACATGCTCGCGCCCCAGCCCTCGCCGAGCGTGCCGATCCACTTCGAGGGCGCCACGCCGCAGATCTCGACGTAGGTCGAGAAGCCGATCCCGAGGTAGCGCCCCTGTTCCCGGGCCTCCGCCTGCTCCGCGCGGAAGGCGTCGAGGTCGACGAGCTCGAGCGCGCGCCCGAGCGTCTTCTCGTAGTCGCCGGAGTCGTACTCGAGGCCCTTGAGGATCCCGGCCGGGTCGTACGGGAACGCGTCCGGCGGGATGAAGTTCCGGCGCCTGACCTCCAGCGGGTCGAGCCCGAGCTCCCGCGCGACGAGATCGACCGCCCGCTCGATCGTGTACGTCGCCTCGGGCCGCCCGGCCCCGCGGTACGCGTCGACCATCCCGGTGTTGGTGTAGACGCCGAGCACCTGGCAGTGGATCGCCGGGATCCGGTAGGCGCCGGAGAGCATCCGGCCGTAGAGCGTGGTCGGGACGCCCGGGGCGATCGTCGAGAGGATGCCGCCGAGGTTCGCGTACGTCTTGACCTTGAGCGCGGTGATGGTGCCGTCGCGGCGCGCGCCGACCTCGACGTAGGTGACGTGGTCGCGGCCCTGCGTCGTCGCGACGTAGTTCTCGCGGCGCGTCTCGACCCACTTGACCGGCCGGCCGACCTTCGCCGCGAGCGCCGCCACGAGGACGTACTCGTGGTAGAGGTCGATCTTCGTGCCGAAGCCGCCGCCGACCTGCGGCGCGATCACGCGCATCTTCGTCTCGGGGATGCCGAAGACGAACGCCGTCATCAGCAGCCGCATGATGTGCGGCGTCTGCGACGTCAGCCAGACGGTGTACTCGCCCGTCGAGGGCTCGTAGGTCGCGGCGGCGCCGCGGCCCTCGATCGGCGTCGGGATCAGCCGCTGGTTGACGAGCCGCTGCCGCACGACGACCTCGGCCTCGCCGAGCGCGGCCTCGGTCGCCTCGCGGTCGCCGCACTCCCAGTCCATCACGACGTTGCGCGGCGCGTTCTCGTGCAGCTGCAGCGCGCCCTCCTCCGTCGCCCGCTCCGGGTCGACGATCGCGTCGAGCGGCTCCCAGTCGACCTGGATCAGCCCGAGCGCGTCCTCCGCCGCGTAGCGGTTCTCCGCCACCACGACGGCGACGCCCGCGCCGGTGTGCATCACGCGGTCGATCTCGAGCGCACGCGGCGTGTTGACGAAGTTGTCGATGCCGCCTGCCTGCCAGGCGCACGGGAGCGCGGGCAGGTGCTCGAAGTCCTTCCCCGTGAACACCGCGACGACCCCGGGGGCCGCCTCCGCGGCGGACGTGTCGATGCCGCGGATCCGCGCGTGGGCGTACGGCGAGCGGAGGATCGCGGCGTGAACCATCCCCGTGAGCTGGAGGTCGTCGAGGAACTTGGCGGCGCCGGTGATCAGGCGCGCGTCCTCGACGCGGCGCACCGGCGCGCCGATGAGCGAGGTGGTCTGCGTCTCGGTGACCGTCATCGCGGCGCCACCTCGCTCCCGGCCGCCCGGATCGCGCGGACGATGTTCTCGTAGCCGGTGCAGCGGCAGAGGTTGCCCTCGATCCCGCTCCGGACGGCCTCGTCCGTCAGCGGCTCACCCGACTCGATCAGGTCGATCGCCGACATGATCATCCCCGGCGTGCAGAAGCCGCACTGCAGCGCGTGGTGCTCGCGAAAGGCCTCCTGCATCGGGTGGAGCGCCCCGTCGGCGGCGATCCCCTCGATCGTCGTCACCGCCCGCCCGTCCGCCTGCACGGCGAGGACGGTGCAGGCCTTGACCGACGCGCCGTCGAGGTGGACGGTGCACGCGCCGCACTGCGAGGTGTCGCAGCCGACGTTCGTGCCGGTCAGGCCGAGGTGTTCGCGCAGGAAGTCGACGAGCAGCAGGCGTGGCTCCACCTCCGCCTCTCGCCGCACGCCGTTGACGGTGACCGCGATCCGACTCACGTGGGACCTCCTTCGGGCGGCACACTTGCGACTGGGGCGACCATACGCCTCGGGCGGAGCGATTTCCACGCCGCGGGTCCCTACGATGTCCGGGTGACGTTCAGCTCGGTCGAGGACGTCGAGCGGGCCCTCCGCGACGCGTCGTACCTGCCGGACCGCGGCCTCGCGACCGCCGTCTTCCTCGCGCTCGCGATGCGGCGGCCCCTGCTCCTCGAGGGCGAGGCGGGCGTGGGCAAGACCGAGGTCGCGAAGACGCTCGCGCGGATCCTCGGCGCGGACCTGATCCGGCTCCAGTGCTACGAGGGGATCGACGCGGCGCAGGCGCTGTACGAGTGGGATTACGCGCGCCAGCTGCTCTACGCCCGCAGCCTCCAGGCCGAGGACGCGAACCCGGAGCGGCGGATCCGCGAGCTCTACGGGCCCGACTTCCTCGCGGAGCGGCCGCTCCTGCGCGCGATCCGCGCGGGTGCAGGCGCGGTGCTCCTCATCGACGAGCTCGACCGCGCCGACGACGAGTTCGAGGCGTTCCTCCTCGAGGTGCTCGCCGAGTACGCCGTGACGATCCCGGAGATCGGGACGATCGCGGCCGCCGAGCCGCCCGCCGTCGTGATCACCTCCAACCGCACGCGGGAGCTGCACGACGCGCTCAAGCGCCGCTGCCTCTTCCACTGGATCGACTTCCCCGATCTCGAGCGGGAGGTCGAGATCATCCGCCTGCGCGCGCCGGGCGTGTCGGAGACGCTCGCACGCTCGGTGGCCGAGGCGGTCGCGCGCCTGCGCGCCGCCGACCTCCTGAAGCGGCCGGGCGCCGCGGAGGCGATCGACTGGGCCGCCGCGCTCCGCCTCCTCGGCGCCGAGTCCGCCGACGGCGACGCCGGGCGCGCGACGCTCGGGTGGGCGGTGAAGAACGAGGAGGACCTCCGCCGGGCCGAGGCGCTGCTCGCCGATGCCTGAGCCGCTCGAGTCGCTCGTCGGCTTCGGCCGCGAGCTGCGCGACGAGGGGGTCGCGGTCGGGACGGGCCGGCTCCGCACCTTCTGCGACGCGGCGGGGCTGGCCGGGCCGGAGCATCTCTACTGGACGGGACGCGCCACGCTGCTCGCCCATCCGGCGGACGTCGCGACCTACGACGAGGTCTTCGCGCGCTGGTTCGGCGCAGCGCCACAGCCCCCCGCGGCGCAGGCGCGCGTCCGGGTCGAGGCGCACGGGCTCGGCCGCGTCGCGCGGGCGAGCCGGGACGAGGCGCTGCGCCGCAAGAGCTTCGCGGCGCTGGAGGCGGACGAGCTGGCCGACCTGGCCGAGCTCGCCGGGCGGATCCGGGCCGCGCTCCCCGAGCGGCGGACGCGGCGCCGCGAGCGCGCACGCGACGGCGCCGTCGACCTGGGGCGCTCGCTGCGCCGGTCGTTCCGGACCGGCGGCGAACCGGTCGTCTTGGAGCGCCGGCGCCGCCGGCGGCGTCCGCGACGGCTCGTGCTCGTCGTCGACGTCTCGCGCTCGATGACGGCGTACTCCCACGCGCTCGTCACCGTGGCGCACGCCGCGCTGCGCGCCGACCGGCGCTGGGAGGCGTTCTGCTTCGGCACGCGCCTGACGCGTGTCACCCGCGCGCTCGCAGGCGCCGACCCGCAGGCGGCGCTCGAACGGGCCGCCGACGAGGTGCTCGACTGGGACGGCGGCACGCGGATCGGCGACTCGCTGAAGGCGCTCCTCGACGCGCACGGGAACGCCGTCCGCGGCGCGGTCGTGGTCGTCTGCTCCGACGGGCTCGAGGTCGGCGACCCCGAGCTCCTCGCCGGGCAGATGGCGCGGCTCGGCCGGCTCGCACACCGCGTCGTCTGGCTCAACCCGCTGAAGGAGAGCCCGGCCTACGAGCCGACCGCGCGGGGGATGCGCGCGGCGCTTCCCCACGTCGACCGCTTCGGGAGCGGCCACGACCTCGAGTCGGTCGCGGCGGCGCTCTGGCGCTGAGCGTCAGCCGCGCCGCGCGACGCGGTCCTTCACGGCGCGCTCGATCTCGCGCCTCGCGTCGCGCGCCTTCAGGTCGCTGCGCTTGTCGCCGCGATCCTTGCCGCGCGCGAGCGCGAGCTCGACCTTCACGCGGCCGTCCTTGAAGTAGAGCCGCGTGGGCACGAGCGTGAACCCGCGCTCGCGCGTCTTGCCCAGGATCGAGGCGATCTCGCCGCGGTGGAGCAGCAGCTTGCGCGGCCGGTCGGGCTCGTGATTGGCGATGTTCCCGTTCGCGTACTCGGCGATCGAGGCGCCGAGGAGCCACGCCTCGCCGTCGCGGATGTCCGCGTAGGCCTGTCCGAGCACGACGCGGCCGTCGCGGAGCGACTTCACCTCCGTCCCCGTCAGGACGAGGCCCGCCTCGTACCGGTCGAGCAGCACGTAGTCGTGCCGCGCGCGCCGGTTCTCCGCGATCAGCTTCTGGCCCTTCTCCTTCGCCACGCGGGCGATCGTAGCGGGGTGCCTACCGGCCGGCGTTCTGCGAGACGTACGCCGCGACCGCGGCGATCTCGGCGTCGCTGAGCTGGTCGCCGAACGCCGGCATCCCGCCGCCCCCGTTCTCGACCTGCGTCGCGACCTGCTCCTCGGAGGGCTTCAGGTCGTCGAGGTTCGGCCCGGCCGCCCCCATCGTGTTCGCGGCCTTCAGCGTGTGGCAGCCGCCGCAGCCGGCGCTCGCGAAGACGGCCGCGCCGTCGGCGGCGCTCGCGCCGCCCTCCGTCGACGCGGCGGTCGCGGCCCCGGTCGTCTCGGCGACCGTTGCGGCCTCCGTGCTCGACCCACCGTCGTCCCCGCCGCATGCAGCGAGTCCGAGCAGCCCGGCGAGGAGGATCAGCGCGAGGGCGGCCTTCACGAGGGGCCATACGCTACCGCGTCGGACGCGCGCGCGCTAACCGGGTCGGAGCTCGACCTTGCCCTCGTTGCGCCGGACGTCCGCGACCTCGACGACGACCTCGTCCCCGAGGCGGTAGGCCCGCCCGCCGCGCCGCCCCTGCAGCCTCGTCCCCAGCGGGTCGAGCTCGTAGTAGTCGTCGGCGAGCCGGCGCGCCGGCAGGAACCCCTCGAACACCCCGCCGAAGCGCACGAACAGCCCCGATCCGATCAGGCCGGTGATCTCGCCCTCGAACGGCGCGTCCCAGCCGCGCTCGAAGAGGACGCGCTCGAGGAGCCACGCGAGGCAGATGTCGTCGGCGCGGTACTCGATCTGCGCCGCGATCCGCTCGCGCTCCGACGTCGAGCCGGCGAGGCCGTCGAGATCCGCCGGAAGCGGCTCGTCGCCGGCGCCGAGCTCGCGCAGCAGCGCGCGGTGCACGACGAGGTCCGGGTAGCGGCGGATCGGCGAGGTGAAGTGGCAGTAGGCGGGGCTCGCGAGACCCATGTGCCCCAGGTTCTGCGGGTGGTAGCGGGCCTGCTTGAGCGAGCGCAGGACGAGCGCCGGGAACGCCTCGCGACCGCGCCCCGACTCGTCGACGTAGGCGGAGACGCGCTCCGCCGCCGCGGCGACGAGGCGCGCGGCGTCGCCCGGGCCCATCGTCTCCGGGTCGGGCGCCGCCGGCGTCGGCACGCCGAGCTCGGCGAGCTTCGCGAGCAGGAGCCCGATCGACTGCGGGTCGGGACGCTCGTGGACGCGGTAGAGCGCCTCGCGGCGGCGCGAGGACAGGAGCCGCGCGACGCACTCGTTGGCGAGGATCATCAGCTCCTCCACGAGCATGTGGGCGTGGGCCTCGCCTTCGAACCAGGCGCGCTCGACGCCGCCGTGGCCGTCGAACGACACGTTCAGCTCCGGCGTGTCGATCCGGAGCGCGCCGCGCGCGAAGCGACGCCGGCGCAGCTCCGTCGTCAGCCGCTCGGCGAGCTGCAGCTCGTCGATGAGGCGCTCGGGCGCGGCGGCACGACCGGCGAGGGCCTCCTCCACGCGCCCGTACGTGAAGCGCTCGTCGGAGCGGATCACCGAGCGGTAGAAGAGCGGCTCGCCCGGCGTGAGCGCCGCGTCGAACGGGATCTCGACCGTGACGGTCAGGCGGTCGGCGTGCGGGCGCAGGCTGCACGCCTCCTCGGAGAGGTCGGGCGGCAGCATCGGCGCGACGCGGCCGGGGACGTAGACGGAGAACGCCCGGCGCGCGGCGCCGTGATCGAGCGGGCTGCCCGCCGGGACGAAGTGCGCGACGTCGGCGATGTGCACCCACGCGCGGAGCCCGTCGCCCTCGCGCGCGATGGAGATCGCGTCGTCGAAGTCCTTCGCCGTCTCGGGGTCGATCGTGAACGTGACGAGGTCGCGCAGGTCGGTCCGCCCCGCCGGGTCGGCGGTGGGCGGCGTGTGCGGCTCGAAGCCGCCACGCTCGCCCTCCTGGACGAGCAGGCCCTCGAGCACCGCCTCGACGTCGTCGGCTCGCCCCAGAACCTGCTCGAGCCGGGCCCGCCCGCGGCCGGGCCGGAGGACGGCGAGGTCACCCGCGTCGGCGTCGCCCGCGCCCTTCGTCTCGACGACGAGGGGCGTGCCCGGCACGAGGAACGGCTCGCCGAGGAGCAGCTTGCCGCGGCGCTGCAACTCGACGACGACGCGGTCGCTCATCGCCGCCGCCTGCCCGGAGCCGACGCGGCTCAGACCTGCAGGAACCGGCGCAGGGTGAGCCCCGAGCCGACGGCGCCGAGGAGCAGCCCGACGACGATCAACGCGAGCGCGTTCCAGCCGAACGCGATCGCCTGCACCTCGCTGTCGGCCTCGAAGCGGTCGAGGATCGCCGGGACGATGATCGCCTTGCCGAGCAGCAGGAGCACGACGGCCGTCACGGCGCCGAGGACGCCGCAGATCAGCCCTTCGATCATGAACGGGCCGCGCACGAACCAGTTCGTCGCGCCCACGAGCTTCATCACCTCGATCTCGCGCCGTCGCGAAAAGATCGACAGACGGATCGTGTTCGCGATCAGCAGCGTCGAGGCGACCACGAGCACGATCACGGCGACGAGGAAGAACGTCGAGATCGCGGTGGCGACCTGGATGATCCGGTCTGCGACCTTCTCGCCGTCGCGCACCTTCTCCACGCCCGGCAGGGACT
>JBLNEO010000154.1:0-17069 GCA_050262775.1 Pseudomonadota bacterium | reverse complement strand
GTCTGCGACGACGCCGACCTCGACGCGGCCGTCCGCTGGTCTGTCGCCTCGGCCTTCTCGAACGCCGGACAACGCTGCGCCGCCGCCAGCCGCCTCGTCGTCTTCGACGGCGTCCACGACGCCTTCCGCGCACGGCTCGTCGAGGCGACGCGGGCGCTCACGGTCGGCCCGCGCGACGACGACTTCCTCGGCCCGGTGATCACCGAGCGCAGCCTGGAGCGGATCCTCGGCGCGATCGCGCGCGCGACGGCGGCGGGCGCGACCGTCCTCTGCGGCGGCGAGCGCCTCGGCACCGGCGGATGGCACCTCGCGCCGACCGTGCTCGAGGGCGTCGCGCGCGACGCCGAGCTGTCGTGCGAGGAGCTCTTCGGCCCCGTGACGGCGCTCTACCGGGTCCGCGACCTCGACGAGGCGATCGAGGTCGTCAACGACACCCCGTACGGCCTCACCGCGGCGATCCACACCGCGAGCGTCCACCGGGCGATGCGCTTCGCCGAGGAGGCGCAGGCGGGCGTCGTCGTCGTCAACGGCGGCACCCACGGCAGCGAGCCGCACATGGGCTTCGGCGGCGTCAAGCAGTCCGGGACCGGCTGGCGCGAGGCCGGGGTCGAGGCCCTCGACGTCTACACGGAGTGGAAGTACGTCAACCTGGTGACGAACCCGTCGCTCGCGTGAGCGCCGTCGCCGTGCTCGGACCGGGCGCGGTGGGCGGCGCGCTCGCCGTGCGCCTCGCGACGGCGGGGCGCCGCGTCGTGTGCGTCGCGCGCGAGGAGACGGCGGCGCGGATCCGCGCGGAGGGTCTCGCCCTCGTCGCGCCCGACGGCGAGACGCGTGCGGCCCCTGAGGCGGTCGACCGGCTCGACGAGGGCGTCGACGTGCTGCTCCTGACCGTGAAGGCGCCGGCGCTCGAGGACGCGCTCGCGCGCGTGGCCGTCGCGCCCGCCGTCGTCGTCCCGCTGCTGAACGGGCTCGAGCACGTCGACGCGCTCCGGCACCGGTTCGACCGCGTCGTCGCCGGGAGCGTCTCGCGCTTCGAGGCGTGGCGCGACGGGGCGACGACGGTCAGGCAGGCGACGCCGGAGCTCGTGGTGACGCTCGCCGAGGACCTCCCCGCGCTGCACGCCCGCGGACTGACCGTCCGCGTCGAGCCCGACGAGCGGGCGCTGCTGTGGGAGAAGGCGGCGCGGCTCGGCCCGCTGGCCGCCGCGACGGCGGCGACGGGGCTGGCCGTCGGCGCCCTCCGCGACGACCCGCGGCGCCGGGACGAGCTGCGGGGCGCGATCGGCGAGGCCGTCGCCGTGGCCGCCGCCGAGGGGGTCCGCCTCGACGCGGACGCCCAATGGGCGATCATCGTCGCGATGGCGCCCACGCTCACGACCTCGACGGCGCGCGACGTGGCAGCCGGCGGACCGTCCGAGCTCGACGCGGTCGCGGGCTCGATCGTCCGCGCCGGTCGTCGCCTCGGCGTCCCGACCCCGACGCTCGAGCGGCTGCTCGCGGCATGCCCAGCGTCGTAGCGCTCGTCCCGGCCCGCGCCGGCTCGGAGCGGGTGCCCGGGAAGAACGTCCGGCGGCTGGGCGCGCACCCGCTGATCGCGTACGCGATCGCGACCTCCCGGCAGGCGGGCGTCTTCGACCGCGTGCTCTGCTCGACGGACGACCACCGGACGGCGGAGATCGCGCGCTGGTACGGCGCCGACGTCCCGTTCCTCCGCCCGCCCGAGTACGCGACCTCGACCTCGCCCGACATCGAGTGGATCACCGACCTGCTCGACCGGCTGCCGGAGCGGTACGACCTGTTCGCCCTCGTGCGGGCGACGAATCCCTTCCGCGGCCCCGACGCGTTCAGGCGCGGCCTCGAGCAGCTGCTCGCGACGCCGGAGGCGGACTCGATCCGCGCGGTCGAGCGGGTGAAGCAGCACCCGGGGAAGATGTGGGTGCTCGAGGGCGCGACGATGCGCCCGCTGCTCGACCAGTCGCACCTCGACGAGGCGTGGCACGCGGGCCAGTACCAGGCGCTTCCCGAGGTCTACGTCCAGAACAGCGCGCTCGAGATCGCATGGACGCGCGCGGTCACGGCGTACGGGACGCGGGAGGGCCGCGTGGTGGCGCCGTTCCTCACCGAGGGGCTCGAGGGGTTCAACATCGACGACGAGGACGACTGGGAGCGGGCCGAGTCGCTCGTCGCGTCGGGCGCCGCGTCGCTCACGCCCGTCGACCGGGCGCCCTTCCGTCCGACTTAACAGATTCCATCGGAGTGCGGGGTAGCGTCCCGGCGTCCAGTGGAGGAGGGGAAGCGAATGACGAACCGAGGCGGAACCATCGCGGCCGCCGCCGCGGCCGCCGTGGCGGTCGCGGCGCTCGGCGGGATCGGCCGCGACGCGCTCGCGGCCGCGGCCGCGGTGCCCACGAACGTGTCGAAGCCGACGATCTCCGGCATCGCGCAGCAGGGCCAGACGCTGACGGGCGAGCACGGCGACTGGTCGAACGGCCCGAACCTGACGTACGCGTACCAGTGGCAGCGGTGCCCTGCTGCGACGCTGACCTGCACGAACATCCCCGGCGAGACGTCGACCGTCCGCGTGATCACCGACGGCGACGTCGGCTTCCGGCTGCGCCTCGAGGTGCGCGCGTCGAACGCGGACGGGACGAGTGCGCCGGCGTACTCCGACCCGAGCGCCGTGATCGTGAAGGGCGAGACCCCCGCCGTCACGCGGCTCCCGTCCATCTCCGGGACCGCGCGCGAGGGGGAGACGCTCACCGCCGACCGCGGCGAGTGGTCGAACAACCCGACGAGCTACGCCTACCAGTGGCAGCGGTGCAGCGCCGCCGGAGCGAGCTGCGTCAACATCCCCGGCGAGACGTCGACCGTCCGCATCATCACGAACGGCGACGTCGGGAGCACGCTCCGCGTGATCGTCACCGCCTCGAACGCGGGCGGCTCGAGCTCCGCGGCGTCCGCCGTCAGCGGCGTCGTCGCGCCCCGCGGCGCGGCGCCCGCGAACACGTCGCCGCCGACGATCAGCGGCACGCCGCAGTCCGGCCAGACGCTGACGGCGTCGACCGGCGCGTGGTCGAACAGCCCGACCTCCTACGCCTTCCAGTGGCAGCGCTGCAACGCCGCCGGCGCGAGCTGTGCCAACATCCCGGGCGAGACGCAGAGCACGCGCATCGTCGCGGGCGACGACGTCGGCAACCGTCTGCGTGTCCTCGTGACCGCGACGAACGCGGTGGGGTCTGCCCAGGCAGCGTCCGCACCGACCGACGTGATCGCAACCGGGCTCCCGGCGGGCGCGATTCGGCTCGCGAACGGCAAGGTCTCGATCCCGGTGACGAGCGTCTCGCTGCCCGAGCGGCTGATCGTCGACGCCGTCCGCTTCACGCCGAACCCCGTCCGCTCGCGCGGGCCGATCACCGTGTCGTTCCACGTCGCCGACACGCGCGGCTACGTCGTGCGCGACGCGCTCGTGTTCGTGCGGTCGGTCCCGCTCGTCACCACCACGCCGCCGGAGACTGCGACGCGGCAGGACGGGTGGATCACGATGCAGGTGACGCCGAAGTCGTCGTTCCCGCTGAACGGGAAGGCGGTCCAGTTCTTCGTGCGAGCGCGCAAGCAGGGCGAGGACGTCCTGGCCGGCGTCTCGACGCGGCGGCTCGTCCAGGTCCGGACGGCGCGCCCGTAACCGCGACGCGGGCGGGGCGCCGCAGGATCCGGCCGTCCCGCCCGCGTATGCTCCTCGGCCGATGAAGCTCGCCCGCCTCGACACGTTCCTCTGCGACGCCGGCTGGCGGCCCTGGATCTTCCTCCGCGCGACGACCGACGGCGGCGAGGTGGGCTGGGCCGAGATCACCGACTCGCACGGCTCGCCGCGCGGGCTCGTCGGGATCGTCGAGGACCTCGCGCCCGTCGTCCTGGGCCGGGACCCGCGCGCCGTCGAGCGCCTCCACGGCGACCTGTACCGCCACACGCGGCAGAGCCCCGGGTCGGTGATCCAGAAGGCGATCGCCGGGATCGAGAACGCCCTCCTCGACCTGAAGGCACGCGACCTCGGGGTCGGCGTCCACGAGCTGTTCGGCGGGCCGACGCGCGACGCCGTGCCCGCCTACTGGTCGCACTGCGGCACGACACGCGCACGGGCGTGGGAGGTGACGCTGACGTCCAAGCTCGCGTCGTACGACGACGTGGCGACGCTCGGGCGCGAGGTCGTCGAGCGCGGCTACGGCGCGTTCAAGACGAACATCGTCGTGCCCGGCGACGAGCCGCAGGTGCTGATGCCGGGCTTCGGCGCGGGAGGCGGCACGATGCGCGCGTCGGCGATCGCCGACGCGCTCGTCCGGCTCCTCGAGGCGTTCGACGAGGGCACGAAGGGCTCGGCGCGGCCGATCGTCGACCTCAACTTCAACCTCGAGCCCGAGGGCGTGATCCGCGTCGCGCGCGCGCTGGAGCGCTTCGACCTGCTCTGGCTCGAGGTCGACCTCTTCGACCCGGGCGCGCTCGCCGACGTGCGCCGCCGGATTCCGATGCCCGTCTGCTCCGGCGAGAACCTCTACACGGCGCGCGGGTTCCGCCCGTACCTCGAAGCCGGCGCGATGGACGTCGCGTCCGTCGACGTGATCTGGAACGGCTTCCACCAGGCGAAGAAGGTCGCCGACATGGCGGAGACGTTCGAGGTCTCGTGCGCGCCGCACAACTACTACAGCCACCTCGCGACGGCGATCGCGGCGCAGTGGTGCGCGGCGATCCCCAACGTCCGGATCCTCGAGCTCGACGTCGACGACGTCCCGTGGCGCGACGCGCTCGCGGGCGGGTGGGCGCCGGAGGTGCGCGACGGGGAGCTCGCCGTCCCACCCGGTCCCGGGTGGGGCGTCGCGGTCGACGAGGACGTGCTGGCCGAGCACCCCTGGCGTACGGCGTGAGCCGCCGGATCCCCACCCCCGCGCGCGTGCTCGGGAGCGTGCAGCGGCGCTACATCCTCAGGGCGGCGCCGCGCCTCGGCCTCGTCGCCTACGCCCCCTGGGACGACTACCGGAGCCTCCTCGACGCGCAGGCGACGTACGTCGAGGACGCGCGCCCGGTGCGTGACAAGCGCGAGACCACCGCGGCGGGCGACGTCGCGGACCTCACCATCAGCGTGGAGGGGCTCGAGGACGTGCTCGGGGGCCTCGAGCTCGAGGGCGGCAGGATGCTCGAGGTCGGCCCGAAGTACGGCATCCACGCGCGGTGGATCGACGCACGGCTCCGGCCGTCCGAGCTCGTCTTCTCCGACTTCGCGGCCGACCGGCACCTGCACGAGCAGTGGGTCGGCGAGCTCCGGAGCCCGCACCGCTTCGTCTACGGCGACCTCCGGACGGCGCACGAGCTGCTCGAGGGCGAGCCCTTCGACCACGTCTTCTTCCTCGGGGTGCTGTACCACACGGTCAACCACCTCGAGCTCCTCCGGCTGCTCAACCGCGCGACGCGGCTCGGCGGGACGATGCTCCTCGAGACGACGATCGACCCTCGGCGGGACGCGTCCGTCCGACTGCGCTGGCCGGAGAACGGGAAGGCGAAGGCGGTGCCCTCGCTCGACGCGCTGCGGCTGCTGCTCGCCTGGACGGGCTGGCGCGACGTCCGCCGCTTCACGGACTACCGCCCGGGGTCGTCGGAGGTCATCGCCCTCTGCCGCAAGACGGACGAGCTCGAGGAGGCGACCGAGCTCGCCGGCGTCGTGCGCGCGCACCGTGCGGAATGACCGACCCGCTGGGCTACCGTCCGTCGTCGTGCCCGAGCTGCGCCTGATCCCGCCCGACGCGTTCGCCCGCGTGCGCGACCGGGGCGCCGACGACGCCACGCTCGCGCTGCTCGCCGACATGTGCCGGGCGAACGCGCTCGTCGCCGTCAAGCGCGCCGGCTCCGGCCATCTCGGCTCGTCCTTCAGCGCGCTCGATGTCGTCTCGCACCTGCTGTTCCGCGAGCTCAACGTCGCCGAGGTCGGCTGGGACGACCCCGACCGCGACGTCTTCTTCTCCTCCAAGGGCCACGACGTCCCGGGCCTGTACGCGGCGCTGCACGGCCTCGGCGTGCTGCCGACGGAGAAGCTCCTCCGGCTCCGGCGACTCGGCGGCCTCGACGGCCACCCGGACGTCGGCGTCCCCGGGATCGAGGCCAACTCCGGGTCGCTCGGGATGGGGATCTCGAAGGGCCGCGGGATCGCGTGGGCGAAGCGCCTCCTCGGCCGCGGCGGGCGGGTCGTGGTGGTGACGGGCGACGGCGAGCTGCAGGAGGGACAGAACTGGGAGGCGCTGCAGGCCGCGGCGCACGGGCGGCTCGGCCGGCTCTGGGTCGTCGTCGACCGCAACGAGCTGCAGTCGGACAGGACGACGGAGGAGATCCTCGCGCTCGGCGACCTGGGGGCGAAGCTGCGCGCGTTCGGCTGGCACGTCGAGACGTGCGACGGCCACGACCACGCCGCGCTGCGGGCCGCCTTCGCGTCGTTCTCCGCCGGGCCGGACGACGTCCCGAAGGCGCTCGTCGCATGCACGATCAAGGGCCGCGGCGTCTCGTTCATGGAGCACCCGCGCGCGCTCGCGGAGGGCGGCGGGCTCTACCGCTGGCACGCCGGCGCACCCGACGACGACACGTTCGCGCGGGCGCACGACGAGCTCGTCGCCCGGATCGAGGAGCGGCTCGGCGGCGAGCTCGAGCTGGAGCCCGTGCCGCCGCTCGAGCACGAGCGCGCGTACTCGCTCGAGGGCGAGCCGGAGTCGGGCGTGGGCGCGGCGCGGCCAAGTCCGGCGGTGACGGACGAATACGTCGCGGCCGCGTACGGCGAGGCGCTGCTCGAGCTCGCGGACCGGGTCCCCGAGCTCGTCGTGCTCGACGCCGACCTCGCCTCCGACTGCCGGATCCGCGGCTTCGAGGACGCGCACGCGGAGCGCTTCCTGGAGAGCGGGATCGCCGAGCAGGACATGGTCTCGGCCGCGGCCGGCCTGGCCCGGCACGGCCTGCTCCCGGTGGTCAACTCGTTCGCGAGCTTCCTCGCGTCTCGCGCGAACGAGCAGATCTACAACCAGGCGAGCGAGGGGACGAAGGTCGTCTACGCGCTCCACTACGCGGGCCTCATCCCCGCCGGGCCCGGAAAGTCCCACCAGAGCATCCGCGACGTCTCGCTCCTCGGCGCGCTCCCGGACGTGACGATCGTGCACCCGGCGACCGGCGAGGAGACCCGGGCGCTGACCGCGTGGGCGGTGGAGGAGGCGCCCGGGACGGTGGCGATCCGGCTCGCGATCGGGCCCTCCCCGCGACGCATCGAGCTCGACGGCGAGGTGCGCGTCGGGCGCGGGACGACGCTGCGCAGCGGCACGGACGCGCTCGTGCTCGCGTACGGGCCGGTGATGCTCCACGAGGCGCTGACCGCCGCCGAGGCGCTCGCGGCGCGCGACGTGACGGCGCAGGTCGTCGCGATGCCGTGGCTGAACCGGGTCGACGCCGACTGGCTGGCGTCGCTCGTCGAGCCGTTCGCGGACGTGTTCGTCGTCGAGGATCACGCGCCGGTCGGCGCGCTCGGCGACGCGCTGCTCCGGGCGCTCGCTGCGGGGTCGCTCCTCGACGACCGCGCGCTCCACGTGTTCGGCGTCGAGGGCTGGCCCGCGTGCGGCACGCCGCCCGAGGCGCTACGGGCCCACCGCCTCGACGGCGCCTCGCTCGCGGAGCGCATCGAGGCGGCCCTGCGCGCGCCCGCCGCGCGGTGAGCGACGGGGCGAAGAAGGTCTGGCTCGTCCTCCCCGACCCGCTCCCGACGCGGGTCTTCTTCGACTGCGGGATCGTCGACCGGCTCCGGGAGCGGCTGCCGGGGCGGCTCGAGCTCGTGTTCCTGCTCGGGCGGGAGGACGCGGCGCCGTGGGTCGCGCAGGCCGCCGGGCTGCCCGTGAGCGAGCCGGAACAGGTGACGCCCGTGCGGGTCGGGCTCCCGGAGCGCGTCGTGCGACGCGTCGACCGCTGGCTCGACCGGCACGTCGGCTTCTACCCGCTCGCGCTGCGGCTGAGCCTCCGCCACGGCTTCCACCGCGAGCGGATGCGGCCCGGGCACGACAACTGGTTCCTCGACCCGCAGCGCGCCGGCCCGCTGCCGCGCTGGCGCTGGATCGAGCGCGCGATGGAGCGCTGGCACTTCGGCGCGCGGCGGTACGTCCCGTCGCGGCTGCTGCGGCGGATGCGCGAGGAGTGCGCCGGCCTCGTGCTGACGAACCTGCAGACCCACTCGGCCGTCCCCTTCCTCGCTGCCGCGCGGCGGCTCGGCGTCCCCGTCGTCGGCTACGTCTCGAGCTGGGACCACACCGTCGGGAAGGGAGCGATCAGCCCGTACGCGCAGCGGTACGTCGTCCAGAACGAGACCATGCGAGACGACCTCGTGCGCTACCACGGGATCGACCCGCGGCGCGTCGCGGTCACGGGCTGGCCGCAGACGGACGTCTTCCACCGCCGCCGTCCGCGTGCGGCCTACGAGGAGCTCGTGCGCGGCCTCGGGCTCGACCCCGCGCGGCCGCTCGTGCTGGTGATGGGCAACACGCCGACGAACGCGCCGTACGAGGACCGGTTCGTGCGGCGCCTGCTCGACTGGTGGCACGACAGCGGCGCCGACGCGCGCTTCCAGCTGCTCTTCCGCCCCCACCCCCGGGACCGGCGCTGGCGCGAGCGGTTCGCGCTGCCCGAGGGCACCGCGGGCGCGGCCGTCCAGGAGCCGGCGTACACGGACATGGGGACGCTCGCGACGCTCCTCCAGCACGGCGACGTCGTCGTCGCGAACGCGGGCACGATCCTCCTGGACAGCCTCGTCAACGACCGGCCGGCCGTGTGCGTCCTCTACGACGAGGGCGCGCCGCCGGACGAGCGCTGGGCCGAGCTGAACGTCGTCGGCGAGCACTACCGGCAGCTGGTGGCGTCGGACGCGTTCCTGCGCGCGCACCGGTTCGAGGAGGTCGCCGCCGGCATCGAGCGCGCGCTGGCGCGCCCGGACGAGCTGGCGGAGGAGCGGCGTCGCGTCGCGCGGGAGGTCGTCGGCGAGGTCGACGGGCACGCCGCCGACCGCGTCGTCGAGGCGATCCTCGGCACCCTGGGCCACGGATAGCATCGCGCGCGTGGCGAGGACGGTCCTCTTCGTCGGCGCGGGCCGGCACCAGCGCCGCGCGATCGAGCGGGCGAAGGAGCTCGGCCTCCGCGTCGTCGCCGTCGACCGGAACCCGGACGCGCCCGGCCTCCAGGCGGCGGACGCGAGTGAGGTCGTCGACTTCGTCGACGTCGACGCGGTCACCGAGGTGGCGCGCCGCCACGGCATCGACGGCGCGCTGACGGTCTCGGCGGACCGCGCCGTCCCCGTCGTCGCGGCCGTGACGGAGCGGCTCGGCCTCCCCTCCATCGGGACCGACGTCGCGCACCTGATGACCCACAAGATCGCGATGCGGCGCCGCCTCGCGGAGGCGGGAGTCGCCCAGCCGCGCTTCGCCGGGCTCCGCTCGGTGCACGAGGCGCGCGCGGCCCTCGCCCATGTCGGCGTGCCCGCGGTGCTGAAGCCGGCCGACTCCGGCGGCCAGCGCGGCCTGTTCCTGCTCGAGCAGGAGGACGACCTGCTCGCCCACCTCCACGTCGCCCTCGCCGAGTCGGGGACGGAGGAGGCGATCGTCGAGGCCTACCACGACGGCCTCGAGCTGAACGGGCTCGTGCTGGCGCGCGGCGGCGAGGCGCACGTCCTCACGCTCTCCGACCGGCTCCGGCCGCCCGGCGTGGGCTTCGGCGTCGGCTGGACGCACGTGTACCCGGCGTCGATCTACGCCGACGTGCTCGCCGAGGCGGAGCGCGTCGCCGTCCACGCGGTCCACGCGCTCGGGCTCCGCGACGGGATCGCGTTCCCGCAGCTGCTCGTCACCGCCGACGGCTCCGTGCGTGTCGTCGAGGTCGCGGCGCGGATCCCCGGCGGCCAGATGGCCGACCTCGCGCGCCACGCGATCGGCCTCGACCTCGTCGAGATCGCGCTGCGGCAGGCCCTCGGCGTCGAGGTGCCCGACGACCTCGCGTTCCCGCGCTTCCGCCGCCCGCTCGCGATCCGCTTCCTCACCGCGCAGCCGGGGTCGCTGCCGACCGGCGAGGTGCGGTCGGTGTCGGGGATCGAGCGCGTCCGCGCCTTCCCCGGCGTCGTCCAGGCCGACACCTACCTGCAGGTCGGCGAGACGATCCGCCCGGTGCGCCTCGACGGCGACCGCCGCGGCTACGTGATCGCCGTCGGCGCGACGTCGGTCGAGGCGCTCGAGCGCGCGGAGGCGGCGGCGCGGCTCCTCGACGTCGAGGTCGCCGCCGCGTGACCGTACGGCGTCAGAACGGCCAAGTAACAGTCTGTTGCTTGTCCGCTTTCGAACGGGAATGAGCGACCGCTTCGACATCCGCGAGTACGAGCTCCTCCTCGAGGCGGCCGAGGAGGGTGGGTACGCGTTCCGCTTCTTCGACAGGCCGCCCGAGCCGGGCGACCTGTTCCTCCGGCACGACGTCGACCTCTCGCTCGACGCGGCGCTGGCGATGGCGCGGCTCGAGGCGGAGATGGACGTGCGCGCGACGTACTTCCTGATGACGCGATCGGTCTTCTACAACCTCGCCTCGCGCGAGGGCGACGCGGCGGTCGAGGAGCTGCGGTCGCTCGGACACGCCGTCGCGCACCATGCCGTCCACCCGCACGTCGACCTGGACGGGCGGTTCGACGCGGTCGTGGCGTGGCACAACCCGGACGCGGGCTACATGCGCGCGCCCGTCGAGGGCGCCGTCAACGTGATGGCGGCGCCATGGTTCGATCCGGCGCACTACCGCTCCGACTCGAACCAGCACTGGCGGAGCGGCTCGCCGCTCCGGGACCTCCGCCGCCGCCAGCCGTCCTGGCTCCAGCTCCTGATCCATCCCGAGATCTGGGTCTACCCGGGCGAGACCATGCGCGAGACGATGCTCGCGTTCCTCGAGGCGGATCGCGAGGCGCGCCTGACGCACCTCGCGAACGACCGGATCGACCTCTCGTGAACCCGGTCACCGTCCTCGTCTCGGCCTCGGGCGCGCCGGGCACCGCCGCGCTCCTGCGCGCCCTGCGCGCGAACGGCGAGCGCGAGGTGCGCCTGGTCGGGACGGACATGTCGGAGCGATCCGTCGGACGCCACCTCTGCGACGCGTTCCACCTCGTGCCCGCCGGCTCCGACCCCGGGTTCGTCGACGCGATCCGCGCCGTCGTCGAGCGGGAGGGCGTCGACGTCGTGCTGCCGCAGAGCTCGTTCGACCTGCAGGGCCTCGCCGAGCGCCGCACCGACGTCCAGGTGCCGGTGCTCGTGTCCGATCCGGACACGATCCGCCGCTCGAACGACAAGGCCGAGACGTACGAGCTGCTGCACCGGCTCGGCGTCCCCGCGCCGGCGTTCCGCCGCGTGAACGGCGCCGCGGCCGTCGACGCCGCCGCGCGGGAGCTCGGCTACCCCGACCGGCCAGTCTGCTTCAAGCCGGTCTTCTCGTCGGGTTCGCGCGGGTTCCGCGTCCTCGACCCGACCGTCGACCGGGCGCACCAGCTGCTCCACGAACGGCCAGGCGCGGTCGCGATGCGGCTCGAGGAGGCGGTCGAGCTGCTCCCGGACGAGGGCGGCCCGGACCTCCTCGTGATGGAGCTCGCGACCGGAGGGGAGCGGACGATCGACGGTATCGCGGACGGCCGCCGCGTGGTGCTCGGGCACGCGAAGACACGCGAGGCGATGCGCGCGGGGCTCGCGATGTACTTCGTCACGCTCGACGACCCGGAGCTGATGGCGATCGCCGACCGCATCGTCGAGGACCTCCGCATCGAGTGGTTCTTCAACATCCAGCTCGTGGGCGAGCTCGTGATCGAGATCAACCCGCGCATCTCGACGATCGTGTACCAGGAGGACCTGAACCTCCCGTACCTCGGGGTCAAGCGCGCGCTCGGGGAGCTCTCGGACGAGGAGCTCGCGGCGCTCCGGTCGCGCGTGCGCCCCGGGCGGACGGCGCTCCGCTACTTCGACCAGCTGGAGTTCGACGCGTGAGCGGCTTCGACGACCCGGCTCTCCTCCGCGAGGCGCTCGAGGAGGTCGCGGACGCGCTGCCCGGGTCGTACGTCGAGGAACCGTGGGGGTCGTCCGCCCTGGCCGCCGCCGAGGAGGTCGCACGGCACGGGACCGACGCCGAGCTCCGGGCGCTCGCGCTCCGCGCCGTCGTGGCGATCGCCGAGAGCAGCGAGCTCCGCGACCTCGGCGACGACGACGCCCGGATCGACGACGTGCTCTCACGCCTGCAAGTGGACAAGTAACAGTCTGTTACTTGGTCGGTTTCGAATGAGAACCGTGCATGCTCCCGTCAACACGGCGGGGATCCCGTGGCAGAACGTCCAGGCGCTGCGGCGGCGCGGCGTCGACGCCCGCCTCGTCGTCTTCGAGCGCTACCGGCTGCACCCCGAGGCGGACGTGTCCCTCGACCGGCACGGCGGGTTCGCCCGCCGCCAGGCGCAGCAGTGGCGGGCGCTCGCGCGGCTCCTGCCCGGCACGGACGTCTTCCACTTCTACTTCGGGCTGACGCTCGTCCCGCAGACGGCGCAGTTCCCGCTGCTCAGGGCACTCCGCAAGCGGTCGGTGATGCACTACCTGGGCTCGGACATCCGCGGCAAGACGCCGGAGCAGCTCGCCTCCGGCCGCAAGGCGGACGCGCAGGTGGTGGGGTCCTACGACGCGATCCGCTGGGTGCCGGAGGCCGAGGTGATCCCGCCGGGCATCGACGTCGCGCGGATCGAGCCCGCGCCGCCGTCGGACCGCCCGCGGCCGCTGATCGTCCACGCACCGTCGTCGCGGCGGCGCAAGGGGACGGAGCACGTGGTCGCGGCCGTCGAGGGCCTCGACGCCGAGCTCGAGCTGGTGGAGGGCCTGCACCACGACGCGGCGTTCGAGCGCTACCGCGCCGCCGACGTGATCGTCGACCAGCTGAACGCCGGGTGGTACGGCGTCTTCGCGATCGAGGCGATGGCGCTCGGGAAGCCCGTCGTCACGTTCCTCCACGACGAGGCGGTGCGCCGAACGGAGCGGGCGTTCGGGACGCGCGTGCCGCTGGTGCCGGCCACGAAGGAGACGCTCCGCGAGGCGCTGCGTCCTCTCGTCGCCGACCCGGCGCTGCGGCGGCGGATCGGCGCCGAGAGCCGCGCCTACGTCGAGCGCGTGCACGACCTGGACCACGTCGCCGACCGCCTGCTCGACCTCTACGCTCGCCTCTAGCGAATGCTCGGCGCGCGGCTGAAGCAGCTGGCCGGCCAGTCGGCCGTGTACGGCCTCGGCGGGATCGTCTCCCGCCTCATCGCCGTCTTCCTCCTCCCCGTCTACACGCGGTACCTCGACCCGGCCGACCTCGGCGCCGTCGGCGTCGTCGTCGCCCTCACCGCCGTGCTCGTGACGATCCTGCGCGGCGGGATCTCGAGCGCGTTCTTCCGCTTCTACTTCGACTCGACGGAGCCGCGCCGTCGCGTCACGGTCCTCCGGACCTCGTTCTGGTTCACGATGGCCACGGCCACGCTCGGGCTCGTGCTCGGCGTCGCCTTCGCGGCACAGATCGGCGAGCTCCTCGGGCTCGACGACCCGACGCTCGTGCGGGCCGCGTTCGTGGGCCTCTGGGCGCAGATGAACTACGAGCAGCTCACGGCCCTCTTCCGCGTGGAGCAGCGCCCGTGGGCGTTCCTCGCGGCGAGCCTCGCGAACATCGCGGTCACGGTCGGCGCGACGCTGCTGTTCGTCGTCGTGCTCGAGTGGGGCGCGACGGGCGTCGTCGCCGGCAACTTCACCGGGACGCTCCTCGTCTACCTCTCGCTGCTCGGCTACCGACGCGAGCAGCTCGGGCTGGAGCTCGACCGCCCCCTGCTGCGCGCGATGCAGCGCTTCGGCCTGCCGCTCGTGCCGTCGGCGCTCGCGCTCATCGCCGTCAACTTCTCCGACCGGTTCTTCCTCGTCCACCTGTCGTCGCTGTCGGAGGTCGGGCTGTACGAGATCGGCGCGCGCATCGCGTCGGCGATGGTGCTGCTCCTGACCGCCTTCCGGACGGCGTGGCCGGCCTTCGCCTACTCGATCGAGGACGAGGAGGAGGCACGGCGCACGTACGCCTTCGTGCTCACGTACCTCGTCGTCGTCGCGACGTGGGCGGCGGTCGCGCTCGGCCTCCTCGCGCCGTGGCTCGTGCGGCTGCTGGCGACGGAGGAGTTCTACGCGGGCGCCCGCGTGGTGGCGCCGCTCGCGTTCGCCTCCGCCATCTTCGCCGGCTACATCGTCGTCTCGATCGGGGTCGGGCGCGCGCGGAGGACCGAGTTCAACTGGGTCGTGACCGGCGCCGCGGCCGTGCTCAACGTCGCGCTGAACCTCGCGCTCATCCCCCGCTACGGGATGGAGGGCGCGGCGGCCGCGACGGTGGCGGCGTACGCGCTCATGTTCGTCGGGATGGCGTGGTGGGGGCGCCGCGTCTACCCCGTGCCGTACCAGTGGCGGCGGGTGACGACCGCGCTCGCCGCCGGTGCGGCGCTCGTCGTCGTCGGCAAGGCGCTCGACGTGCCCCTCGCCGTGGCGGTGCTCCTCTCGCTCGCGTACCCGCTCGCCCTGCTCCCGCTGGGGTTCCTCCTCCCCAGTGAGCGCGCGCGGCTGCGGCTCCGCCGCGCGTAGGCGTCAAGCGGCCGCCCACCGCTGCCGATACGCACGGCATGGCAGTCGACGCCGCCACGCCGACCGCCGCGGCCACCCAGGCGGTCGCGCGCCCGCGGCCGATCGCGCTCCCCGCACACGCGGTGCTCGGGCTGCTCGTCGCCGCCAGCGCCGGGGCCCGCTGGCTGCTCGGCGCCTTCCACGCCACGCCGTCGTACCTGCCGGACGAGTACATCTACCCCACGCTGTCGCAGGCGATCGCCGCGACCGGCGTGCCGCGCGTGCGCGGGGACGTCGCCGCCTTTCCGGCGATCCTCGAGCCGCTCCTCGCCGCCCCCGCGTGGCTCCTCGGAGACCCCTCGCTCGCGTACACGCTGACGCAGGGCCTCCACGCGGTCGCGATCTCGCTCGCGGCCGTCCCGGCGTACGCGCTCGCACGCCGCGTCGGCGTCACGGAGCGGCTGGCGCTGGCCGTCGCGGCGCTCGCGCTCGTCTGGCCCGGCCTGACCTACGCGGGGTGGATGCTCGCCGACCCGATCGCCTACCCGCTGATGCTCGCCGCCGTCTACGCGGCCGTGCGGGCGCTCGACGAGGGCACGCTGCGCTGGCAGGCGGCGTTCCTCGGCGCGGCGGGGCTCGTGTCGCTGGCACGCATGCAGTACGTCGTCCTCCCCGCCGTCTTCCTCGCCGCCGCGCTCGTCGTGGAGCGCTTCTCGCCCCGCCGGACACTCCGGCTCGCGTGGCCCACGCTCGTGCTCCTGCTCCTCCCCGTGCTCGGTGGGCTCGTCCTCGGCCCCACGCGGATCCTCGGCTACTACGGCGGGATCACGAAGCTCCACTGGGAGCCCGCGCGGATCGCCCAGTGGTTCGCCAACGACCTGATGGTGCTCGCCTACGCCGCGGGTTGGGTCCTCGTCCCGGGCGCGCTCGTCGGCCTCGCGCTCGCGCTCGTCCGGCCGCGGACGCGCGCGGAGCTCGCCTTCGCCGCCACCGCGACGCTGCTCACGTGCTGCGTCGTCGGCCAGGCGGCGCTCTACTCCGCCAACGGCGACGACTCGCAGTCCCGCGTGCACGAGCGCTACGGGTTCGGGCTGCTGACGCTGCTGGCGATCGCGTTCGCGCTCTGGGTGAGCCGGGGCCGTCGCGCCCACAAGGCCGCCGCGTTCCCCGCCGTCGCCCTGCTGCTCCTGTCGGTGCTCGTGCCGCTGTCGGGCTTCACGGCGGCCCAGGGGAAGACGGACTCGCCGACGCTTCGCGCCGTCTCCGTCCTCGAGGCGCACGTCGGGATCGCGAACGCGTCGCTCGTCGTCGCGGTCGCCGCAGGCGTGCTCGCGCTGCTCGCCGTGCTCGTCGCGCTCACGGGGCCGCGGGCGGCGTGGGCCGCCGTCGGAGCCACGGTCGCGGCGTGCACGGCCCTCACCGTGGGCGCGTACGCCTTCGACCGGATCAACACGACGCAGCTCGTGGACGAGTACTTCGAGGGCGAGCCGGCGTGGGTCGCCGACGCGGCACCCGGTCCCGTCTCGCTGCTCCAGCTGCCCGGCTCCGATCCGGGGCGGACGCTGATGCAGCTCTTCTGGAACCGCAACGTCGATCGCGTCCTCCTCCTCGGGTCGATGCGCCCCGACAACTTCCAGTACGACGTCGCCTCCGTCACCCCGGACGGACGCCTGGTCGCCGACGGCGAGCCGCTCGGCGGGACGCTCCTGATCCAGCGGTGGGCGTCGTACGCCGAGCTCGAGCACGTCGAGCGGATCGCACGGCGGCCGGACTACGACCTCGTCCGGACGACCGGTGTCCCCCGCGTCCGCCTGCTCGTCGACGGCCTCTTCGCCGACGGTTGGCTCGCACCGGCCGGCGCGATCTCCGTCTGGCCGCGGCGCGCCGGCGAGGGCGTCCACGGGACGCTACGGCTGCGACTCTCGATGCCGAGGGGCGCCGGCGCACAGACGCTCGACCTGCACGGCAGCGGCGTCGACCGCCGAGTGGTCGTCCCCGGCGGCGGCAGCGTGCTCGTCGCGCTGCCGATGGACACCGACGGCGTCTTCCGCGTCCGGTACGGCACCGACGGGCCGGGCTGGCTCGGCAACGACCGCCGCGTCAGCGTGCGGATGGCGCCGCCGTCGCTCGCCGCGGGGGAGCGTGATCCCTCCGGCGGGGGGTCTCGGAGCGCCTAGCTGCGCGCCGATAGCCCTCGGTCACCGTTCCGCCCCAACGCCGAAGGGAAGCACATGGTTTCGAAGCTCCACCAGCGGCTGGCTCGTGAGGAGTCGGGCTTCACCCTCATCGAGCTCCTCGTCGTCATCATCATCATCGGCATCCTGCTCGCGATCGCCGTCCCGTCGTACCTCAGCTTCCGCGACCGGGCCAACGAGAAGGCTGCCCAGGCCAACG
>JBLNEO010000153.1:0-22211 GCA_050262775.1 Pseudomonadota bacterium | reverse complement strand
CTGCAGCTCGGACCGTTCGGCGGCTCGCAGCCCGCGAGCACCGGCCTGCTGGTCTGGGCCGCGGTCTACGTCGCGCTCGCGGGCGTCGCCGCCGCGGCGCTGTTCGCGCGCCGCGACCTCTGATCGCGCCCGTCCGGACGGACTAGCCCGACCCGCCCCAGCTGACTGCGCGCTCCGTCTCGGCGTCGAACACGAGCACTTTCGACCGAGGGACGGAGAACGTGCGCGTCTCGCCCGGTTCGAGCGGGTGTTCGACCGAGAGCTTCGCCAGCAGCGGACGGTCGGCCGCGCGGAGGTGCGCGAGCCGCTCGTCACCGAGGTACTCGACGACCTCGACCGTCGCGTCGAAGGAGCTTGCGTCGCCGCGCCCGTCGCCGAGCCGCACGTGCTCTGGTCGGAAGCCCACGAGCTGCCCGCTTGCGCCGACTCCGATCACCCCGCCGGGGACGAGGTTCATCGCAGGCGAGCCGATGAACTGCGCCACGAAGACGTTGACGGGGCGTTCGTAGACCTCCTCCGGCGCCCCCACCTGCTGGAGCACGCCGCCGCGCATGACGGCGATTCGGTCGCCCATCGTCATCGCCTCGACCTGATCGTGCGTGACGTAGATCGTCGTCGTCCCGAGCCCCTTCTGGAGCTTGAGGATCTCGGCGCGCGTCTGCACGCGCAACGCCGCGTCGAGGTTCGAGAGCGGCTCGTCCATCAGGAAGGCTGCGGGCTCGCGCACGATTGCGCGGCCGAGCGCGACGCGCTGGCGCTGACCGCCCGAGAGCTGTTTCGGCTTGCGCTTCAACAGGTCGCCCATCTCGAGGATCTCGGCGGCGCGGCGGACGCGCTCGTCGATCTCCCGCTTCGGCACCTTGAAGTTGCGGAGGCCGAACGCGAGGTTGTCGTAGACGGTCATGTGCGGGTAGAGCGCGTAGCTCTGGAACACCATCGCGACGTCGCGAGAGGCCGGTGTGACGTTGTTGACCACCCGCTCGCCGATGAGCACCCGTCCGTCGGTCACGTCCTCGAGGCCCGCGAGCATCCGCAGCGCGGTCGACTTCCCACACCCCGAAGAGCCGACGAGCACCAGCAGCTCGCCCTCGGCGATCTCGAGCGAGAGGTCGTCGACGGCCGTCGTGCCGTCGAAGCGCTTCGTCACGTGGTCGAAGGTGACCTTGGCCATCAGCCCTGAGGCTCCGTGAACGGGTTGCGGGAGAGCGTGAAGTGCGCCGCCGCCAGGGACGAGTACGCGAGCGTGAGCGTGAGCAGCGGGAGTAGCGCAGCGGCGACCCCCACCGCGTTCACGACCAGGAGCGCGAGCGCGAGGATGGTCGCCGCCAGCGGCGACCGCAGGACGACGCGCGCGGCGGCGCGCGCGACCGCCCGGAGCGGCCGCGTGCGCTCGACCACGGCGAGCGGCCAGAGAGCGAGCTGGTAGACGCCGAAGACGAGCAGGAGGTAGAGCACGACCGCAGCGAGCGCCGCCCGGCCGGCGCCGCCGTACGCGCCGATCGCGGTCACGCCGGCGGCGAACGTGAGCCCGCACCCCGCCGCGAGCGCGAGCCCGCGGCGCCAGTGGAGCCGGACGCCCGCGGGCCAGCACCGCAACGACAGCTCGTCCTCGCGCGCGAGCTCGACCGCGCAGTGCATCAGCGCCATCGACAGCGGGCCGGCGACGAGGACGGCGACCACGAGGGCGAGCGGCGCCCACAGGGCGGCGACGACGAAGGGCAGGACGCCGAGCGAGAGCGCCAGGTTCGCGAGGAACAGCCGCCACGACTGCTCCCACATGCCGCGGAGCGCCTTGCGGAGCGCGCGGCCGGCGCTCACCCCTTTACCCCCGCCGCGACCACGCCCGAGACGAAGTACCGCTGGAAGATCACGAAGATCACCGCGACGGGAAGGATCGCGATCACACTCGCGGCCATCAGCTCCGGCCACTGCGTGTTGTAGATCCCGACGAACTGCGAGATCCCGATCGTGAGCGTGTACTTCGACTCGTCCTGGAGGATGATCAGCGGCCAGAAGAGCTCGTTCCAGATCCCCTGGAAGGTCAGGATCGTCACCGCCGCGATCGCCGGGGAGGCCAGCGGGAGCATCACCCGCCAGTACGTCTTGAAGTAGCCGGCTCCGTCGAGCTTCGCCGCCTCCTCGAAGTCCTTGGGGATGGTGAGGAAGTACTGCCGCATCAGGAAGAGGCTCTCCGCGAGGACGAGCTTCACGAGGATGTAGCCCTGGAAGGTGGCGATCAGGTGCCAGCGGGTGAGCATCTGGAAGACGGGGACGAGCCGCAGCTGGTCGGGGAGCATCAGCGTTGCGAGCACGAGCATGAACAACACCTCACGGCCCGGGAACCGCAGCCGGGCGAATGCGTAGCCGCCCAACGAGGCGAGGAGCACGTTGGTGATCGTGATCGTCACCGCGAGGAAGGCGCTGTTGGCCGCGTAGCGCGCGAAGTTGAACTCGGTGAGCGCCGCGCGGTAGGCGTGGAGACTCGGGTCGTCGGGGATGAGGTCGAAGCCGGCGACGCTCTCGGGCAGGGTCTTCATCGAGGTCGAGACGCTCCACACGAAGGGGAGGAAGTACACGACCGCGATCGCGATCAGGAGCACGTAGACGACCATCGTCCACGCGCGCTCGGCGACGGTGCGCGGCGGGACGACGTGGACGGGCGCGGTCTCCTCGATGATCGCCATCACGCGACCTCGGGCCGGCCGAACAGCAGGCGCTGGATCAGCGTGGCCGTGAAGATGAGCAGGAACAGGGCCACCCCGAGCGCCGCCGCGTAGCCGAAGTCCACATCCTGGATCGCGACCTGGTAGAGGTAGAGCACCGGCGTCAGGGTCGAGTAGTTCGGGCCGCCGGCGCCGCCCGAGACGATGAACGCCTGGTCGAACATCTTCAGGCAGCCGATCACCGAGAGGACGGCGACGAAGAAGTGCGCCGGCCGGAGCAGCGGGAACGTGATCTTCCGGAACGTCCGCCAGGGTCCGGCGCCGTCGATCGCAGCCGCCTCGTAGACGTCGGTCGGGATCGACTGGAGCGAGGCCAGGTAGAAGAGCATCATCGTCCCCGACGTCGTCCAGATGTTCAGCGCCATGATCGACTCGAGCGCCGTGTCGGAGTCGTTGAACCACGCCTGGTTGGTGCCGAGGATCTGGTTGAGCAGGCCGTCCGCGCTGAGGATGTAGATCGCGATCGCCGTGATCGCCGCCGAAGAGGCGAGCGCGGGGAAGTAGTAGGCGGCGCGGAAGAACGACCGGAAGCGGATCGCATTGTTGACGATCACCGCGAGGAAGAGCCCGAGCGCCATCTGGCAGGGGACGACCACGGCGGTGTAGTAGAGGACGTTCTTGAGCGCGCGCCGGAAGAGGTCGTCCTCGAGCAGCAGGCGGTAGTTGTCGAGCCCGACCGGCGCGATCTTCCCGAGGATGCCCCACTCGTAGAACGAGATGTAGACCGCGTAGACGATCGGGAACACGAAGAAGGTGAGGAAGTAGCCCATCGGCACGAGCACGAACCCGTAGCCGACCAGGGCCTCCTTCACCTTCGCGCTGCGCGCGCTCTCGAAGCGGGACGTCGTCGCTGTCGCCATGCCCGGTGGCGGGCCCCCGCCGTGCGGCGGGGGCCCGTGGGTTGCGCTAGCGGCCTCCGCGACGGAGCGCCACCGTCGCCTCGGCCTGCACCTTCGCGAGCATGCCGGGGATGCTCTGCTTCCCCTCGAAGACCGCGGAGAACTCGTTGTTCGCCACGGTCATCACCTTCGAGAAGCCCGGGGCGAACTGCCACGCCCGCGAGACCGGCGCCTGCGCGAGGAACGACGCCCGGCCGGCGACGGGCTTAACGTCGCTGCGTGACGGGAGCGCGAGGCCCTTCGAGGTCCAGACCCGCATCCCTTCCTTCCCGGTCAGGTAGGTGAGCAGCGTCCAGGCGGCGTTCTTGTTCTTCGAGTCCTTCGCGATGGAGTACGAGACCGTGAAGGCGAGGTTGCCGCCCTGCTTGCCGCGGACCATCTGGTTGTTCTGGAAGCGGACGCTCGGGAACTGCTCGGCCATGTAGGGCACGACCCAGTTGCCCTCGAAGACGATCGCCGCCTTCTCCTTGCCGAGCGCCTCGCCGCACCAGCCGACGCCGAGTGCCGACGGCTCGGCCGCGAGGCCCTTCGAGCGGAGGCCGACGTAGTACTCGATCGCCTGGCGAACCTGCGGCGTCGCGACCGTCGCCTTCGTCTTCGTCGGGTTCAGGAACGAGCCCTTGTTCTGGTAGACGAACGCGAGCGCGCGCGCCCAGTCGGCGGCGATGCAGATCGGCTTCGCCCCGCTGGGGAGGGTCGACTGGAGCCGGCGCGCCGCCGTCTCGAGCTGGGCCCACGTCTGCGGCGGCTGGACGCCCGCCTTCTGCAACATCGCCGTGTTCGTCTGCATCGCGAGCGGCGACCAGTCCTTGGGGAACCCGTAGGTCTTGCCGTCGACCTTGAACGCCGCGAGCAGGCGCGGGTAGAACGGCTTCGTGTTGAAGTGGTACTTCTTGATGTTGTCGTCGAGCGGCCAGATCACGCGCTGCTTGATCCAGTCGGGCGCGACGTTGGAGTCGATGTAGAAGACGTCCGGCGGCTTGCGCGCGGCGAACTGCGCGAGCATCGCGTCGGGGTACGGGTCGAGCGCGCGCCGCGTCACGTGGATGCGCGGGTACTTCCGCTCGAACGACTTGATCACCTGCTTGAGCAGCTCGGTCTCCACCGGCGACGACGCCCAGTGGGCGAGCACGATGTTCCCGGAGACGGCGCTGCTCGTCTCGGGTCCGGTGGCCTGGTCGGAACGGGCGCCGGCTGAACCGACGCCCAACACCAGCGCGGCGGCACCCACCGTCGCGGCGAAGACGGGCCAAAGCCGTACGTTCATGGTCGAAACCCCCTCAATCGTGACTGCGATGCCACGGATCGACCCCGACGGGGTCAGAGCACAGCTACCACCTTCACGCCGCCGGTGCAACCGGACGAGCGCCGACGCGTCAGGGCTCCGTGTGGACGACCACGTCGGCGATGCGCCCGCACGCGGTGCGGATCGCGTGCTCGACCTCGCTCGCCCGCGCATGCGCCTCGGCGAGCGTCGACGCCGGCTCGACGGCGAGCGTGAGATGCGCCACGAGCCCGTCGGGCGTGTGCAGGAAGCGCACGTCCCGGGGCGGCGCGCCCGTCGTCGCGAGCACGATCCGCTCGACGTCGCCGCGCTCGGGCTCCTCGCCGTCGGCCACCGCGCCCTCGGCCTCCTCCGTCAGCGGCTCGATGTGCGTCTGCACGGAGTCGACCTCGGGGAGCGACGCCGCGATCGCCCGCTCGACCTCCTCGGCCACGCGGTGCGCCTCCTCCAGGGGCAGCTCGCCGGGAAGCTTGAGGTGGAGCGAGACGTCCGTGTGCCGGCCGACGTGGAGGACGCTGACGTTGTGCACCTCCCGCACGCGCGTCACCGACAGCGCGGCCGCGTGCGCGCGATCGCGGATCTTCGCCTCGGCGTCGACGGGCTCGACGTGCACGACCACGTCGCTCTCCGGCAGCGCGCGCTGGACGGCCGCCTCGACCTGGTCCGCGACGGCATGACCCTGCCCGACGGCCGCGCCGGGCGCGACGCCGATGACCACGTCCGCGAAGTGGCGTCCCGCGGCCTGGCGCATGCGGAACCGCCGAACGTGCACGGGCGGGTCGATCCGCCCGATCGCGGCGAGCGCCGCCTCCTGCGCGTCGGCGGGCGCGACGTCCATGAGGACGTCGACGTTCCGCCGGATCAGCCGCAGCGCCGCGACGAGGACGAGGAAGGCGACGAAGAGCGCGGCGATCGAGTCGCCGTTCGGATAGCCGTTCGCTGCGGCGATCAGCCCGACGAGCACGGCGGTCGAGCCGGCGAGGTCGCCGCCGAAGTGGAGGGCGTTCGCCTGGAGCGCGGCGCTGTGGAAGCGGCGCGCGGTCCGCATCGAGACGAGCGTTCGCGTCGCGTCGATCGCCATCACGCCGCCGAGCACGGCGAAGGCCCACCACGCCGCGTCCACCTCGGGCTCGAGCACGCCGGCGAGGCGCGCGATCGCCACGCCGGCGATCGCGAGCGAGGCGAGCACGAGGATCGACGCCTCGCCGAGCGCGGAGAGGTGCTCCGCCTTCCCGTGGCCGTACTGGTGCCCGGGATCGGCCGGCCGCACGGCGACGCCGACGGCGAAGAACGTGAGCAGCGCGGCGACGAGGTCGGTCCCGGAATGCAGCGCCTCGGAGAGGAGGCCCAGCGAGCCGCTGGCGAGCCCCGTGACGAGCTTGAGGAGGACGAGGGCCCCCGCGGCGAGCACGGAGACGAGGGCGGTGCGGCGCTGCGGGTGCATCCGGGGAGGCTAGGCGCTACGCCGGCGCGAGCGGCCAGATGACGACGTCCTGGCGCGCCACGGCGTGGGCGAGCGGCGCCGTCGCCGGCAGGTCGATCCCGTCGGGCGTCATCGTGGTCAGGTCGAGGTCGAGCTCGGCCGACTGGAGCGGCCACGGCGGGTGGTGGATGTCGGCGCGGAGGAGCTCGCCGCGGTGCTCGGCGTAGAGGCAGTAGCGCTCGGCGAGGAAGTGCTCGACCGACCCCGGCTCGGCCGGCGCAGGCGCCCCTAGCGGACGATACGACGCCTCGAGCACGTAGGGCCGCGGCGCGCCGAGGCGGGACGAGCGCCAGCGGTGGTGGAGGCCGCGCTCCTCGAGCGTCGCGCGCATCTGGTGGTACGGGAGGCGGTACGTCCGCCGCGCGAGCTCGACGGCGGTCCTGCTCGTGGCGTCGAGCGAGAAGAACCAGATCCCGGGCTTGTCCCCGTCGGTCACGTACGTCCGGACGTTCAGCTCGAGGAAGCTCGACGCGTACGGGACCGGCAGCGTCCCGCGCAGCCGCAGCGCGCTCAGCCGGAACGGCGTCACGCCGAGCCACGCGCTCCCGTCCTGGAGGTCGAGCTCCAGCCCGCGCGGGAGGAGCGGCCGCACCTGCTCGGGGTCGACGGGCCAGTGGACGAAGAGGAGGTCCTCCCACGTCTGCGCCAGCACCCACGAGCGCTCCGGCAGCGGCCACGGCCGATGCGCCGTCTCGTCGGTGACCGCCGCCTGGCGCTGCGGCGTCGCGAGCCAGTCCCTCACCGTGTCCGTCGTGGCCGCGTCCATGCGGCGCGAATCCGATCGCTAGAGGTTGCCGCGGAGCGCCTGCTCGCGCTCGATCGCCTCGAACAGGGCCTTGAAGTTGCCGTCGCCGAACCCGCGGGCGCCGTGCCGCTCGATCACCTCGAAGAAGAGCGTCGGCCGGTCCTGCGCCGTCTTCGTGAAGATCTGCAGCAGGTAGCCGTCGTCGTCGCGGTCGGCGAGGATCCGCAGCCGTCGCAGGTCGTCCCAGCTCTCGTCGATCTCGCCGACGCGGTCGGGTGTCTCGTCGTAGTACGCCTCGGGCGTCGAGAGGAAGATCACGCCGCGGCGCTGCAGCGCCTCCACCGTCTCGACGATGTTCGACGTCGTCATCGCGATGTGCTGCGAGCCGGGCCCGTGGTTGAACTCGAGGTACTCCTCGATCTGGCTCTTCCGCTTGCCCTCGGCCGGCTCGTTGATCGGGAACTTGATCTTCCCCTGGCCGTCCGTCATCACCTTCGACATCAGGGCCGAGTACTCGGTGGAGATGTCCTCGTCCGAGAAGTGGATCATCTCCGTCATCCCGAAGACGCGCTCGTAGAACCCGACCCAGTGCTCCATGCGGCCGAGCTCGACGTTGCCGACGATGTGGTCGACGGCGAGCAGCCCGACGTCGCCCGCGGCGCCGTTCGACGACTCCTGCGCGACGTACCCGGGCAGGTAGGTGCCCTCGTACTCCGACCGGCCGACGAACGTGTGGACGACGTCGCCGTACGTCCCGATCGTCGCCAGCTCGACGCGGCCGTACTCGTCCTCGACCCAGTGCGGCTCGGCGATGCCGCGCGCACCGCGCTGCACCGCCTCGCGGTACGCCGCGCGCGCCGACGGGACGCGCAGCGCGATGTCCTTGACGCCGTCGCCGTGGAGGCACGCGAACTCGCCGATCGGCGAGTCGCGCCGGAGCCCGCTGGTGAGGACGAAGCGGATGTCGTTCTGCTCGAGCACGTAGCTCGCGCGGTCGCGGACACCCGTCTCGGGGCCTGCGTACGCGGTGCGGCGGAAGCCGAAGGCGTGCTCGTAGTAGTACGCCGCCTGCTTGGCGTTCCCGACCCAGAGCTCGACGTGGTCCCAGCCGTCGAGCGGCATGAAGTCGCCGGTCACGGGCCCGATGTTACTCCGCCTGCGGCACCGGGGTCGCCGGCCTGCGGCGGCGCACCGCGAGGAGGATCCCGGCGGCGATGAGGGTGCCACCGAGCACCTGGAGCGCGGTCAGCCGCTCGTCGAGGAGGACGACGCCGAAGACGGCGGCGACGAAGGGCTGCAGGTTGCCGGCGAGGGTCGCGCGTCCGGGCCCGACGCGCCCGAGCGCGGTGTACCAGAAGACGTTCGTCAGCACGAGCGGCCCGACGACGGCGAAGGCGAACAGCGCCCAGACCTCCCAGCCGAGGTCGAGCCGCTGGTCGCCCGTCTGCGGCAGCCCGGCGACGAGGAGCCCCGCCCACGTCAGCGACAGCACGACGGCGCTGACGCGGACCGGCGAGTGCGCGCGCATCAGGGGGGCGATCACGACGGAGTACGCCGCCCACGTCGCGGCGGTCGCGAGGGCGAGGAGGACCGCGAGCCAGTCGCCGCCCAGCTCGCCGTGGGCGCCGACCGCGACGAGCCCGACGCCGGCGAACGAGACGGCCGAGGCGAGCCAGAACCGGCGCCCGAGGTGCTCGACGCCGAGCAGGACGGCGACGAGCCCCGCCCAGATCGGCGTGGAGCCGAGGATCAGGCCGACGGTCGACGCCGTCGCGCGGTCGAGGGCGTAGACGAACGCGAACTGGTTCAGCAGCAGGAGCGCCGCCGCGGCGAGCATCCGCAGGAGCTCGCGCCGCTCGACGCGCAGCGAGCGCTCGAGCGCGAGCGTGAGCCCGACGAACACGAGGGCGGCCGCGCCGTACCGGAGCGTCGAGTAGGCGAGCGGTCGGAAGCCGTGGAGCAGGATGTACCGCGACACGGCCAGGTTGAGCGCCCAGAGGACGACGGTCGCGAGCAGCATCAGGTCGACCGGCCGCGGACGCACGGCGGCGACCCTAGCCGCGGCGGGCGGCGTCTCGATTACGCTTGCCGGCGTGCCGGAGCCCACCGTCGACGACATCGCCGCCCTCGTGGGGCCGGCGACGCCGCACTTCGCGCTCCAGATCCGCGCGCGCGTGGAGGAGTTGATCCGCGACCTTCCGGACGACCATCCCGTGCGCCGCCACGGCGAGGAGCAGCTCGACCTGCTCGAGCGGCTCGCGCTCGCGTCCTCGAAGGCGGACGAAGGGCCGCGCGAGGCCCGGACGCGGCCGGGCTGGGAGCACCTTCCGAGCTCGGCGCCCGCGGACGACCCGCTCCCCCGGCCGTGACCCGCGCCGGCGCCTCGGTCCTCGTGACCGGGGGGACGCGCGGGATCGGGCTCGCGATCGCGAAGCGGTTCGCACGCGAGGGCGCGGCGCGGGTCGCGCTCGGGTACCTCCGCAACGACGCCGCGGCCGAGGCCGCCGCCGGGGAGCTGCACGGGCTCGGCGCCGAGCCCGTGCTCGTGCGCGGCAACGTCACGTCCGACCGTGTCCTGGCCGAGGTCGAGGCGCTCGGCCCGCTCGACGTCGTGGTGCACAACGCCGCCACGGGCGTGATCCGACCCGCGCTCGAGACGGAGGACAGGCACTGGGACTGGACGATGAACGCGAACGCCCGCGCGCTCCTCTCGCTCGCGCGCGTCGCCGTGCCCTCGATGCCGCGCGGTTCGTCCATCGTCGCGATCTCGAGCCTCGGCTCCTTCCGGACGCTCGAGAACTACGTGCTCGTCGGGACGTCGAAAGCGGCGCTCGAGTCGGTCGTGCGCTACCTCGGCGTCGAGCTCGCGCCCCGCGGGATCCGCGTCAACGCCGTCTCCGGCGGCGTGGTGGAGACGGGCGCGCTCGAGCACTTCCCGAACCGGGAGGAGATGCTGCGCGCCGGCCGCGAACGGACGCCGGCGGGCCGGATGGTCGAGCCGGACGACGTCGCCGGCGCCGTCGCGTTCCTCTGCTCCGACGACGCGCAGATGGTGTGCGGCCAGACCCTCATCGTCGACGGCGGCTTCTCCCTCCCCGCGTGATGGAACCCACCGAGGAGAACGTGCGCGCGTGGGACCGGCGCCATGCGCGGGAGGAGGCGCCGCTGGGACTGCCACCGGTCGTGCTGGAGCGGCTGCCCGACCTGAACGGGCGCCACGTGCTGCACCTCGGCGCCGGGTCGGGCGAGGGGACGATGGAGCTCGCGGCGCGCGGCGCGCTGGTGACCGCCGTCGAGTCGGACCCGCGGCTCGTCGTCGCCGCCCGCGAGCGCGAGCCGAGCGCGTCCTGGATCGAGTCGCCGCTCGATTCGCTGCCGCTCGAGCTCCAGCGGGCGCGGTTCCACCTCGTCCTCGCCGACCGCACGCTCGGCCGGATCGGCGACCTGCGCGCGTGGGCGCGCGGGCTCGACGCCGCGCTCCGACCGGGCGGCTACCTGCTCCTCCACGACGAGCACCCCGTGCTGCGGTGCGTCGATCCCCTGCTCCGGTGGCGCGGGGACTACGGCGACGGGCCGAGCCTCGGCGAGATCGTGAGCGCGCTCGCGCGCACCGGGCTCGTGCTGCGCCGGCTGGAGGAGCTGCCGGCGCCACGACCCCGCGACCGCGTCCCCGGGGAGCTGCTGCTCGTGGCGCGCAAGCCCTAGATGGTTGGGATTCGGCGCGCGGGAGAGAACGCGCGCATGCGCACCCCGTTCGGGCTCGGACTCGGCCTCGTCCTGATCGCCGTCGGGGCCGTCCTCGTGTGGGGCGTCACCGCCGACGCCGAGGGGATCGACGTCGACGCCGTGGGCGTGATCCTGATGATCGTCGGGCTCGTCGCGGCGCTCGTCTCGCTCTTCACCTGGGACCGCTGGCGCGGCGGCACCGGATACGCCCGGCGCGAGCGCGTGGTCGAGCGGGCAGCGCCACCGGTCGCGGAGCGCCGCGAGGTGATCGTCGAGGAGGACGTCGCCCCCGCTCCCGGGCCGCCGGGCACACCGCCGCCGTAGGCATGCTCGCGCGGTGACCGCGCGAGACGAGGATCCGCGATTCCCGCCGATCGAGCCGTCCGAGCACGGGCTGCTCGACGTCGGCGACGGCAACCGCGTCTACTGGGAGGCCTCGGGGAACCCGGACGGCAAGCCCGCGCTCGTCGTGCACGGCGGGCCCGGATCCGGCTCGTCCCCGGACGGTCGTCGCTCCTTCGACCCCGACCGCTTCCGCGTCGTGCTCTCCGACCAGCGCGGCTGCGGGCGGAGCGCGCCGCACGCGAGCGACCCCGCGACGGCCCTGTCGGCGAACACGACGCACCACCTCGTCGCCGACATGGAGCGGCTCCGGGAGCACCTCGGGATCGAGCGCTGGCTGCTCGTCGGCGGCTCGTGGGGCTCGACGCTGACCCTCGCGTACGCGGAGCGGCACCCGGAGCGCGTGTCGGAGATCGTGCTCGTCGGCGTGACCACGAGCCGCCGCTCCGAGATCGACTGGCTCTACCGCGGCGTCGGCCGCTTCCTGCCCGAGGCGTGGGAGCGGTTCCGCGACGGCGTTCCCGAGGCGGAGCGCGACGGCGACCTGCCCGCCGCGTACGCCCGGCTGCTCGAGAGCCCCGATCCCGGCGTGCGCGCGAGGGCCGCCGCGGACTGGGTCGCGTGGGAGGACGCCGTCGTCTCGCACGAGACGGCCGGCGATCCCACCGCGTACAGCGCGCGACAGGACGACGCGCGGCTCGCGTTCGTCCGGATCTGCGCGCACTACTTCTCGCACGGCGCCTGGCTCGAGGAGGGGGCGCTGCTCCGGGACGCCGGCCGCCTCGCCGGCATCCCGGGGATCCTGATCCACGGGCGGCTCGACCTCGGCGCGCCGCTCGGGACCGCGTGGGAACTCGCGAGGGCGTGGCCGGACGCGGAGCTCGTCGTCGTCGACGAGGCCGGCCACACGGGCACGCCGTCGCTGCGGCGCGCGGTGCTCGACGCGGTCGCGCGGTTCGCCCCCCGCTGAGGGGCGCGCTACGCGGCGTTGCGGCGCCCGGGCAGGAGCCGGCCGAACGTGTCCGCCGCGATGTACCCGGCGACCTGCGGGTTCTCCTGGAGGCGCCGCAGCGAGTACTCGTACCAGTGGCTGCCGAAGGGGACGTAGATCCGCAGCCGCCGGCCCTCGCGGACGAGCGCGTCCGCCACGTCGGGGCGGACGCCGAGCAGCATCTGGAGCTCGTAGTCGTCCCGCCCGAGTCCGTGCCGCTCGACGGCGCTCCTGCTCTCCTCGAGCAGGTAGTCGTCGTGCGTCGCGATCGCGACCCGCGCGCCCGTCTCGAGGAGGGCGTCGAGCGCGCGCACGAAGTTGGCGCGCACCGCGTCGAAGTCGCGGTACGCGATCGACTCCGGCTCGAGGTAGATGCCCTTGCAGAGGCGCACCCACGGCTTCAGGTCGGCGAGCGCCGCGACGTCGTCGAGCGTACGGCGGAGCGCCGCCTGCAGCACGACGCCGACGTTGTCGCGGCCGCCCTCGCGCAGCTCCCGGTAGGCGCGCAGCGTGTCGTCCGTCGTAGACGAGTCCTCCATGTCGATGCGGACGAACCGGCCGCGGGCCGCAGCCGTGTCGACCACCGTCTCGAGATTGGCGCGGAAGAGGTCGTACGAGAGCTCGAGCCCGAGCGCCGTGGGCTTCACGCTGATGTTGGCGTCGAGCCCGGCGCGCTCGATCTCCGCGAGGACGTCGAGGTAGGCGCGGACGATCCCCTCGGCCTCGGCCGGGTTCGTGATCTCCTCGCCGAGAACGTCGATCGTCGCCGTCTTGCCCTCCGCGTTCAGGCGTCGGACGACCCGCTCCGCGTCGGCGAGCGTCTCGCCGGCGATGTACCGGCTTGAGAGCCGCTTCACCACGGGGCGCGGCACCGCGGGGAGGAACCGGACGATCGCCTTGTCGTAGAACGCCACGGGCGGCGCGATCGTACTAGGCGCGGACGGCGGCGCCCCGGACGAACGACGCCACGTGGCCGCGGCGGTTCGCCTCGCGCGCCTCGTCCTCGTCGAGCGCCCCGATCCGCGTCAGCAGGTCGAACTCGTCGCGCAGGTGCGTCCGCATCATCTCCGGCCCGTCGGTGGCGATCGTGAACCGGACGCCTCCCTCCACGAAGGTGCGGAACGTCTCGCGGACGGCGTCGTCGTCGGCGAGCGCCTTCGTCAGCAGGTTCGACGTCGGGCAGATCTCGAGCACGATCCCGGTGTCGCGCAGCGCGGCGACGAGCTCCGCGTCGTGGGCCGCGAGGATGCCGTGCCCGATCCGGTCGGGGCGCAGCGACTCGATCACCTCGCCGATCTCCTCGCGGCCGTGCGCGCCGCCCTCCTCACCCACGTGGATCGTCACGCCGAGACCCGCCTCGCGCGCCGTCTCGACCATCGGCTGCACCTGCGTGTAGTCGTAGCGCGCCCCGCCGGGACGCGGGCCTGCGATGTCGATGCCGACGATCCCGCGCGGCGCCCAGCGGATCGCCTTCTCGACGATGATCGCGTTGAGGTCGGCGTCGAACGTCCGGTCCATCATCAGGATCAGCCCGCACCGCACCTGCGGGTACTCGATGCTCGCACGGTCGAGGCCGCGGATCGCCGCGAGGATGATGTGGTCGAGGTCGCGCTCGCCGCCGCGGTTCCGCTTCATCGGGTTGAACCGCAGCTCGAGCGTCGTGATCCCCTGGGAGCGGTACGCGCCGCCGATCGCGGCGTGGACGGAACGCTCGACGGCGATCGGCGAGCTCTGGATCAGCTCGGTCCAGTGGTAGATCGCGTCGAGCGCGTCGAGGTCGGGCACGCCGCGCGGGTCCGACACGGTCACGAGCCGGTCGAAGTCCCAGTAGTCCTTCACCGGGAGCGCGATCCCCTGCTCGTGCGCGAGGCTCCAGAGGATGTCGGAGGCGACGGAGCCGCCGAGGTGGGTGTGGAGCTCCGCCAGGCCGTCCAGGTTCATCGGCCGCGATCGTAACCGGACGTGCAGCAGCAGCCCCCTCTATCCTCCGCGGGCGTGAAGGTGGGGATCGTCGTCCCGTACTCGTGGTCCTTCTGGGGCGCGGTCGTCGAGCATGCGGAGCTCCAGGCCGAGGCGCTCCAGCGGCTCGGCTGCGACGTGAGGCTCGTGATGGGGAACGACCCGCCGGGGAGCTTCACGCGCGCGCTGCACCCCCGCCTCGGACGCCACGGGATGCCGCCGCCCCACGTGATCCCGATCGGCCGGTCGGTGATCGTGCCCGCCAACGGCTCGCTGCCGAACATCATCCTCAGCCCGCGCTCGGTGTGGCGGATGCGGCAGACGCTCGAGCGCGAGCGGTTCGACGTGCTCCACCTGCACGAGCCGCTGACGCCGACGCCGTGCGTCGCCGCGCTCGCGCTCACCCGCGCTCCGGCCGTCGCGACGTTTCACGCCTCCGGGCGGCTGGCGTGGACGAAGCTCGCGGTGCCCGCGTGGGGCTTCCTCCTCGACCGCATCGAGCACCGGATCGCCGTCTCCGAGCAGGCGCGAGACTCGGCCGCCGCGTACGCGCCCGGCGCCTACGAGATCATCCCGAACGGCGTGCTCGTGCCGCCCGTCGCGACGCCCGGCGGCCGCGACCACCGCGTCACGTTCGTCGGTCGCCAGGAGCCGAGGAAGGGCCTGCAGATCCTGCTCCGCGCGTGGCCTGCGATCCACCGCGCGACCGGGGCCCACCTCCACGTGGTCGGCGCCGACCCGCTCGCGGTCTCGCTGCTCCAGGCGCGGATCGGACTCGACCGCACCGGCATCGTCGTCAGGGGCTTCCTCTCGCAGGACGAGCTGACCGAGGAGCTGCTCGGGACGAAGGCGCTCGTCGCCCCGTCCCTCGGCGGCGAGAGCTTCGGCATGGTGCTGACGCGGGCGTTCGCGTGCGCCACGCCGGCGGTCGCCTCCGACATCCCCGGGTACCGCGAGGTGATGACCCCCGACGCCGGCCTCTCGGTTCCGTCGGGCGACCCCGAGGCGCTCGCGCAGGCAGTGATCGCGTTGCTCGAGGACGAGCCGCGACGGCAGGCGCTCGGCGCGGCCGCCCGGGAGCTCGCCGTCGAGCGCTACGGGTGGGACCGCGTCGCGGAGCGGCTCCTGGACGTCTACGGGCTCGTCACCGGCGCCTCACGGGTGCGGGCGGCGCGGTGAATCACGCGCTCCCCCGCTCGCCGTGGATGCGCGGCGCGCTCGTGCTCGTGCTCGTCGTCGGCGCGGGATTCGCGGTCTGGTGGCGCGGCCCGAGCTGGGGCCTCGTCGCCGACGCCTTCCGCGCCGTGACGTGGCGCTGGGTCGCGGTCGCCGTCTTCCTCAACCTGCTGTCGGTGCTCGTGCGCGCCGTCGCGTGGCGGACGGTGATCGACCAGGCGATGCCGCCGCCGCACCCGCGGTTCCGGGAGGTCTTCTCGGCGTTCTCGGTCGGGCTGCTCGCGAACGCGGTGCTCCCCGCGCGCGCCGGCGAGGTCATTCGCGTCGGCGTGCTCCGCCGGCACCTGCCGCCGCGCCGGGGCCTGTGGGCGACGCTCGCCGGGACGGTGTTCGCGCACCGTGTCTTCGACCTCGTGGCGGTCGGGATCCTCGTCGTCTACGTGCTGATGCAGGCGCGGATCCCGCCGTGGGCGGTGACGTCGCTCGTGATCGTCGTCGCGCTCGGGGCCGTGTTCCTCGGAATCGCGGTCGTGGCGGCGCGGCGCCACACGATCGACGTCGGTCGCGAGCTCGGGCGGATTCGCGGGCTCGTGACGATGGCGCGCAACGGCCTGGGGGTGATGCGGTCGCCGGTCGCGGCGGCGATCGCCGTGACGATGCAGTGCCTCGGCTGGATCTTCCAGCTGCTCGCGGTCTGGGCCGCCATGCGGGCGTTCGGGATCGACGAGCCGCTGGCCGCGGCCGGGCTCGTGCTGCTGCTGATGAACGTCGCGACGATCTTCCCGCTCTGGCCCGGGAACGTCGGCCTGCTCCAGGCCGCCGTCGCGCTCCCGCTCGTGTCGTACGGGATCACGTACGCGCACGGGTTCGCGTTCGGCATCGGCCTGCAGGCGATCGAGATGTCCGTCGGCGTCGGCGCCGGGCTCCTCTTCCTCGCGCGCGAGGGCATCACGTTCGCCGCGCTGCGCCGGATGCCCGAGAGCGAGGAGGAGACGCAGGAGGAGGCGGCGGCGATGGAGGCGCCGCGCCGTGCCCGTCGCGCTCGCGTGCCCGGCTAGCCTCAAGGGCGTCCTCACCGCCGTCGAGGCGGCGGAGGCGCTGCGCGAGGGGCTGCGCGACGCCGACGTGCTCCCGCTCGCGGACGGAGGCGAGGGCACGCTCGACGCGCTCGCGGCCGCGCGCGGCGGCGAGTGGCGCTCCGCGGACGTGGAGGACGCCTTCGGGCGGCCCCGCCGCGCGCGCTGGCTCCTCCTGCCGGACGGGACGGCTGCGGTCGAAGCGGCGGAGGCGATCCCGCTCGACCCGTCGCGGCTCGACGTGCAGGCCGCGTCGTCGCGCGGCCTCGGCGCGCTGATCCGGGCGGTCGGATCGCCGCGGCGGCTGCTCGTCGCGCTCGGCGGCACCGCGACGATGGACGCGGGCGCGGGGCTCCTCGACGCGCTGGAAGCACTCCCGGCCCCGACGCGCGTCGCCTGCGACGTCGACGCCCGGCTCGTCGACGCGCCCCGGCTCTTCGGCCCGCAGAAGGGCGCGAGCAGCGACGACGTGGCGCTCCTCGAGGAGCGCTTCCGAGCGTCGGGGCTGCCCGACCTGCCCGGCGGCGGCGCCGCGGGCGGCCTCGGCGCGGCGCTCGCGTCGCTCGGCGCCGAGCTCGTGCCGGGCGCCGCGCTCGTCCTCGACGAGCTCGGCTTCGACCCGTCGCCCTACCGCCTCGTCGTCACCGGCGAGGGCACGGTCGACGCGACGACCACGCGGGGAAAGGCCCCGGCGGAGGTCGCGCGCCGGTGCGCCGCCGCGGGCGTGCGTTGCGTCGTCTTCGGCGGCCGCGTCGTCGAGCCGCTCCCGGGCGTCGAGACGGTGCCGCTCTCCGGCGACCCCGCGCGCGCACGCGAGGACCTCGTCGAGCTAGGCGCGCGTCTCGTGGGTCTCGATCTCGTGGAGCTGCTTCGCGAGCGCCTGTAGGAGCCGCCACGCCAGCTGGCCGTTCGACTCGACGATCGGGCGGAATCCCCAGAACGTCATGCCGAGGCACTTCAGGTCGGTGATCGCCGTCACCGTCGCCGTGCGGTCGGTCTCCGCGATGAGGGCGATCTCGCCGAAGTAGTCGCCCCGGCGGAGGGTCGTGCGCTGCTCGCCGCGCACCGTCACGGCCGCCTCGCCGTCCTCGATCACGAAGAACCCGACGCCGTGCTCGCCCTCGGTCGTGATCTCCTGGCCGGCGCGGAAGGTGCGCTCCTTCATGGACGCCGCGATCTCCTGGAGCTCCTTGCGCTCGAGGTCGGCGAAGAGCGGAACCTGCCGCAGGAGGTCCAGACGGTCGTCGGCCACGGATCCGGATCCTACTGGTCGGCGGTGCGCCGGGCGAGCTCCTCGATCTTCCCGTGCGCCGCGTCGAGCTGCTCCCGGCAGAATCGGTACAGCTCCTCGCCGCGCTCCCAGAGCTTCAGCGTCTCGTCGAGGCCGACCTGTCCCCGCTCGAGCCGGTCGACGATGCCCTCGAGCTCCTTCTGCGCGTCCTCGTACCTCACTCGCGCACCTCGGCCTCGAACGCGCCCCGCGCGACGCGGACGTCGACGACGTCCCCTGCCGCGACCGCGGCGGGGTCGACGACGACGACGTCGCCCCTGCGCACGATCGCGTAGCCGCGGTCGAGCGTCGCGTGCGGCGAGAGCGTTGCGAGGCGCCCGTGCACGGCGGTGAGGGCCGCACGCTTTCGTTCCACGGCGAGCGCCGGTGCGCGCCGGAGGCGCTCGTGCGCGCGCTCCGTCCGCTCCGACGCACGTTCGACGGCGAGCGCGGGCCCGCGACGCAGCCGCTCGCGGTTCCGCTCCAGTCGCTCCCGCTCCCGCTCGAGCGTCCGGCGGGCGGACCGCGCGAGCGACGTCCGTGCCCGGTCGAGCGTCCCGCTCAGCTCCGCGAGGTCCGGCACGACGAGCTTCCCGGCCATCGTCGGCGTGGAGGCTCGCACGTCGGCGGCGAGGTCGCAGAGCGGCGTGTCCTGCTCGTGGCCGACCGCGGTGACGACCGGGACGGGGCACGCGGCGATCGCGCGTACGACGCGCTCGTCGCTGAACGGGAGCAGGTCCTCGAAGCTCCCGCCGCCGCGGGCGACGACGACGACGTCGACCTCGGGCTCGGCGCAGATCCGCGCCAGCGCGTCGACGACGGCGGCGGCGGCGCGGGGCCCCTGGACGTACGCCTCCGCGACGAGGACGCGCGCGGGCGGGAACCGGCCGGCGATGGTCGCGACGACGTCCCGTTTCGCCGCCGCGTCGTTCCCGGTCACGAGCCCGATGCGGCGAGGCAGGAGCGGCAGCGGTCGCTTCCGCGCCGCGTCGAAGAGGCCCTCGGCGGCGAGCGCCTGCTTCAGCCGCTCGAGCCGCGCGAGATGGTCGCCGAGGCCGAAGCGCTCGATCGACAGGGCGCGCAGGCGGAAGTCGGCGCGCTGCGGGAAGAGCTCCGGCCGACCGAAGACGTGCACGCGCTCGCCGTCGCGCAGGTCGAGCCGGAGCGCGTCGAACCGCGAGCGCGCGATCGTCACGGGCAGGCACGACCCGTCGGCGGGGTCCTTGAGCGTGAGGAACACGCTCTGCCACGCCTGCTGCCGCCGCAGCTCGGTCACCTCTCCCTCGACCCAGACGGTCGGGAGGCGGGCGAGCCAGTCGGCGACGCCGCGGTTGAACGACGCGACGGAGTAGACGCGCCGGTCGCCGTAGTCGACGGCCTCGACCTTCACGGCCCCAGCGTAGAGGCTCGCGCTACAGGAGGATCTCGGCGGCCGTGGTCGCCTCGCATCCCTGGCGGAGAAGCTCGACCGCGCGGTGCAGGTCGACCTCCGCCACCGCGAGCCGCTCGGCGAGGTGGAGCGGGTATCCCGCCTCGATCAGCGTGTGCAGACGCCAGCTCTCGACCTTGGACTGGTCGCTCTCGGCGTCGATCAGCTCGCTCATGGTCCGACCGGTTCGCGGAAGACGCGCGAAATCCTCGTTCAGCGCGTGCCGAGCTCGTCGAGGCGTGTGAGCCGGTCGCGCGCCGCCGAGACCGCCTCGTCGATGCGGTGCGAGAGCTCCTGCAGGCGCGCGTCGAGGACGGTGCGCTCGGCCTCGGCGTCGCGCGCGAGCGTCTGGAGGCGTACGCGGATGTCGGCCTCCGCGGCGGCCAGGCGCTCCTCGAGGCCGCCGAAGAGCTCCTCGCGCTGGCGCTCGAGCGACTCCGCGACCTGCGCCACCCGGCGCTCCACGCGCTGGACGCCGGCGTCTCCGATCTGCGAGAGGCGGTCGGCGAGCACCGTCTGGGCCTCGCGGGCGAAGCTCTCGACGGCGCGCTCGAGCTCGCGCGCGAGCCGCCGGGCGGCGTCCTCGCGCGCCGCCCGGATCGCCTCCGCGAACTGCGTCGAGGCGGCGTCCGCGTAGCTTGTCACCGCGCGCTCGTTGGTCCGAGCGAGCTGCTCCACCGCCCGGCGCTCCGCGTCGGCGAGACCGGAGGTGATCCGCGCCACCGCCTCCGCCTCCTCGCGCTCGATCCGCTCGGCGAGCTCCTGCTCGCGCCGGCGCAGGCGCTCCGCGAGCTCGTGCAGCGCCTGCCGCCGCTCCTGGCCGTGCGCCTCCAGCTCCGCCGTCGACTGCGCGACGACCTGCTGCGCCGCGCGCCCGAGCTCCTCGCGCAGGCGGCCGATCGCCGCCCGCTCCTCCTCCGTCCCCGCCGACAGGCGGTTGATGTCGACGGCGATCCGCGCCTCGGCCTCGCCGAGCGCGGCCTTCTGCCGCTCCGCGATCCGCTCGACCTCGCCCGCGAGCTTCTGCTGCGTGCGGTCGAGGTCCTCGGTCCACGCGGTGAGTCGGCTCTCGAGGCGCCGCTGCACCGTCGCGAGCGCCTCGGCGAGCTCACCCGTCGCCTTCCGCTCCTGCTCCGCGATCAGGCGTCGCCGCTCCTCGGCGATCCGCCGCTCCTCCTCGCCGAGCAGGGAGACCGTGTCGGCGCGCGTCCGCGCGACGAGGCGATCGAGCTCCCCGGCGCTCTCGGCGACGAGCTGCTCCATGCGCAACCGCATCCGTTGCTCGACGACGGCGGCGTCGGCCTCGAGGCGGCGATTCCGCTCGAGCGCACGCCGCAGCGGGAGCGAGGCGAGCCCGGCGAGCAGCGCCGCGGTCGTTCCGGCCGCCGCGAGCGCCGCATCCTCCGTCGGATCGAGCGCGACGACGACCCACGAGACGGCCGCCGCCGCGCCGAGCACCGACGTGCCAGCGACGAGAGCCGACCGGGCCGGACGGCGCGTCGCCGTCGCCCACACGAGGGCCGCGGCGAGGAGCACCGACGCCGCGAAGACGAGCTCGAGTGCCTGGACGTCGTCCATCGAGCCGACATCGTAGGGACGGACGAGGAGGACGGCCTATCCTGCCGACCGTGTCCCTCGACGAGGAGCTGGAGCGCATCGCCGCGGCCGCCGCCGAGCACGCCGCGCCGGGCGAGGGGGTCGCCGCCGTGCTCGCCGCGGAGCCCGCGGGCGGGCGTCGCGTGTACCTCTGCGCGTACGGGGACGGCGACGTTCGGACGTGGCTCGCGCTCGACGTTGAGGGCGTTCCCGTCGACGACCGCGGCCTGGTCCGCGACGCCGCATCGATCGCGGCGCTCTGCGAGGTCGCGGTCGAGCTCGCCGCCGGCGGCGACCTGGAGGGGCTCCGCTCGCAGCTGGTGGCACTGCGGATCCGCGAGTCGCCGCCGGGGATCGAGGACGCAGAGGCGGCGGCGCTCGAGCTCGAGCAGGTGATCGGTGCTGCGCCGCGCATCGCGTCTCCCTCGTTCCTCGACGCGGTCGGTGAGGCGACGCTGCGGCTCGAACGGGCGCTCGGGGACGACGGGCCGTCGCCCTTCGCCGAGGCGATGCGCAGCGCCGTGGGCGCCGTCAACGAGCTCGCCGACGAGATCGAGCGCGAGTACAAGCGCCCGCTCGACGGCGCGCGCGTGCAACACTGAGGCCCGTGGAGGGCGGCTTCGGATTCCCGTTCGGCGGCGACCCCGAGGAGCTCATGCGTGGGCTTCGCGAGTTCGCCGAGCAGCAGGCCGAGAACGTCGCGGAGGCGCAGCGCGAGCAGTTCGCGACGCTGACGCTGAACACGGCCGTCGAGCTGACTGCGGCGGCGCTCCAGCGGGTCGAGGTGTCGGGCGCGCCCGGCGACCAGGCCGAGGCGCTTCGCAAGGCGATGCAGGTGCTGTTCCCCGAGGCGGTCGCGCTCGTCAGCGCCGCCCGCCAGGGGTTCATGCGCGAGCGCTAGACCCCGCAATTACGCCTTTCGGTCAATGGTTGCCGCGGCGGGCGGCCGGTACGTTCGCGCCCATGACGCGCACCTCGTACGGCACCCTCCCCAGCATCACCGAGCGGCAGCGCCAGGTGGTCGAGTTGATCGCCGCCGGCTGCTCGAACGAGGAGGTCGGCGCGCGCCTCGGCATCTCCCCACGAACCGCCAAGGCCCACGCCGACGCCCTCCGCCAGAAGCTGGGAGTGGCGAGGCGGCGTCAGATCCCGGTCGCGTATCGCCAGCTGACGGGCCGGGATCCCCTCGCGCAAGGCCTCGGGCCGGCACCGACCGCTCCGGGGAACTGACGGCACCCGTGCCCGCCCCGCCCAGGCCGGGCGGGCACGGCAGTTCCTCGTCCCGACACGGCGTCGGGAGCGGGGCTACGGTTCGTGGACGGGCCGGCGTCGCCCGTGCGAATGAGGGGGAGAGGGCAGTGACCGCGGAAGCGCCGCACGACGTCGACCAGGGCGAGAGGCACATCATCGAGCGCCCGCGGCTGCTCAAGCTGCTGGACGAGACGGATGCGCGGATCATCCTCCTCGTCGCGCCGGCAGGGTATGGCAAGACGACTCTCGCTCGTCAGTGG
>JBLNEO010000152.1:0-2559 GCA_050262775.1 Pseudomonadota bacterium | reverse complement strand
CGTCGGGCCGTCGGGCTGCGGGAAGTCGACGCTGCTGCGACTCATCGCCGGCCTCGAGGAGGCGACGGCGGGGACGATCTCGATCGGCGGCCGCGACGTGACCGACGACCCGCCGCGCGCGACATCGCCATGGTCTTCCAGAGCTACGCGCTCTACCCGCACATGACGGTGCGGCAGAACCTCGGCTACGGCCTCAAGGTGCGGAGGACGCCGAAGGCGGACGTCGCGCGCCGTGTCGAGGAGGTCGCACGCGTGCTGCGACTCGAGGAGCTGCTCGACCGCCGCCCGGGGCAGCTCTCCGGCGGCCAGCGCCAGCGCGTCGCCATGGGACGCGCCGTCGTCCGCGAGCCGGCCGCGTTCCTCATGGACGAGCCGCTGTCGAACCTCGACGCGAAGCTGCGCGTCTCGATGCGCGCCGAGCTCGCGAGCCTCCACGGCCGCCTCGGCGCGACGACCGTCTACGTCACCCACGACCAGGTCGAGGCGATGACGCTCGGCCAGCGCGTGGCCGTCATGCGCGACGGGAGGATCCAGCAGGTCGACACGCCGCAGGCGCTCTACCGGCGGCCGCGGAACCTCTTCGTCGCGGCCTTCATCGGGTCGCCGGCGATGAACCTCGTCGAGGCGAGCGTCGACGGCGGCCGCGTGGCGTTCGGCGGCATCCGCATCCCGCTCGCGCCCGGGGCGCCGCCCCTCGCAGAGGGGCCGGTGATCCTCGGGATCCGGCCCGAGAGCTTCGAGGACGCGGCGTTCGCCGATCCGTCGCTGCCGCAGCTCGACGCGGAGGTCGCGGTGCTCGAGGACCTCGGCGCCGACGCCCACGTCCTCTTCGCCGTCGACGCGCCGCGCGTGGACGCGGAGGAGCTGCGCGAGGCGCGCGCCGACGAGGACGCCGTCCTCCTCGCCTCGGCGGGCACGATCTTCACGGCGCGCGTCGACCCGCGGAGCGAGGCCGCGCCCGGCCGGTCGCTGCGCCTCGCCGTCGACCCCGCCGGCTTCCACTTCTTCGACCCGGCCACCGGCGCGAGCCTCGCCGCCGGGCGACCCGCGGTGCGCGACGCCGCCACACGCGGGGAAACCGCCGCTTAACCGCGCTCTCAGCCCCCTCTCAGCTTCGTTCGCTCCCATTGGCCGGACGACCGAAGGAGGAGAGAGCGAGTGACCGACCGCCGTCTGCGCCCCGTCGAGGGCCCCCGTCTCGCGCAGGAGCGCCTCGAGGCCGCCCTGTTCGAGGTCAAGCGCGTCATCGCCGGGCAGGACCGGATGCTCGAGCGCGTGCTCGTCTGCCTGCTCGCCGGCGGGCACCTGCTGATCGAGGGCGTGCCCGGCCTCGCGAAGACGCTGACGATCAAGACGACCGCACAGGTGCTCGGCGGCACGTTCCGCCGGATCCAGTTCACGCCCGACCTCGTCCCTTCCGACCTCGTCGGCACGCGGGTGCTGCGGCCGAAGGACGCGACCTTCGACGTCGAGCTCGGCCCCGTCTTCTGCAACTTCCTCCTCGCCGACGAGATCAACCGGGCGCCCGCGAAGGTGCAGTCCGCACTGCTCGAGGTGATGCAGGAGCACCAGGTGACGATCGGCGGCGAGACGCACGCGGTGCCCGACCCGTTCCTCGTGCTCGCGACGGAGAACCCGATCGAGTCGGAGGGCACGTACCCGCTTCCCGAGGCGCAGCTCGACCGCTTCCTGCTGCAGATCGTCGTCGACTACCCCGCGTTCGGCGAGGAGGTGACGGTCGTCGAGCGGTCGCTGGGAGCGCCGCCCGAGCTCGAGCCCGTGCTCTCGATCGAGCAGCTGCGCGAGCTCCAGGCGGAGACGCGCGAGGTGTACGTCGACCCCGTCGTCCAGCGCTACGCCGTCTCGCTCGCGGCCGCCACACGCGACCTCTCCCAGTACCAGCACGCGGAGCTCGCGCCGTACGTCGCGTTCGGCGCCTCGCCGCGCGGCCCGATCGCGCTCGTGCACTCCGCGCGCGCGCTCGCGCTCATCCGCGGACGCGCGCACGTGCTCCCGCACGACGTGCAGGAGGTCGCGAAGGACGCGCTCCGCCACCGCCTCGTGCTCACCTACGCGGCGCTCGCCGAGGGCGTCACCGCCGACCACGTCCTGGACGCGGTGCTCGCCTCCGTGCCCGTCCCGCAGATCGATCTGGCCCGGACGGAGGTTGCGTGAGCGACGGCCTCGCGCAGCTCGCCCCTCCGCGCTCACCCGCGCGGCCCGGGCCAGGCCCAGTCCCCGAGCGCCTGCTGCGGGCCCTCGACGTCGTCGTGCGACGCCGCGTCGAGGGCCTGCTGCCGGGCGAGGCGCGCTCCTCGGCGCTCGGCGACGGGACGGAGCTCGCCCAGGTGCGCCCGTACGTTCCCGGCGACGATGTGCGCGCGATCGACTGGAACGTCACCGCCCGGACCGGCGAGCCGCACGTGCGCGTGCACGTCGCCGAGCGCTCGCTCGTCGCCTGGCTCGTCCTCGACGTCTCTCCCTCGATGGCGTTCGGCACCGCCGACCGGCGGAAGGCCGACGTCGCGGAGGGGGTCGCCCTCGCGTTCGGCTACCTGG
>JBLNEO010000151.1:0-16447 GCA_050262775.1 Pseudomonadota bacterium | reverse complement strand
CGGCAACGACCCATGGCTCGCCGACACGCTCGAGTGGTACACGAGCTCGCCGCCGCCGGCGTGGAACTTCGACCGCGTCCCCTATGTGACGAGCGCGCGCCCGCTGCGCGACCTGCGCCGGCGACTCCAGGAGCAGACGTGACCGTCCCCGGGCCGTGGCTCCGCGCGTGCGCCGCCTTCGGCGCCGTCGCCACCGGCGTCGCCGCCGCGAGCGGCCCGCTCGGCATCACCCACCGTGCGCTCGTGGGGATCGCACTGCCGCCGCTCGTCGCCGTCGCCATCGCCGCGTGGCACTCGTACCCGCGGCTGCGCCTGCCCGCGTCGGGCGCGGTCGCCGCCTTCGTCGGGGCGAGCGTGACGTGGTGGATCGCGCCCGTCCACGTGACGTTCGCGGCCGTCGCCTTCGCCGGCTCCGCCGTCACCGCGGCGCTGGCGTTCCGGGGCGACGCCGGCACCGCCGGCCCGTGGCGCGACTACGTCACGCTGACGAAGCCGCGGATCATGTCGCTGCTGCTCGTGACGGGTGCGGCCGGCATGTTCGTCGGCGCCGAGGGCGTGCCGCCCCTCGCCGACCTCGGCGTGATGCTGCTCGGGCTCGGTCTCGCGTGCGGCGGGGCGAGCGCGCTCAACCACCTGCTCGACCGCGACATCGACCGACTGATGGGGAAGCGGACGGAGCGCCGGCCGGTGGCCGCCGGCCGCGTCGCGCCGGCGCGGGCGCTCGAGTTCGGGCTCGCGCTCTCCGCGGCGTCGTTCGTCCTCCTCGCCTCGCTCGCGAACGTCCTGACCGCGGTGCTCGCGCTCGTCGGCAACCTCTTCTACGTGCTCGTCTACACGCGATGGCTGAAGCGGTCGACGACGCAGAACATCGTCATCGGCGGCGCGGCCGGGGCCGTGCCGCCGCTCGTCGGCTACGCCGCGGCCACGGGAGCGCTCGCCCTGCCGGCGCTGTGGCTGTTCCTCGTCGTCTTCCTCTGGACGCCGCCGCACTTCTGGGCGCTCGCGCTGCTGCTCAAGGACAACTACGCGAACGCGCGCGTGCCGATGCTGCCGGTCGTCCGCGGCGACCGCGAGACGGCGCGACAGATCCTCGTCTACAGCGTCGTGCTGGTCGCGTTCACCCTCGCGGTGACGCCGTGGCTCGGCCCCCTGTACGGCGCGGCGGCGGCCGTCCTCGGCGGCGCCTTCCTCTGGCTCGCCTGGGCGCTCGGGCGCGACCTCTCGCGGCGGCGGGCGGCGCTCCTCTTCCACTACTCGCTCGCGTACCTCGCGCTGCTGTTCGCGGCGGCGGCCATCGACCCGGTGGTGCTCTCGTGAGCGAGCGCGAGTGGGCGAACGACCCCGCCGTCAACCCGGAGCTGGCGCGGCGGAACCTCGTCTGGGGATGGGCGATCTTCGCGCTCTTCTGGGCGCTGTTCGCGGGGACGGTCGTCGTCGCGCTCATCTACCTGGCCGTCGCGGACTAGTTGGAGGGGATCTTCCTCGCGCGGCCCGACGCCGTCGCCGCGGGCGTGCGCCTGGCCGTCAAGGACTTGTTCGACACGGCTGGGCTGGTGACGACGTACGGGTCGGCGATCTTCGCGTCGCACGTGCCGGACGGGACGGCGGAGGCGGTGCTGCGGCTGGAGGCCGCCGGGTACGCGACGGTCGGCAAGGCGAACCTGCACGAGTTCGCGTACGGCACGACGTCGGAGAACCCGCACTTCGGCACCGTCCCCAACCCGCGGTTCCCGGGGCGCGTGGCCGGTGGATCGAGCGGCGGCTCGGCGGCCGCGATCGCCGCGGGGCTCGCCGACGCGGCGCTCGGGACGGACTCCGGCGGCTCGATCCGCATCCCCGCCGCGTGCTGCGGCGTCGTCGGGTTCAAGCCCTCGTACGGGCTCGTGCCGCTCGACGGCTGCTTCCCGCTCGCGCCGTCGTTCGACCATGCCGGGCCGATCGGGCCCGACGTCGCCTCGTGCGAGGCGATGCTCGAGGCGCTCGTCCCGGGATGGCGGCCCTCGCGGCTGGAGTCCCTCGAGGAGATGCGCGTCGGCGTCGCATGGCTCGACGACGCCGATCCGCTCGTCCGCGCGCGCGTGACCGAAGCGGTGGAAGCGTTCCCGCGGCGGCGCGTCGTCGAGCTCCCGCGGCCGGACGGGACGTACGCGGCGTTCTCGCACGAGGTCGCGGACGTGCACCGCGAGCTGTTCGCCGAGGCGTCGGAGCTCTACGGCGAGGACGTCCGCCTCAAGGTCGAGCGGTGCCTCGCGGTGTCCGACGCGGAGGCCGCCGCCGCCGAGCGGGAGCGGGAGCGGTACCGCGAGCGGGTCGCGGGCGTGCTCGGGGAGGTCGACCTGCTGCTGACGCCGACCCTGCCGGTCGTCGCACCGCGGGTGGGCGCCGGCGGCGTCGGCGACCTCGACGTCCGCGAGCGGCTGATCGAGAACACCTACCCGTTCAACGCGGCCGGGCTCCCGGCGCTGGCGCTCCCGTGCGGCGCGGCCGAGGAGGGGCTCCCCGCGTCGCTGCAGCTCGTCGGCGCCGACGACGCGCTCGTCCTCGCCGCCGGCCGCCTGGCGGAGGCGGCCCTGGCGGGGGTCTGACCCCGCCGGCGTCCCTCGTCCGAGGGACGGCGCGGCCTCGGCGGGTGCCGATCCCCTCCGTGGATGCTGCGCCCCGTTCGCCTTGCCGTCGCGTGCCTCGCCACGCTCCTCCTCGTCGCGCCCGCGGACGCCGCGCGCACGCCGCCGGCGGACGACGCGCCGACGGGCCTCCACGGCTTCCTCCTGCGCAGCGACGAGCCGCGCACGGACACGTTCTCGCGCACGCCGTCGTTCGCGTGGAACCCGGTCGCGGGCGCCGTCCGCTACGAGTTCCAGCTCGGCACGTCGAGCCTCTTCCGCGAGAGCGGGATCCTCTGGGAGAGCGCGGCGCTGACGAGCCCTGCGACGGCCGTCCCGCTCTCGCTCCCGTGGGTCACCGGCAGCCCCCACTCCCTGTTCGCGCGCGTGCGCGCCGTGCGCGCCGGCTCCGTGACGCCGTGGAGCCGGGCGTACGGGTTCAACATGCGCTGGCCGACCCTGCCGACGCCGATCGAGAGCTACCCCGGCCTGCTCCGCTGGACCCCGGTCGAGGGCGCCACGGCGTACACCGTCTGGTACCTGTTCCCCGACGGGACGAGCAAGAAGGTCACGGTGACGACGAACGTCGTCGACGAGCGTGAGTGGTACACCGGCCACCAGGGCAGCAGCTTCAGCGGCAAGATCAAGTGGCGCATCCGCGCCGAGCGCCGCCTCTACGGCGCGCGCACGAACGGCCTGCCCGCCGTGAGCTTCGGGCCCTGGAGCCCGATCTACTCGACGACGAACCCGGCGTTCGCCGGCGGGCCCTTCAAGCTCCTCGGCACCGCGTCCGACGTCGTCGCCACCCCCGGCGACCAGGAGGCGCATCGCCTCGCGCCGGCGTTCCTCTTCTCGGGCAACACCGGGGTCTACGGCGGCCCGGTCGGCCTCTACCGCGTCTACGTGTTCAGCGACCGCGACTGCATCAACCGCGTCTGGGCGAGCCCGCCGGTCGGCAGCCCCGCGTACGCGCCGCGCCCGTTCGGGACGATGGCGCTCCCGGCCGCGTCCGGCGGCCCGAGCACCACCTTCCTCCCCGACGGCGTGCCCGCGCGCGGGACGACCTTCGACGGCGACTACGTGATCTCGAACGAGGAGCTCGCGCCGGCCGCGCCGTACGCGCCGGGCGCGACCCCCGGCGACGGCAAGACGGCGGCGGCGACCGCGACGCCGTTCACGCCGCCCACGAACCTCGGGGCACCCGTCGACTTCTCCGACATCGACTGGGACCGCGGCGCCCGCTACTACTGGACGGTGATCCCGGTCGCGGCCAAGAGCCCCGGCGCGCTCACCGTCGCGCTCGCGCTCCCGGCGGCGATCGGGGACAAGCAGCTCACGATCAGCGGCTCGGGCCTCGCGCCGGGCGACGCGCTCACGATCGGCACGGCGCCGAGCCAGGACAAGGCGACCGTCGTCTCGGTCTCCGGCGGCGCGGTGACGCTGTCGGGCGCGCTCGCGTTCGCGCACGCCCCCGGCGAGGCCGTCGTCCGCGCGTCGGGCGCCCTCGTCTACAGCGACCTGGAGCTGCCGCAGGAGGCCTGCGGGGCCGGCCGCGTGAGCAGCTTCGGGAAGACGAGCGAGCCCGTCGTGACGGCCGCGTCCGCGCCCTACGTCACGGGCCTCTCGACGAAGGGCCGGCTGGTCTCCGCCGTGGCTCGCAGGAGCCAGTTCTACGGCACCCCGCTCGTCGCCTGGTCGCCCGCCCTCGGCGCCGGCGCGTACGAGGTGCAGTGGAGCAGGACGCGCTACCCGTTCCGGCCCGCCGCGACGCCCCTCCTCACCTACTCGACGGCTGCGACCCTGCCGCTCCGGCCCGGCACCTGGTACTACCGCGTCCGCGGGATCAACTACTCGCTGCCGACGGGCGCGCAGCCGATGTCCTGGTCCGAGCCCGTCGAGCTGCGGATCGCGAAGCCGACCTTCCGCATCGTCGGCGAGAAGTAGACCGCGACCGACGCCCTCCGGGGCTCCGAGTCACGGAGCCGCCGCACGCACCGCCGCCTCGTACACGGGGTCGCGGCCGAACTGGTCGAGCTCGTCCGAGAGCAGGTCGCTCGGCGCGGGCGGATCGCCGGGCGGGAACGGCGCCGGCGCGCCGTCGACGTCGACGCCCTCCAGCCGATCCGCGGGCGTGAGCTCGAGCTCGAGCTCCGGCCGCCCGAGCCGGGAGCGCAGCCAGCCGGCGAGGAGGTGGGCCTGCGCCGGCGTCGCCGTCACGTGGAGGCGCCGCACGTCAGCGATCCCCGGCCACAATGACGCGAGCTGACGGCGCCACCGGCTCGTGCGGGCCCAGGCGATGTCCGAGACCGCGACACGGTCGAACACCGCCGCCAGGTCGGCGTACGCCGCCGGGAGGTCGGGCCACTCCGTCGAGTCGACGATCAACCGGTCGACGACGTCGAGCATCTGCTCGAACGGTTCCCGCCCCCAGGGCGGCATCCCGCGCCAGCGCAGGAACGCGGGAAGGTCCGGGATGAGCAGGGGCGAGACGATGCTCGCCGGTGCCTCGGCCTTGGAGCCGTGGAGGCGCAGCGAGAGCACCTCCGAGCAGACGTGGTGCTCCTGGCCGGGGAGCGTGAAGCAGCGCAGCGAGAGGTCGGCGTCGATCGCGTCGCGGCCGCGCTCGGCCTGCGGGAAGAGCAGGATCGTCCGCGAGGGATGGCGCTCCTCGAGCCCCGCGAGCGCCGCCTCCGCCTGCTCCGCCCACTCGGGCGGCGCCCAGGCGACGTGCGTGAGCACGCTCGTCCGCAGGTCGGGCACGCCGCCGTGCGAGGAGGCCGCGCGCAGCCCCGTGAGCATGTCCTCGATCGCCGACACGGTCACGTCCTCGCCCGTCCAGTCCTCGACGTGGGCGGGCGCCTCCGTCACCGGCGCCTCCACTCGCGGCCGTCACGCCGGATGAGCTCGTCGGCGGAGACCGGGCCCCAGGTGCCGGCGGCGTAGTTCGGGTACGACGGCCGGTCGCGCTGCCACATCGCGATGATCGCGTCGACGAGCTTCCACTGCTCCGTCACCTCGTCCGTCCGCGTGAACAGCGTCGCGTCGCCGAGGAGCGCGTCGAGGATGAGGCGCTCGTACGCCTCCGGCAGGCCCTGCCGGAAGGCGCCGCCGTAGAGGAAGTCCATGTGGACGGTGCGAATCGACATGCCCTGCCCCGGCACCTTCGCGCCGATCTCGAGCGAGACGCCCTCGTTGGGCTGGACGTGCACGATCAGGCGGTTCGGTTGCAGCCCGTCGCCCGCGAGCTCGGCGAACGGCGGATGCGGCGCCTCCTGGAACTGGATCGCGACCGTCGTCTCGCGCCGCGCGAGCCGCTTGCCGGCGCGGACGTAGAAGGGCGTGTCCGCCCACCGCCAGTTGTCGACGTAGAGCTTCCCCGCGACGAACGTCTCCGTCATCGACTCGGGGGCGACGCCGGGCTCCTCGCGGTAGGACGGCACGGGCTCGCCCTCGACGAACCCGCGTCCGTACTGCCCGCGGACGATGTTCTTCGGCCCCGGCGTGTGCAGGGCGCGCAGCACCTTCACCTTCTCGTTCCGCACCGACTCGGCGTCGAAGTCGACGGGCGGCTCCATCGCCGTCACCGCGAGCAGCTGCAGGAGGTGGTTCTGGACGATGTCGCGGATCGCGCCCGCCTGCTCGTAGAACGCGGCGCGCCCCTCGATCCCGATCGCCTCGGCGACGGTGATCTGTACGTGGTCGATGAACTGGCGGTTCCAGATCGGCTCGAAGATGCCGTTCGCGAACCGCAGCGCGAGCATGTTCTGGACCGTCTCCTTGCCCAGGTAGTGGTCGATGCGGAAGATCTCGCTCTCGTCGAAGAACCGGTGGAGGAGCTGGTCGAGCTCCTGCGCCGAGCGGAGGTCGTGGCCGAACGGCTTCTCGACGATCAGGCGCTTCCAGCCGTCGCCGTCGCGGTCGCGCCGCTCCCCGAGCTGCTCCACGATCTGCGTGAAGCCCGCCGGCGGGACGGCGAGGTAGTAGAGCCGGTTGCCGCGCGTGCCGCGCGACTCGTCGAGCTCCGTCACCGTGCGGACGGCCTCGTCGAGCCCCTTCTCGTCGGCGAAGTCCGTCCCCAGGTAGCGGATCCCGGGCACGAGGAGGTCCCACACGTCGTCGCGGAACGGGTCGCGCGCGTGCTCCTTCACCGCCTCCTTCATCGCCTCGACGAAGTCGTCCGTCGACTGCGCCGTCCGCGCGACGCCGACGATCCCGACCGCGTCGGGAAGCAGGCGGCGGTAGGCGAGCGAGTAGAGCGCGGGGAAGAGCTTGCGGCGCGTGAGGTCGCCGGAGGCGCCGAAGATGACGATCGCGCACGGCTCGGGCGTCCGGCCGGTGCCGAGCCCTTCGAGCAGCGGGTTCTCCGCGACGGCGGTCACGAGTCGGGCGCGATCTCGGCCTGCTGCGCGGCGCGGATCGCGTGGCCGCCGAACTGGTTGCGCAGCGCCGCGGCGACCTTCGCCGAGAAGTTGATCTCGTCCCGCGAGGCGAAGCGGGCGAAGAGCGACGCGGCGAGCACCGGCATCGGCACCGCGCTCGCGATCGCCTCGTTCATCGTCCAGCGGCCCTCGCCCGAGTCCTCCACGTAGGCGGCGATGCGCTCGAGGTCGTTGCCGTCGTGCTCGAACGCCTCGTGCAGGAGCTCGAGCAGCCACGAGCGGACGACGGAGCCGTAGCGCCAGATCCCCGAGATCTCGGCGAGGTCGAGCTCGTACTCCGACTGCTGCATCAGCTCGAAGCCCTCGGCGTACGCCTGCATGAGGCCGTACTCGATGCCGTTGTGGACCATCTTCACGAAGTGCCCGGCACCGGGTCCGCCGACGTGCGCGTAGCCGTCCTCGGGCGCGAGCGACCGGAACGCCGGCTCCACCACGCGCGCCGCGTCCTCGTCGCCGCCGGCCATCAGGCAGAACCCGACCTGGAGACCCCAGATCCCGCCGGAGACGCCGACGTCGACGAAGCGCACGCCGCGCCGCGCCGCCTCGTCGTGACGGCGCACCGAGTCGCGGAAGTACGAGTTGCCGCCGTCGACGACCACGTCGCCCTGCTCGAGCACGCCCAGCGCCTCCTGGAACGACGCCTCCGTGATCTCGCCCGCCGGCACCATCAGCCAGAAGACGCGCGGCGGCTCGAGCTGGCCCTTCAGCTCCGCGAGCGACGACGCGGTCGAGGGCACGTTGGGGTCGTAGGTCATCACCTCGTGTCCGTCGCGCCGCAGGCGCTCGGTCATCCCGTTGCCCATCCTGCCGAGGCCGACCATGCCGAGCTTCATGCGTCCTCCAGTCTCAGACGGACGATGCGGCGCCCGCGCTCGCGCAGCGCCTCGAAGTCGCCGGCCGCCTGCGCGGCGAACAGGCGACGGAAGCCGAAGTCCTCGCCGGGGATCGGGAGCTCGTCGCCGAGGTCGTCCACGACCTGGACGAAGAGGCCCGTCTCCGGACCGCCCTTGTGCAGCTGCCCGGTGGAATGGAGGTACCGCGGGCCGAGGCCCCACGAGACCGGGCGGCCCGACGCGCCCAGCGCGGCGATCAGGTCCGCGAGCTCGCCCTGCCGCGCCGGGTCGACGAACGCCTGGATGAAGAACCAGTCGCCGTCGCCTGCCGATGCGAGCAGCTCGCGGAAGTCGCCCGCAGGCTCCACCGACGGCTCCTCGCCGGTCGCGAGCACCTCGTTCGTCCGGTCCTTCGCCGCCTGCACGTTCGGCTGGTCGAACGGGTTGATCCCGAGGACGTGGCCCGCGACGGCGGTCGCGAACTCCCAGCGGAAGAACTCCTGGCCGAGCTCGTACGGGTCGGGCAGCTCGACCGCCGGATGCTGCGCGTCGGCGCCGTCGTACGGCTCGACGATCGGCACGAGTCCCTTCCCCTCCTTGCCCGTCGACTCGGCGAGGAGCTGCTCGACCCACAGCGCGAAGCCGCCCGGCGCGTCGAGGACGACCTTGTCGCGCCCGACCTGCCACGAACGTCCGAGCTCGAGGCCGAGCTCGAGCCCGGGGTTGCCGTCGACGAGGCGGCACGCCTCGCGCATCTCCTCCGCCCGGTGCAGGAGGCGGCCCACGTCGAGCCCCATCAGCGCCGCCGGCACGATCCCGAACGGGGAGAGCGCCGAGTAGCGCCCGCCGATCGTGGGCTCGCCGTGGACGAGCGCCCAGCCGCGCCCCCTCGCGAGCTCCTCGAGGCCGGACCCCGGGTCGGTGACGGCGAGGAAGCGCCGCGGATCCCTCCCGGCCCGCTCCCAGAAGTACTCGGCGTGCGACCGCGTCTCGAGCGTGCCGCCCGACTTCGAGGAGACGACGAAGAGCGTCCGACCGAGGTCGAGCCTCGACTCGAGCGCACGGATCGCGGCCGGGTGGGTGGTGTCGAGCACGTGGAAGCGCTCGACGTCGAAGCCGAGTCGCAGCACCTCCGGGGCGAGGCTCGACCCGCCCATCCCGAGCAGGACGACGTCGTCGGCGTCGGCGCGCGCGGCCTGCGCGAGCTCGAGCAGCCCGTCGAGCCCGCCGAGCATCCGGACGGGCTCGTCGAGCCAGCCGAGCCACCGGGCCTCGTCCGCGCCGGTCCACACACGCTCGTCGTGCGCCCAGATCCGCTCGACGAGCTCCTCGGGCGTCACGCCCTACGCCGCCGCGAGCTCGCCGCGCTTGTCGCGCACCCCGTCGAGCAGCTGCTCGAACGACTCGGCGAACTTGTCGACGCCCTCGCGCTCGAGCGTGTCCGTGACGTCGTCGTAGTCGACGCCGACGCGCTCGAGGTCGGCGAGCAGCCGCTCCGCGTCCTCGACGCCCTCCTCGAGCGTCGGCCGCACCTCGCCGTGGTCCTGGAACGCCTCCACCGTCTCGAGCGGCATCGTGTTCACCGTGTGCGGCCCGATCAGCTCCTCGACGTACATCACGTCGCGGTACGCGGGATTCTTGGTCGAGGTCGACGCCCAGAGGCACCGCTGGGGCGACGCGCCCGCGTCCTCGAGGCGCTGCCAGCGCTCGCCGGCGAAGGTCTCGAGGTAGTGCCGGTAGGCGAGCTTCGCGTTGGCGATCGCGAGCTTGCCGCGGAGCGCCAGCGCCTCCTCCGTGCCGATCGCCTCGAGCCGCCTGTCGGCCTCCGTGTCGACGCGCGAGACGAAGAAGCTCGCCACCGACGACACCGGCGCCGGGTCGCCGCCCGCCTCGACGAGGCGCTCGAGCCCGCGGATGTAGGCATCCGCGACGGCGCGGTAGCGGTCGAGCGAGAAGATCAGCGTGACGTTGATCGACTTCCCCCGGGCGATCGCATCCTCGATCGCGCCGAGGCCGGGCTCGGTCGCCGGGATCTTCACGTAGAGGTTCGGCCGGTCGACGAGCTCGTGAAGGTGCAGCGCCTCGGCGAGCGTCGCGTCGCGCTCGTACGCGAGGGTCGGGTCGACCTCGAGCGAGACGTAGCCGTCCCGCCCGGACTCGGCGTCGAACACGGGCCGCAGCACGTCGCACGCGTCCTGGATGTCCGTGACGGCGAGCGCCCAGAAGATCTCCTTCGGGTCGTCCGTCCGGGCGAGCACCTCGCGCATCTGGTCGTCGTAGGCGTCGCCGCTCGCGATCGCCTTCTGGAAGATCGTCGGGTTCGAGGTGACGCCGACGACCGCGTCCTCGTCCATCAGCTTCCGCAGGAAGCCGTTCCGGAGCCACTCGCGCGAGATCGAGTCGATCCACACGCTCTGCCGCAGCTCGCTCAGCCTATGAAGTCTCGAGTTGTCCATGCCTGTGCCTTTCCATCGCTTCGACCTTTCGCAACCTCGCGACGTAGCGCTCACCGCCGTCGAAGCGCGCCTCGACGTACGCGCGCACGAGGTCGGCGGCGAGCTCCGCGCCCACGACCTCCGCCCCGAGGCAGAGCACGTTCATGTCGTCGTGCTCGACGCCCTGGTGCGCGGAGTAGACGTCGTGGCAGATCGCCGCGCGGATCCCGTCGAGCTTGCACGCGGCGACGGAGGCGCCGACGCCGGAGCCGCAGACGAGGATGCCGCGCTCCGCGAGCCCGTCCGCGATCGCGTCGCCGACCTCCTGCGCCTTGTCGGGGTAGTCGACCCGGACGTCCGGATCGTCGGTCCCGAGGTCGACGGCCTCGTGGCCGAGCTCGTCCAGGACCTCGAGGATCCGCGCCCGCAGCTTCGTCCCCCGATGGTCGAACGCGACCGCCACCTTCACGTCGATGCACCTCCCGTCGCTACGTTACACGGGTCGCGTTTCCGCCCCCTCGCGAAGGGAGATCGCCCCGTCATGGAGGACTTCGACCGCTGGCGCGAGCTCGGTCAGCAGCTGCGCGCCGACGCCGTCCGCGCGAGCGCGGCCGCCGGCTCGGGGCACCCGACCTCGTCGATGTCCGCGGCCGACCTGGCGGCGGTGCTGCTCGCCGGCCACTTCCGGTACGACTTCGACGACCCGAGGAACCCGGCGAACGACCACCTGATCTTCTCCAAGGGCCACGCCTCGCCGCTCGTCTACGGGCTCTTCCGCGCCGCCGGCGCGATCTCGGAGGAGGAGTTCATGACGTACCGGCAGTTCGGGTCACGGCTGGAGGGGCACCCGACGCCGGTGCTGCCGTGGGTGGACGTCGCGACCGGCTCGCTCGGGCAGGGGCTGCCGATCGGCGTCGGGCTCGCGCTCGCGGGCACGAAGCTCGACCGGCTGCCCTTCCGCACGTGGGTGATCTGCGGGGACAGCGAGCTCGCCGAGGGATCGATGTGGGAGGCGCTCGACGCGGCGTCGTTCGAGCGGCTCGACAACCTCACCGCGATCGTCGACGTCAACCGGCTGGGGCAGCGCGGCGAGACGCGCCACGGCTGGGACCTCGACACGTACGCGGCGCGCTTCCGCGCCTTCGGCTGGCACGCGATCGAGATCGACGGCCACGACGTCGAGCAGATCCACGCGGCGTACACGGAGGCCGAGGGCACGACGGGCCGGCCGACGGCCGTGCTCGCGCGGACGATCAAGGGCAAGGGCTACTCGAAGGTCGAGAACCAGCCCGGCTGGCACGGCAAGGCGATCTCGGCCGAGGACGCCGAGCAGGCGCTCCGGGAGCTCGGCGGCGTCCGCAACGACCGCATCGAGGTGCCGAAGCCGACCGGCGAGGCGCATCGCTTCGAGACCGGGGGCGCGAACCCGCCCCGCTATGAGCTCGGCTCGAAGGTCGCGACCCGCAAGGCGTACGGCGAGGCGCTGGCCGGCGTCGGTGCCGCCGACACGCGCGTCGTCGCGCTCGACGGCGAGGTCGACAACTCGACGTACTCGGAGTTCTTCGGGAAGGCGTTCCCGGAGCGGTACTTCGAGATGTACATCGCCGAGCAGCAGATGATCGGCGCCGCGGTCGGGATGCAGGTGGTCGGGTGGAAGCCGTTCGCGGCGACCTTCGCGGCGTTCCTCTCCCGCGCGTACGACTTCGTCCGCATGGCCGCGGTGTCACAGGCGACGATCAAGCTCTGCGGCTCGCACGCCGGCGTCTCGATCGGCGAGGACGGACCGTCGCAGATGGCGCTGGAGGACCTGGCGGCGCTGCGGGCGGTGACGAGCTCGACCGTGCTCTACCCGTGCGACGCCAACCAGACGGCGGCGCTCGTCCGGGCGATGGCCGACCTCGAGGGGATCTCGTACCTGCGCACGACGCGCGCGGACACCGAGGTGATCTACGGGCCGGACGAGGCGTTCCCCGTCGGTGGCTCGCGGACGCTGCGCGAGGGCGACGACGTCGCGCTCGTGGCCGCGGGGATCACGCTGCACGAGGCGCTGAAGGCCGCGGACCTGCTGGCCGCCGACGGCATCGAGGCGCGCGTCGTCGACCTCTACTCGGTGAAGCCCGTCGACGCCGAGACGCTGCGCTCGATCCCGTCCCCGATCGTGACCGCCGAGGACCACCGGCCCGAGGGCGGGCTCGGCGACGCGGTGCTCGACGCGCTCGCGGACGTCGACGACCGCCCCCGCGTGACGAAGCTCGCGGTCCGCGAGCTCCCGCACTCGGGGAAGCCTGCGGAGCTGCTCGCGGCGGCGGGGATCGACGCCGAGGCGATCGCCGACGCGGCACGGCGACTCGTGCGCGAGACCGCGCCGGCCTAGCGGACGACGGCGTCGTACAGCGCGCGCTGGCGCTCGCGCGCCGCGCGCAGCGCGGGGAAGCGGTCGGGGCGCGGCTCGAACGCCGGGGCGTCCTCGGGCGGCGGCGGGTCGACCCCCAGGCGCTCGAGCGCGTGGACGGCGGCGCCGCGTGCGGAGGCCTCGCCCGCACCCGAGCGCACGACGGGGCGCTCGAGCACGTCGGCGAGGATCTGCATCCAGTCGTCGTTGTCCGCCCCCTTTCCCGTGACGGTGACGCGGTCGTCGAGGTCGAGCAGGTCGGCGATCTCCGCGAAGCGGAAGGCGACCCCCTCGAGCGCGGCGTGGAGGAGATCCGTCGGCGTGGTCTCGAACGTCAGGCCGGTCACGGCGCCGTGCGCGGCTACGTGCCAGCCCGGCGACCGCTCCCCGCCGAGCAGCGAGAGGAACGTCAGCCCGTGCCGATCGGGCTCGCGGCCCGCAAGTGGCTCGGAGCCGCGAGCTCCCAGCCGCAACGTCCGCTGCAGCCAGTCGTAGAGGTTGCCGCCGTCCGACAGGGAGCCGCCGCGGACGACGCGCTCGCGGTCGACCCGCAGCACGAACAGGCCGGGTGCCGGCTCCGGCGTGCCGCGGTCGAGGACCCGGAGCGCGCCGGAGGTCCCGATGCTCAGCGTCGTCCGGGCGCCCGTGCCGAGGTTCGACGCGGCGCCGTCGCCGATCGCGAGCGCGGGATCGTCGTCGACCGCCGGCAATCGCGCCGGTTCGAGCCCCAGCGCGTCGAGGAGCTCCCCGTCCCAGGCGCACGCGCGCGCGTCGAGGAGCCCCGTCCCCGAGGCCATCGAGACGCTCGTCCGCGCGGGGTCGACGAGCAGGTCCGGGAACGAGACGAAGCGGGCCGCGGCCGCGAACGTCTCCGGCTCGGCGCGTCGCAGCCACGCGAGCTTCGCCGGCCAGAAGCTCGGATGCACCGGGCACCCGGTACGGCGGTGGATCCCGTCCGGGTCGAGGCGCTCGGCGAGCGCCGCCGCATCCTCCGCCGCACGGTTGTCGCGCCACGTCAGAACGCCCGTGAGCGGCCGCCCGCGCGCGTCGACCGCCACGAGGGAGTGCCAGAACGCGGAGATCGCGACCGCGTCGAGCGGCCCGCCGGCCTCGCGCCGCCCCTCGTCGAGCGCGTCACGGCAGAGGTCGGCCAGCTCCTCGGCGTCGAAGACGCCGGCGCGCCCGGAATGGCCGCGCGTCGCGGTGTACGAGGCCTGCGCGCCGACGCCCTCGACCGGCCGCCCGTCCTCGTCGAAGAGGAGCGTCCGCGCCGAGGACGTGCCGACGTCGAGGGCGAGCACGCGCACGCCTCTACCCTTCCATGCATGGCCGTCGTGATCGCGTCGAACCTGCGGAAGGAGCTCGGCGGGAGCGTGCTCTTCGACGGCGTCTCGTTCAAGGTCGAGCGCCGCGACCGCGTGGCGCTGGCCGGGCCGAACGGCGCCGGGAAGACGACGCTGCTGCGGGCGCTCGCCGGCGAGACCGAGATCCACGGCGGCGAGCTCTCGTTCGCGAAGGGCACGCGGACCGCGCTCCACGACCAGCGGCCGCCGCTCGAGCGCCGGCAGACGCTGCGCGAGTACGTCCTCTCCGGCGCCGCCGACCTGGTCGCGCTCGAGACGGAGCTGCGCGCGCTGGAGGAGGCGATGGCGGGGGGCGACCACGGCGCCGCGACGCTCCGGCGCTACGCCGACGCCCAGGCCCGGCTCGAGCATGCCGGCGGCTACGCGTGGCGCGAGCGCCAGACGGCGGTGCTCCGCGGGCTCGGCTTCCGCGACGAGCATCTCGACCGGCCCCTGCAGACGTTCTCGGGCGGCGAGCTGACGCGGGCGTCGCTCGCCCGCGCGCTCGGCGGCGATCCCGACCTGCTCCTGCTCGACGAGCCGACGAACCACCTCGACGTGGCCTCGCTCGAGTGGCTCGAGGGCGAGCTCGCCGACCTCGACGCGGCGGTGATCCTCGTCGCGCACGACCGCTGGTTCCTCGAGGCGGTCACGAACGCGACCCTCGAGCTCGAGGCGGGGAAGTCGACCTTCTTCGCCGGGCCGTGGCACGCGTGGCGGCGCGAGAAGGCGGAGCGGGCCGCGCACGCGGCGAAGACGGCCGACCGCATCGCCGCGGACATCGAGCGCCTCGACCGCTTCGTGCAGCGGTTCCGGTACAAGAAGACGAAGGCGCGGCAGGCGCAGGCGAAGCTCACGCAGATCCAGCGGCTCGACCAGGAGCGACGCGCGGCGGCGGACGCGGCGGCGCTGCTCACGCGACGGTCGCGGAAGCTCGGCTTCGGCTTCATCGCTCCGCCGCGCAGCGGGCGCGTCGTGGTCGAGACGCAGGGCCTCGGGCTCGGCGTCGGCGGGCGGACGCTCGTCGAGGGCGTCGACCTCGCGCTCGAGCGCGGGGAGCACGTCGCGCTCGTCGGCCCGAACGGGTCCGGCAAGACGACCCTCCTCGAGACGCTGCTCGGGCGGCGCGACGCACAGGCCGGGACGGCGCGGCTGGGGCACGGCGTCGTCCCGGCGTACTTCTCCCAGCAGGAGGTCGAGCTCGACCTCACGAAGACCGTGCTCGATTGCACGCAGGCCGCGACCGGCTTGTCGCGGCCGCAGGCGCAGAACCTGCTCGGCCGGTTCCTGTTCTCCGGGTGGGACGCGCACGAGAAGCAGGTCTCCGTGCTCTCGGGCGGCGAGCGGCGGCGGCTCGCGCTCGCGCACGTCGTCGCCTCCGGCGCGAACTTCCTCGTGCTAGACGAGCCCACGAACCACCTCGACCTCGAGTCCCGCGAGGCGCTCGAGGCGGCGCTCGAGGAGTTCCCCGGGACGGTCCTGCTGGTGTCGCACGACCGGGCGCTCCTGGACGCGGTCGCGGAGCGGACGCTCGCGATCGAGGAGGGCACGATCCGCTCGTACGACGGCGGCTGGGCCGACCTCCTCCGCGTGCGGGCGGAGCGCGAGGCGGCGCCGAAGGCCGTGGCCGAGAAGCCGCGCAAGGAGAAGCCGCGACAGGCGCGGCCGTCGCGGAAGCCGTCGGAGCTCGACCGGGTGGAGGCGGAGATCGCGGGGCGCGAGGCGGAGGTGGCGGAGCTCGAGCGGCGGCTCGCGGACGACTGGACGAACGCGGACCTCCTCGCGGCGCACCGGGCGGCGCGCGGCGAGCTCGAGCGGCTGATGACGCGCTGGGAGCAGCTCTTCGAGGCGTCGCAGCAGCAGCCCGCGAGCGCCTGACCCGGCGTCCGGTCACGTCAGGGGCCCGCGCTCACCCCCCAGAAGGCGTCGAACGCCTCCGGGTCGCCCGGCACCGCGAGCACCTCGCGCAGCTCCTCGCCCTCGAACCGGAACACGAGCGCCTGCGGGATGTCGAGACGCCGGCCGTCGCGCTCCCCCGTCGCGCGGTAGAGCCCGACCACCACCTGGTCGCCGCCCCAGACGTCGACGAGATCCGCGCGGTACGTGCCGCGCGTCAGGTCCGCCGTCCGTCGCAGGAACGGAAAGATCTCGCCGCGGCCGCGATACTCGCCCGCCATCGCGCTCGCGCCCGGCACGCGCCACACGACGCCCTCCCCGACCACACGCGCGACCGCGAGCGCGTCGCGCTCGAGCCAGGCGCGGAAGAGATCGCGGATCCGGGCGACGTTGTCCACCGCGCGTACCCTCCCACGGATGCGCTGGACGGTCCACGGCGAACGGTCCCTCTACGAGAGCGAGTTCATGAGCCTGCGCCTCGTCGACGTCGAGCTGCCCTCCGGCGC
>JBLNEO010000150.1:0-4505 GCA_050262775.1 Pseudomonadota bacterium | reverse complement strand
TGCGCGCGAGGATCTTCGCCTGGCGCTCCGGGCCCTCCCCGGCGATCTCCGCCGGCTGGATCTCGACGAACGGCCAGCCCAGGCGCGAGGCGATCCCCTTCGCGAAGGTCGTCTTCCCGGTTCCCGGCGGGCCGAAGAGCACGATCGCCTTCGGCGGGACCACCGCATGCCGCTCGGCGAGCGCCGGGCGCTCGAGCGGAAAGGCGGATCCTGGCGCCAAAGCGGCCAGTCTGGGATCCGGATTCTCGAGCGGCGCCGACGCGAGAGCCCCGTCGCCGGGGCTCTCGCTGCGCAGGCCTGTAAGCCGGATTCTGTCGAGGGTGACCATCCATCTGGGCCGCCGGTCTCCCGGAGGCTCGAGCGGCGCACCCGGCTCCTCGGCGGGCGACGTCAACGGAGCCTGTTTCGCCTTGCACCGGACGGGGTTTGGCGAGCCGCCGTGTCACCACGGTCGCTGGTGAGCTCTTACCTCACCGTTTCACCCTTACCGCCCGTGTCTCCGGAGATCCACGGGAGGCGGTCTGCTTTCTGTGCCACTTTCCGTCGGCTTTCGCCGCCTGGGGTTTCCCCAGCGTCCTGCCCTGCGGTGTCCGGACTTTCCTCGAGCGTCTCGCCGTACGGCGAGACGCCCGCGGTCACCCGGCCTGCGAGGCGGATTGTACCCCGGAACGGGCCGCCCCGACCTGCGCCCGGAGCGTCGAGCCGCACTCGGGGCAGTGCAGCGCTCCTCCCCGGTGCATCACGAACTCGCCGCAGACGAGGCACTCCATGGACGCGCCGCGGAGCAGCGCGAGGAGCTCCTGCTCGAGCGTGCGGTGGAGGCTCACGATCCCGCTCATGCGATCGTCCTGAACACGCCGACGACCTTCCCGAGCACGCGGACGTGCCGGGCGTAGATCGGCTCCATCGCCTCGTTCTCCGGCTGCAGGCGCACGCGGTCGGCCTCGCGGTAGAACGTCTTCACCGTCGCCTCGTCCGCCGCCTCGTCGTCGCCCGCGAGCGCGACCACGATCTCGCCGTTTCGTGCCGTGTCCTGCCGTCGGACGACGACGATGTCGCCGTCGAGGATTCCCACGTCCACCATCGACTCGCCGCGCACGCGCAGCAGGAAGTCGGCGTTCCGGCCGAGCGGCTCGGGCACCGCGAGCTCCTCCTCGATGTTCTGCTCCGCGAGGAGCGGGCCGCCCGCCGCGATCTGCCCGACGAGCGGCAGCCGCGGGTGCTCCGGCTCCGCCGCCGTCGCGGCGGCGCGCTCCGCGCGACGGCCGACGAGCTCCAGCGCGCGCGGCTTCGTCGGGTCGCGCTTCAGCAGCCCCGCACGCTCGAGGTTCGCGAGGTGCGCGTGGACGGTCGACGGCGACGCCAGCCCGACCGCCTCGCCGATCTCGCGCACGGTCGGCGGGTAGCCGTGCCGGTCGACGTACTCGACGACGTAGTCCCAGATCTCCTGCTGGCGGCCCGTGAGCACCTTTCGTCTCCTCCCGTCGCACGCATGGCTTCGAACGTGTGTTCGCCATCAGGCTACGGCGTCCTCCGGACGACGTCAACTCCCCGCAAAGAGAAAACCCCCGCGAGCGGGGGTCGAACGACTGAGTGCGCTGGAGAGGACTTGAACCTCCACGGCCCCAACGGGCCACTAGGCCCTCAACCTAGCGCGTCTACCAATTCCGCCACCAGCGCAAGGGCGGCTGCAGTGTAGCGGTCAGTCGAGGAGGTGGTAGAGCGCGATCGTGTTGATGAAGAACAGCGTCCCGATGACGACCGTGAGCCGCGTCAGGTTGCGCTCGACGATGTGCGTGCCGCCCTGCGAGGCCGGCGTGAAGCCCATCCCGCCGAAGCCCGTGTCACGGCCCGAGTGCATGAGCACGAGGCCCATGAGGCCGAAGGAGAGCAGCACCTGGAAGACCGCGAGGACCGGGAGCATCGCGGCCGAAGGGTAGCGGCTCCTACCCCGCGGCCGTGTGCACGATCACGTCGACGAGCTCGGCCGCGATCCGGTCCTTCGTCACGTACCCGGCGGCGCCCGCGCGCCGGGCCCGATCGACGTCGAGGCGCGAGTTCGAGCCGGTGAGCATCAGCACGCAGGCGTCCCGGCGCTCCGCCCGAATCGCCTCCGTCGCCTCGATGCCGTCCATCACCGGCATCGAGATGTCCATCAGCACCACGTCGGGCTCGAGCCGCTGCGCGAGCTCGACCGCCTGGCGCCCGTCGTTCGCGTGCCCGACCACGGCGATCCGCCCGTCCGTGACGAGCACGGCCTCGAGCGCTTCGGCGAAGAGTCGGTGGTCGTCCGCGATCAGGACGGTGATCGGGTGGGGGACTGCGGCGGCTTCCATCTTGCTCGCTCTCATAACGGCTGAGCGCCCGGATACGCTGCGGGTCGTGGCTGGCGACGAGGCGCGTGCGCAGATTCAACGACTTCTCGTCACCGGCGACAACCGTCTGAAGCAGGGGGTTTCGCCGGAGAAGGCGCGCGCGAGCTACGAGCAGGCGCTGGCCGTCGCGCGGGAGGCCGGGATCGAGGACGCGGTGCGGCCGCTCGTGGAGCTACGCCTCGCCGACCTCGACCGGCTGGCGCGCGAGTAGCGCGTCGACGAGGCCGAGGAGGCCGCGCCGGCGGGCCTCGAGCGGGAAGCGCTCCAGGATCCGTCGCCGTGCGGCCGCGCGGTCCTCCGGACCGGACGCGAGCGCCCGCCGCACGCCGCCGGCGATCGCCGGCGGATCCGGTGCGACGACGACGCCGGCGTCGCCGACGACCTCCGGCAGCGCGCCGGCGTCGGTGACGACGGGGACGCAGCCCGCGAGCATCGCCTCGGCGACGCCCATCCCGAACCCCTCGTGGCGGGAGGCCTGGACGTACACGGATGCACGGCGGAGCAGGTCGTCCAGCTCCTCGTCCGAGAGACGACCGGTGAGGCGCACGTTCGCGGCGGCGCGCCGCCGGAGGAGCTCGGCGGCGTCGTCGGTCCACGCGCCGACCAGCACCCACTCGACGTCGGGCAGGGGCGCCGCGGCGTCGACGAACGGCCGCAGGCCCTTTCGCTCGAGGGCGATCCGGGCGACGTTCGAGACCGTGACCGCGAGCGGCTCGCGCGGCCCCTCGGGCAGCGTCCCGAACGGGTCGGGGACGCCGTGGTGCACCACGGTCGCCTCGAAGCCCGCGTTGCGCAGAAGCTCGCCGCGGCTGTAGTCGGAGTTCGTCATCAGGCGCGTCGCGAGGCGCATGCACGCGCGTGCGAGCCGCCGCCGGATCCCGCCCTGCTGGTAGCCGTAGCCGAGCTCCGGCATCGCCGCCGTGTCGAATCCCCCGACGATGAGCAGCGACGGCCGACGCAGCACTCGCGCGAGCAGCAACGGGGCGAGCGCATGCCAGGACGCGAACCAGACGACGAGCACGTCCGCGCGGCGCACCTTCCGCAGCAGCTCGAACGGCCGCGGGACGAGGCCCGGCTGGGCGTACTCCTCCACCTGGAACCGCTCCGTGAGGAGATCGCGGTCGATCCGGACGAACCTCGCGAAGTTCGAGTAGGCGAGGAGGACGCGCGCCATCCGCCTCAGCGCGCGCCGGAGGCGAGGCGGAGCCCGAGCCCGACGAGCACGGCGCCCGTGACGGCCTCGAGCGCGCGGCGGACCCCCCGGCGCTCGAGCGTCGCGCGCGCCCGCGCGACTGCCACGCTGTAGAGCGCGAGCCAGGCGAAGGTCAGCGCACAGAAGAGGAAGCCGAGCCCGAGCAGCGGCGCGAACGCGTCGCCGCCGGCCGGGGCGAACTGCGGCAGCAGGCTCGTGAAGAAGGCGGCCATCTTCGGGTTCGCGACGTTGCTGATCACGCCCTGCCGGAGCGCGACGGCCGCGGGGACGGCGGCGCGCGGCCGCGCGGGCAGCGGCGCCCGGCCGCGAATCGCCTGCGTGAGCGCCTGGGCGCCGAGGAAGACGAGGTAGGCGGCCCCCACGAGCCGGAGCGCGTCGAACGCGGCCTGCGACGACTGCAGGACGGCGACGACGCCGGCGCTCGCGGCGAGCGTCCACGTCGCCTGCCCGAGGGAGACGCCGAGGGCGGTCGCGAGCCCGTTCCGCCGCCCGCCGGCGAGCGTGTTGCGGATCGTGAGCGCCGTGTCCTGCCCGGGCGTGCAGATCACGGCCGCCGCGACGCCGAGGAACGCGAGCACCTCCACCGGCTACGCCCGCTGCGCGTCGTACGTGCCCCAGAGCGCACGCAGCTCGCCGCAGATCTCGCCGACCGTGCACCGCGCGCGGAGCGCCTCGCGCATCGGCGGCAGGAGGTTCGCGTCGCCCTCGGCCGCCCGCCGCACCTCGGCGAGCGCGCGCGCCGCCTCGTCCGCGTTCCGCTCGGCCCGCACGAGCGCCGTCCGCTCGAGCTGACGGCGCTCGGCCTCCGGGTCGATCCGGTGGAGCTCGATCGGCTCGTCCCCCTCGTCCCTGAACGCGTTCACGCCGACGATCACACGGTCCCGCGACTCCACCACGCGCGTGTAGCGGAACGCCGA
>JBLNEO010000149.1:0-13024 GCA_050262775.1 Pseudomonadota bacterium | reverse complement strand
GCGTGCGCCGCGGAGCGACTCGACGCCGTCGCTGCCGGCGAGGTCGCAGCCGACGAGGTCGACGCGCTCGACCCGGGCGACGGAGAACCGGGCGCCGCGGAGCTCGCACCGCTCGAAGGTCACGTCCTGGAGCGACGCCTGGTAGAGGTCGCACTCCTCCAGTCGGCAGTCCCGGAAGACGACGCGCTCGAGCGTCGCGAAGCGGAGGCCGAAGAGGTCGAGGCGGCATTCCTCGAACGTCACGTCCGTCAGCGTCGACTCGCCGAGCTCGCACCCGGTGAGGCGGCAGCGGCGCAGCTCGACGCGACGCAGCGCGATGCCGGTCGACCGGCGGTTGGCCCAGTCGGCGTCCTCGACCACGACGTCGGCGAGGTCGCCGAGGTCGACGTCCGACGGCGACGCGTCGGCCTCGAGGTCGGGCGGGTAGGGCGTGTGGGGTGCCCCGGCGATGCCGCGGACGATACGAGAGCCTCCCCGTGCTCGGCGGACGACGCGGTAAGAGGATGCGTCACGCGCGAGCCCGGCGCCCCGCCATCGTCCTCCCCGGAACCTAGCGCCCGTGGCCCGTGTAGTCGTCGAGCCGTACGACCATGGCCGCCGCCATCGCCGGGATCATCGTCGCGCACGCGATCGGGCAGATCGCGGCGGCCGAGACGGCGTCCAGCCGGTAGCAGACGATCAACGCGACGGCCGGGACGAACATGGCGGCGGTCATCTCGGCGCCGTTCCTCCAGCCGTGGCCCCGCCGGCGCATCCACGCGACCATCGGCACGGCCATCGCCGTCGCCATCCCGAGTGCGAAGAGCTCGGGCCGGTCGACGCGCGCATCCTCGACCGTTTGCCCCGACCGTGCGAGGACGGTGCCGAGCACGACCCCGTAGGCGACCATCCCGACCATCATGGCCGCCGTCATCTCGAGCAGGTGGCGCAGGAAGCGACGCGATCGACCCCCTGTCGCCGCGCGCAGCGCTGTCACCGTGTGCATCACGACCCCCTTGTCCTGGATGGCACCAGGCTCGGCGCCGGCGGCGCGCGACGCATCCGCGGAAACCGCTGGTGCGGTTTGCCTCGAAGTACCGAGGCCCGGCGCGATCGCGCCGCTAGCGGTGGCGGCTCGTCCAGATGGGTGCGTTCGCGTACACGGTCAGCGGGCAGACCTTCGCGAAGCCGGCCCGCTCGTAGACGCCCACGGCCAGCTCGGACGAATGGAGCACGACGCGTCGGCACCCGAGGTCGCGCGCACGCCCGAGCGCGACGGTCGTCAGGCCGCCCGCGATCCCTCTCCCGCGCAGCTCGGGGCGCACGCTCATCCCGTAGATCGCCGCGATCCCCTCCGGCGCGGCGAGCGAGAGCAGCACCTTGCCGACCGGTTGCCCCTCGACGAGCGCGAGCCAGCGGTGCACCGGCGCGCTGCGGGGCCCCCAGTAGGCGTTCACCTCCTCGACGAGCGCGCGCGACTCATCCGGCACGTCCCAGTAGGCGACGATGAGGTCGGCGTACGCGCCGAGCGCCTCGTCCGTCTCGACGGGCTCGTACCGCACGTCGGGCGGCGTCGGCTGCGGCCGCCAGTCGTCGAGCTCGATCGCCATGCCGGTGACGCGCTCGACGGCCGACAGGCCGTTCGCGGCGAGCCGTCGCCCGAGGTCGCCGGGCAGCGCGCTCGGGTGCACCCACCAGAGGCACTCGACGTCGCGCCGGCGGAAGGTGTCGAGGACGTCCGCGACGACCTCGTCCGGATCGCCGATGATGGTCGTCCGGATCACGCCGTTGTAGGGGAGGCTCGGGATCGGCGTCTCGTAGCGCAGCGTCCCGTGCTCCTCCACGAGCGCGCCCTTCGGCCAGCGCCCGAGGTGCGACCAGTGCCCGACGAGCGCCTCCTCGATCTCGCGCACCGCCGCCGGATCCGCAGCCATCGGGCGACACTACGCCGCCGCGCGTGCGGCGTCAGCAGATCCGCGCGAGGCGTCCGGTCTCGACGTCGTAGAGGAACCCGCCGACGCGCAGCTGCGCGAGGTACGGCCACGAGCGGATGCGCTGCACGTCGTCACGGAGCGTCGCCTCCTGGTCGGGCGCGACGAGGAACGCGAGGCTGCGCGTGTCGGGCCCGCCGGCCTCGCCGACGGCGGCGTGGACGTCGTCCTCGCTCCCCTTCGCCATCCGGCAGTCGGTGTGGGCGATCACCATCGCGCGGTCGACGCCGAGCAGGTACGTCGCCAGGACGAGCGTCCGGAGGACGTCGTCGGTGACGCGCGCACCCGCGTTCCGGAGGATCTTCGCGTCGCCGGGCCGGAGGCCGAGCAGCGCGAGCGGCTCGATGCGGGAGTCCATGCAGGTCAGCACCGCGAGGCCCTTCGCGGCGTTCGGCGCCAGGCCCCCGAGGTCGAATCCGTCGGCGTACCTCCCGTTCGCGTCCAGGACGTCGTCGAACGTCGTGTCGTGCTCCACGGGGCGGATCCTAGGCGGATTGCGCCGCCCGCCCGCTTCGGGCAGGCTTGCCGTCGTGGTTCCCGAGGCGCCGCTCGCCGCGACGGAGCAGGGGCTCGTTGCCGCCGGCGACGGCTGGTTCGTCGTCAACGCGCGCGACACGCGCTGGCGGCACGTCGAGGGGCGCGGCGCCGTCTGCTCCCTCGAGGGCGACACGACGTTCGCGCAGCTCGGGATCAACCTCTACGTCCTGCGTCCGGGCGAGGCGATGGCGATGTACCACTGGGAGGCCGACCAGGAGAACTTCCTCGTGCTCGCGGGCGAGGCGCTGCTCGTCGTGGAGGGCGAGGAGCGGCCGCTGCGGCAGTGGGACTTCGTGCACTGCCCTCCGGGGGCGAAGCACGCGATCGTCGGCGCCGGCGACGCGGCGTGCGTCGTCCTCGCCGTCGGCGCCCGCGAGCGGTCGACCGGCCCCGACTGGGGCGGGTACGACGTCGACGAGGTCGCCCGGCGACACGGCGTGAGCGTCGAGCGCGAGACGACGGACCCGCACGAGGCGTACGCGGCGTTCCCGCACCGGCGGCCGACGCGCTTTCGCGAGGACTGGCTGCCGAGCTAGCCGCCGTCCAGCAGCACGGGCACGAGCTCATCGGGCGACGGCATGGCGGCGATCTCGTCCGCGACCGCGCGTGCCGCCGCCGCGTACGACGGCTCTTCGAGGAGCGTCAGCACCGCCTCGCGGACGGCGTCGGGCGACACCTCGTCCGGCAGCAGCGCGAGTCCCGCGCCGGCCTCGACGCACGCCTCGGCGTTCTCGAACTGGTCGGCGCCCCGCGGCAGGAGCAGCATCGGCAGCCCGTGGGCGAGCGCGCCGAGCATCGATCCCGAGCCCCCGTGCGCGACGACGACCGTGACGTGCCGGAGGACCTGCTCCTGCGGGACGTACCGCTCGACGTGGGCGTTCCGCGGCAGCGGCGCGAGCGTTTCCGGGTCGACGCCGGCGCCGACCGTGGCGACGACGTTGACGTCGAGGCCGCCGAGCGCCGCGAGCAGCGTCCGGAAGCGGTCGACGGCGTTGAAGACCGTTCCGAGCGTGACGTAGACGGTCGGACGCCCCGGAAGCGACGCGAGCCACTCCGGCTCCCCTTCCGCGGGTGCCGGCTCCGCGGGCCGGAGCCGTTCGACGCGAACGCCGTCCGGGGGCGTGTCCGACGAGAGGCTCGGCGGCACGATGTCCACGTAGGCGCCGCGGAAGGCTCCCGCATACGGCGTCGGCGCGAGCCCTGCCGCGCGCCACAGCGGCTCCATCGCCTCCGCGGCGGCGGCGAGCGCCCGGAGCGGAACCATGCGCCCGAACCCGTGGTGGACGGAGGGGAGCTCGAGCTCGGTCGCCACGAGCGGCGCGGTCAGGTCGCCCGCTTCGTGAACGACGAGCTCGGCGCCCCACGAGCGCACGGCGACACGGACGTCGTCGACGCGCTCCGGCGCCTCGATGATCGCGAAGCGGGTGGTGAACGCGTACGGACGGCGGTCCGGAATCGGCAGCGACTGCAGTGCGGCACGCCGGGGGACGTTGCGCGCGTCTGCGACATCCGGCTCGAGCCCGACGCGGAGGAAGTCGAACCCCTCCGCGCGCGCCCACGCCTCCCAGACCGCGGCCGTCGCGAACGCGACGTCGTGCCCGGCGGCCGCGAACGCGCGGGCCAGCGGGAGCAACGGGAGGACGTGTCCGTGACCGCCCGTGGAGGTGAAGAGGACGCGCGCCGTTTGCGGATCATGCGCCGCGCTCCGCGGGTCCGCAACGGCCGGAAGCGGACGTACGCGCTCGCGTGGCCCGGCTGTGGCCGCTCGCCGGGCCTGCGGTGATCCGGGAGCTCCGCTCGACACCGGAGGCGTAGGGGCGGCATGATCGTCGGGTGACGGTCGCCGCCGCACCGGCGCACGGGGAGCGACCGGCCGTTCGCGCCCGAATCGCCGAGGCGGCGCCGTGGGTCGTGCGCGTCGCGGTCGCGCTCACGCTCCTGCACCTCGTCGACGACGGGTTCCGCCACGGGTTCGTCCACGTGCTCGCGCCGGCCGCGGTCGCCGTCGGGATCGCGATCGTCTTCCCGCACCTGCGCCCCGCGCTCCAGGTGTGGGTGGCGTTTCTCTACGGCGCCCTCGCCGCGCTCGACCTCGGAATGCACGTCAGCCACCTGAACCGCGGCGGCGAGCTCGGGGGCGCCGACGTCACGGGATTCCTGCACGGGCTCGGCGGGATCGCGCTCCTCGCCGTCGCGTTCGTGCTCGTGTTGCGGCCCAAGGAGCCGCGTCCGGCGCTGCGCCGCTGGGGCGTGCGTGCGGGCGTCGTCGTGGCCGCGCTGCTGACCTTCGCCCTCGTCGTGTACCCGCTGTTCCTCGCGTCCTACGCGGTGCACAAGCCGCCGATCCACGTCGACGACACGACGCTCGGAGTCCCGCACACGGAGGTCGTGCTCCACACGTCGGACGGCCTCGACCTGGCGGCCTCCTACGTCGCGCCGCGCAACGGGGCGGCGATCGTGCTCGTCCACGGCTCGGGCGGCGACCGCTCGGGCTCGATCGCGTCGCGCGCGCGGATGCTCGCGCGGCACGGGTACGGCGTCCTGCTCTACGACGCGCGCGGGAGCGGCAACAGCGAGGGTCGGCCGGAGAACCTCGCGTGGACGTGGCCGCGGGACGTCCGCGCCGCCGTCGACTTCCTGCAGACGAGGTCCGAGGTGCGGAGGGTCGGCGCGCTCGGGCTCTCGAGCGGTGCCGAGACGCTGCTCGAGGCCGCGGCGGCGGACGAGCGCCTCGCCGCCGTCGTCGCCGAGGGCGCGCAGGCCCACACGTTCGCCGAGGCGCGGGCGCTTCCCGGGAGCGAGGGGGTCGAGGCGAGCCTGCTCCTCGGCCCGACGCTCGCCGCGTACAGCGTGCTCTCGCTCCACCTGCCCCCGCCGCCGATCCAGGACCAGCTGCCGCGGATCGCCCCGCGCCCGATCTTCCTCATCGCGGCCGACACGAGCTACGAGCACGCCGCGACGAGGATGTACCGCGACGCGGCGACCGGCCCCGTCGAGCTCTGGTGGCCGGAGGGGACGCCGCACACGGGAGGGCTCGCCACCCACCCGCAGGAGTACGAGCGCCGCGTCGTCGGGTTCTTCGACGACGCGCTCGGCCGCTGACGGTGGTTCTAGACTCTCGGCCGTGGCCGTCCGGCGCATCAAGCCGAACATCCGGTCCGAGCGATTCGACGAGAGCCGTGCGTTCTACAACGACGTGATCGGCCTCGACGGCGGCGACGGCCTCGACTGGATCCTCTTCTTCGGGACCGACGACCGCGCCGTCCAGCTCAGCGTGATGAAGCTCGACGTCAAGGCGCACGTGCATCCGGACGTCTCGATCGAGGTGGACGACGTCGACGCCGTCCACGAGCGCGCGGTCGCCGCGGGTGCGGAGATCGTCTATCCGTTGACCGACGAGGAGTGGGGGCTGCGCCGCTTCTTCGTGCGCGACCCGAACGGCGCCGTGATCAACGTCACCGAGCACCGCTGAGGGCCGCGTGCGTCAGAGCTCGACGGTGCGGCCCGCGTCCGCCCTGCGCAGGACGAGCGCCGCGGCGGCCGCGTCCTGGACGGCGACGCCGACGGACTTGTAGAGCGTCAGCTGGTCGTCACCCGTCCGCCCCGGCTTCGTCCCCGCGACGAGCTCCCCGAGCTCGGCGTGGACGTGATCCGCGCCGACGAGCCCGTCGCGGATCGGCCAGAGCAGGTCGTTCGACCCGGCCGGGAACGGCGCGAGCGCCGCCTCTCTCGACTCGACGACGACGAGTGCGTCGCGCACCGTCTCGCCGTCGAGCTCGCGGCCGTGCGGGTTGATCCCGACCGACGTCACGTGCGTGCCCGGTGCAAGCCACTCGCGCCGGACGACCGGGTCCGGCGAGTGCGTCGTCGCGGCGACGATGTCGGCGCCGCGGACCGCGGCCTCGAAGCTCGGGACGGCACGCGTCGGGACGCCGAGCTCGACGCCGAGCGCCTCGGCCAGCGCGGCCGCCTTCGCGGGGTCGCGCGCGGCGATGCGGATCTCGCGCAGCGGTCGCACGCGGGCGATCGCCTGCGCGTGGCTGCGCGCCTGGACGCCCGAGCCGACGAGCGCGAGCGTCGACGCGTCCTCCCGCGCGAGCAGCCGGACGGAGAGGGCGGATCCGGCACCCGTCCGGATCGCGGTGATCGCGGTGCCGTCGAGGAGTGCGACCGGCTCGCCGGTCACCGGGTCGAAGGCGACGATCACGGCCTGATGCGTCGGCAGGCGCGTCCCAGCGTTCGACGGGAACAGGGTCACGAGCTTCGTCGTCAGCGCCCCCGCCGACGGCAGGTACGCGGGCATCGCGCCGAGGATCGCGTCGCGCTCGTCGATGCGGGCCGCGATGCGCGTCGGCATCGACGCGCGTCCGGCCGAGAGGTCGGCGTGGGCCTCGGCGAGCGCGTCGATCAGCTCGTCGAGGTCGAGCAGCGCCTCGACCTCGGCGCGCGAGACGACGATCACGGCTTCCGTTCCCGCCGGCGTGCCTAGGCGGCGTCGCGCTCGTTGAACTCGAAGTGCACGTGGTCGCCGTGAGGCGTGACCGTCAGCTCGACGTTGCCGAGCACCTCGGCGGCGGTCTCGTCGAGGAAGACCCGGGCACCCGCGGTCTCGACGACGTCGTCCTCGTCCAGGGGCCCGTCGGCGAAGTCGAGCTCGATCGAGACCTCGTTCCCGTCCTCCTCGGCCGTGATCCGCAGGCCCGACCCGGCGGGCAGCTCGTTCGCCTCGACGATGTCCTTGATCGCGTCGGCGGCTTCGGTGGTGATCGTCAGCATCGCGTCCTTTCGGTCGGTGTCCCGAGCCTACGGCACGGGTGCGGACAGCCGCACCCGCGATTGGACGGTGGGCGCACTCGCCGCGGCCCGTGCCCGGGCGGCATAACTCGGGCATGACCGTGCTCGCAGCTCCGAAACCGCACCGGGCGATCCGGGTCGACGCCTGGCTCGAGCGCTTCCGCGCGGCCTGGGAGAACGGCGACGCCGGTGCCTGGATCGAGGAGGCGTTCGCCGAGGACGCCGTGCTCCGCCACCACCCGCTGCGCACGCCTGCCCGCGGACACGCGGAGATCCGCTCCCACCTCCGCCGCACCGGCTCGATCCTCGGCGACGCCGAGATCCGCATCGCGCACCCCGTCGTCGACGGCGACCGCGCCACGGCCGAGTGGTGGGCCATGACGACCGACGGGACGCACGACGTGACGATGGTCGGCTCCCTCTTCCTCCGGTTCGCGCCCGACGGCCGCGTGCAGGAGCTCCGGCGCTACGGCGAGATGCAGCCGGGCGCGCACGAGCCGCACGACGGCTGGGACGACTGACCGGGGAAGATCGCACGCCTCGGCCGCGTCCTGTGGGCGACGGCAGGCGGGAGGAGGGGCGCGGCGGCAGACAGCGACCCAGGCGGCCAGGGTCGAGCTCGAGCCGGTGTGGGGCCGGCGGCGCCTCTCCTCCGACGCCCCCTCCGAGGGTCATCCCTGAGGAGGACGCGGGATCGGCTCACCGGCCGATTCCGCCCGGCTCCCGGCCCCCTAGATTCAGGTCGTCCGATCCGAACGAACCCGGAGATTCCGATGAAGAGACGCTTCTGGATTGTCACGATCGCCGTCGCGCTCCTCGTCCTCGCCCTGCTCGGGTGGACGGTCGAGGGGATGCGCTGGGCGAGCACGGGTTCGCGTCGGCGGCGCCCCCGCCTCTCTCCGGCGGTCTAGGCCCCGCCGGCGCGACGCCGGCCCCGTCCGATGACCGGTCGAGCCGTGCTCGGGGCGCGAGCAGCTGCGGTGCGTGGAGGATCGGGCTCCCCCCAACCTGCCTCCCATGCACGCGAGACCCCGCCGAGCCGGCAGCTCGCGCGGCTCCATCCCTGCGCTCGTCGCCGGTCGACCGGGAGGGCGAACGCGGAGAGTGGTGTGGCTCTCCGTACCGGCGAACGGGTGCCCGCACCCCCGACGGCTGCACGCCGGGGCGGCATGCTCGCAGTGCCTCACCTCTCCCTCCCGGCCCGGCGCCCGTGACCGCGGTCGGCCCCCGGTCTCGCGATCGGACGGCCGATCGAGGTGACGGGCGCCGCGGCCGTTGCGGGGTCGGCTAGTCGTCCCCGCCGCTGCCGGCGACGGCCTTCGTCTTCACCGTCTCGCAGTTGACGTGGACGTCCTGCTCGTTCGCGTTCAGCCAGACGACGTCGTTGCCGTCGCCGCAGTCGATGCGGTCGACCTGGTCGTCGTCCGCGAGCGCGTGGAGCACGTCGTCGCCGGGGCCGCCGTTCTCGACGTCTGCGCCCGCGCCGGGCCAGACGCGGTCGTTCCCGGCGCCTCCCTGGATCGTGTCGTTGCCGGGCCTGCCCCGGAGGACGTCGTTGCCGTCGCCGCCGTCGACGGCATCCGCGCCCCGGCCTGCCCAGACGCGGTCGTTGCCGGGTCCGGCGTTGACCGTGTCGTCGCCGGCGAGCGCGTGGATCACGTCGGGGCCCGGGGTGCCGTTCAGCAGGTCGCTGCGCGGCGTGCCGGTGATCCGGACGGCGCCCGCGGCGGCGGCGACGGCGACCGCCGCCAGCGCGAGCGCGGCGACGAGGGTCGCGAGGAGCGTGATGCGTCTCATCGTGCGTGCCTCCTGGTCGTCGTGACGCCCGGATCCTCGTGGGGGGCGGTCAGCTCCCCGTACGCCGGAGGTAAGGCGTGCGTAAGCCGTCAGACGGGCTGCAGCGCCGGCGCGTCGGCGGGTGGGAGGCGGAGCTCGAAGCGGGTCTCGCCCTCCGGCGTGCTCGCGACGGAGACCGAGCCGCCCATGCCGTCGGCGAGCTCCTTCACGATCGCGAGGCCGAGGCCGGTGCCCACGGCCCGCTCTCGCCCGTACCGCGAGTGGAGGTAGAAGCGCTCGAACGCGCGGGGCAGCTCCTCGGGGCGCAGGCCCGGGCCCGTGTCCTCGACCGCGAGCACGCCCGCCGATGCCACGACCCGCACCTCCCCGCCGGCGGGCGTCAGCCGCAGGGCGTTCTCGACGAGGTTCGAGGCGACCTGGAGGACGCGGTCGGCGTCGCCGACGGCCGGCGCGGGGGCCTCGGCGTGCACGGACAGCTCGACGCCGAACGTGCGCGCCTGCTGCTCGTAGCGCCGGACGACCGCGTGCGCCGCCGCGGCCAGGTCGATCGTCTCCTGCCGGATGCTGAACTCGCTGCGGCTCATGCGCGCGAGGTCGAGCAGGTCGCCGACGAGGCGCTCGAGCCGCGCCGACTCGCGCACGATCGTCTCCGCCGCCTCGTCCGCCGGCAGCGCGCCCTCGGCCAGGCCCTCCGCGTAGCCGCGGATCGCCGTCAACGGCGTCTTCAGCTCGTGGCTGACCGAGAGGAGGAAGTTCCGCTCGGCCTCGCGCGCGCGGGCGAGCTGCGCCGACGTCGCGTTGAACGACTCCGCGAGACTCCGCAGCTCGCGCGGGCCGCGCGCCGTGACGCGCGGCGCCTCGCCCGCCGCGAGGCGCCGGCTGGCCTCGGCGACGTCCGCAACCGGGCGCGCGACGGCGCGGGCGAAGAGGAACGCGGCGAGGCCCGCGAGCGCCGCCGCCGCGAGCGCCCCGAGCACGAGCCCGCGGAGGTGCGGGCGCCACGCGGACTCGACGAGCTTCGTCGGGCGCAGGAGCACGAACCCGCGGCCCCCGACCAGCCGGGCGGCGTAGAAGTACCGCGTCCCGTCGACGGTGATCGTCCCGTCGAGGGGGCGACCGCGACGCAGCTCCTGCGCGCGGTCGGCGGGGAGGTACGGGGACGAGCCGTCGAGCGGCGCCTTCACGACGCGCTCGCCCTGCCGGTCGAGGAACGGCTCGAGGCTGCGGAGCCCGCGGAAGGGGAGCAGGGCCACGCGCTCGCGCTCGGCGAGCAGGTCGGCCTGCGCGGCGACGTCCCGCAGCGTGTTCCGCTCGACCGTTCGGCGTGAGAGGTAGGCGCCGACGAGGAACGCGACGGCGACCGAGAGCGCGGCGACGGCCGCGATGGCGACGAACAGCCGCGTCCGCAGGCTCACCGCCGGACGGCCTTGTACCCGGCGCCGCGCACGGTCGCGACGAGCTCCGGGCGACCGAGCTTGCGCCGCAGCTGCGCCACGTGGACGTCGACGGTGCGTGTCCCGCCGGCGAACGTCATCCCCCACACCCGGTCGAGCAGCTGCTCGCGCGAGAACACGATCCCCGGGTGGGCGAGGAGGAACGCCAGCAGGTCGAACTCCTTCACGGTGAGCTCGACGGGCTCGCCCGCGACCGTCACCTCGCGCCCGGCGTGGCCGACGACGACGTCCCCGAGCGCGAGCTCCTCCGGCGCCGTCGGCGCGGCGCGGCGCAGCACCGCCTTCATCCGGGCGACGAGCTCGCGGGGGGAGAACGGCTTCGTGAGGTAGTCGTCGGCGCCGAGCTCGAGGCCCGCGACGCGGTCGGGCTCGTCGTCGCGCGCGGTCAGCATCACGATCGGGACGCGCGAGCGGGCCCGGAGGCGACGGCAGACCTCGAAGCCGTCGATCCCCGGCAGGCCGACGTCGAGGACGACGATGCCGACGCGGTGGCGGTCGAGCTCGCCGAGCGCGTCCTCGCCGGAGCGCACCCAGACGACGGAGTAGCCGTCGCGGCCGAGGTACGCGCGGAGCAGCGCGCCGATGCTCGGGTCGTCCTCGACGAGGAGGACGGTCGCTCGGGGCGGCGCCTCGGTCGTCGGCAGCGCGCTCATCGCGTCGCGCGCACGACCGAGGCGGGCGCGTCCCCGTCGCGCACCGTCAAGGCGGCCATCCCGCGCCGGAGTCGCGTGAGCGGGACGCTGCGGCCGCCGAGCGTCACGTCCGCGCCGCGGTCGACCGGCACCGTCACCGCCGTCCCGTCGCGCTCGAGGAGCGTCAGCGAGTCGGCGGTGACGGCGCGGACGCGGCCGCGGTCGAGCCGGTAGTCGTGGAGCGCGCCGCCGTCGTGGACGATCACCTCGGCGCGGACGAGCTTCGGCCCGAAGAAGTACGCCGCGAGGCCGTTGGGCAACGCCAGCCCCGGCTGCACGAGGACGAGCACGGCGTTCAGCGCCAGCAGCGCCGCGATCGCGGCGACCGCGAGTCTCGTCCGGCTCCGCATCCACCGGATTGTCGCGGGAAGCCGTCGCGGGTGCGTTAGCCCGAGGTAAAACCGCACCGCGGTGTGCGGTCGACACCCTGGCGCGAAACGCGCGCCGCGGGCATCGTCGTCCCACCATGAACCGGCTCGCCCCCGTCGCCGCCACCGCGCTGCTCGCGGTCGCCGTCCCCGCCGCGACCGCGGTCGCGCCGACGCCCGAGCTCGCGATCGTGAGCTCGCGCGACGGGAACGCCGAGCTCTTCCTCGCGCGCCGCGACGGCCAGATCCTGCGACGGATCACGCGGCACCGCGCCGTCGACGGGTCGCCGCGCTGGTCGCCGGACGGGACGCGGATCCTGTTCGTGTCGAACCGCGACGGCGACGACGAGGTCTACGTCGTCGGGGTCGACGGCTCGGGGCTGCGGCGGCTGACGCGGAACGCCGTCCGCGACGAGACGCCCGCCTGGTCGCCGGACGGCAGGCGGATCGCGTTCGTGCGCGAGCGTGCGCGCGACGTGCTCGAGCTGTGGACGATGGACGCCGACGGCCGCGAGGCGAAGCGGCTCGTCAGGGCCTCCCGGAACGTCAACGAGCAGGCGTACAGCCCCGACTGGTCGCCCGACGGCTCGACGATCGTCTTCTCGAGCAACCGCCCCGGCGACGGGAACCCGGAGCTCTACCGCGTCCGCGCCGACGGGACGGGGCTCACGCGGCTGACGCGGACGGCGGGCGACCCCGAGACGCTCGGCGACGACGCGATGCCGTCGTACTCGCCCGACGGGCGGACGATCGTGTTCACGTCGAACCGCCTCGGGCGGAACAGCGAGCTGGGGGTGATGCGCGCCGACGGCTCGGGCCAGCGGCGACTCGCCGTCCGGCCGCGGACGGACGACGTCGGCGCGCGCTGGTCGCCCGACGGCACGCGCCTCGTCTTCGTCGCCTACAGCGCCACGGATCCCTCCGCCCCGGCGCGTCTCGTCGCGATGCGCGCGGACGGCCGCGGCGCGACGACGCTCCAGGTCGGCTCCGGCGTGGACTGGCGCCGCCGCGACGGGTCGCCGTAGCGGGCGTCAGGTCTCGCGCAGGAACCGCGCGATGCGGGCGCCGACCTCCTCGCCGGCGTCCTCCTGGACCATGTGACCCGCGTGCTCGACCAGCTCCGCGGGGCCTGCGCCGGGGATGAGCGCCGCCATCCGCTCGGCGGCGGCCGGCGGGAAGATCGGGTCGGAGTCGCCGAAGAGCACGAGCGCGGGCTTCTCCCAGCCCGCCATCGCCTCGCGGACGCGCATCATCGCCGGCGCGTTCGGATGATCGGGCTCGGCCGGCACGTGCTCGGGGAACGCGACGACGCCCGCCTTCGACGCCGCGTCGGGAAACGGCGCGTCGTAGGCCGCGAGCACGTCGTCGTCCAGCGGGCGCACGCACGAGATCCGGACGAGGCGCGACGGCTG
>JBLNEO010000148.1:0-4690 GCA_050262775.1 Pseudomonadota bacterium | reverse complement strand
GAAGGCGAAGGCACGCTGGAAGTCCTGCACCGCTTCGAAGGTTTTCGGTCCGAACGCGCCGTCGGTCTCGATCGGCCAACCGAGCGTCTTCAGCGCCTCCTGCACGTCCTGCGTGGTCACCCTCGATCGCCCTCCGTTCATCGCGGATGGTGGTGCCGCAGGCGGGTTGAGGATCCCGCGCCGCGGCGTGAGAGTCAATGGGCTTTCAAGCTCGCACCACCGCGCGCCCGCGATGGGGCTTACAGGCCCGGCTCCCCAGCTTCGTGTAAGAGAGGATGCTTCGATCGGAGATCGTTACCACCGCATCGCGGCGGCTCGACCGAGCTCGGGCGGCGAACATGCTCGGAGGCCTCCGCGGGGCACTCTTCCCATCGGGTCGCCGACCCGCTCCGGAGGCCGAACCTGCGACGTAGGTAGCGAGCGGGCACCCTACGCGTGGGGCTCGGCGGTCATGCGGTACTCGTTGCGTCGGTAGACGATCAGCAGGATCATCGCGATCGTCGAGGCGGACATGTAGGCACGTTCACGTGGAGCCCATGCGTCACCGGCGACCCCTCCGCGAGCGAGACGTCACGTGGTCGAACGCCCGTCCTCCAGGTTCATCGCCGTGACGACGACGCCGACGTGCGAGAACGCCTGCGGGAAGTTGCCGAGCATGCGGCGCGCGTCCGGGTCGTACTCCTCGGACAGGAGGCCGAGGTCGTTCCGCACCGCGAGCAGCCGCTCGAGCTCGACGGTCGCGCCGGCACGGTCGCCCGACCGCGCGAGCGCGTCGGCCAGCCAGAAGCTGCAGGGGAGGAACGCGCCCTCGCCGGCGGGGAGGCCGTCGACGTCGGGATCCTCGTAGCGCCGGACGAAGTCGCCGTGACGCAGCTCGCGCCGGACGGCGTCGATCGTGCCGACCACCCGAGGGTCGTCGGCGGGGAGGAACCCGACGGACGACAGGAGCAGGAGGCTCGCGTCGAGCGCGCTCGACCCGTACGACTGGACGAACGCGTTCCGGTCCGGGTCGAACCCCTCGCGGCAGACCTCCTCGTGGATCTCGCGGGCGATCCGGCGCCAGCGCTCGGCCGGGCCGTCGAGCCCGAACCGCTCGACCGCCTGCGCGGCCCGGTCGAACGCGACCCACGCCATCACCTTCGAGTGCGTGAAGTGGCGGTGGGCCCCACGCACCTCCCAGATCCCCGCGTCCGGCTCGTGCCACCGGCTCTCGAGCGCGTCGAGCAGCCGCTGCTGCAGCGTCCACGCCTCCTCCTCGGCCGGGATCCCCGCGAGGCGCGCCTCGTGGAGCGCGTCCATCAGCTCGCCGTAGACGTCGAGCTGACGCTGCCCGTGCGCGGCGTTGCCGACCCGCACCGGGCGGGAGCCCGCGTACCCGGGCAGCCAGGGGAGCTCGAGCTCGGGGAGCCGGCGCTCGCCGGCGACGCCGTACATGATCCGGAAGTCCATCGGGTCGCCGGCGACGGCGCGGAGGAGCCAGTCCCGCCATGCCTCCGCCTCCCGCACGTAGCCGGCTTCGAGGAGGGCGCGGAGCGTGAACGCCGTGTCGCGGACCCAGCAGAAGCGGTAGTCCCAGTTGCGGACACCGCCGAGCTGCTCCGGCAGCGAGGTCGTCGGGGCCGCGACGAGTCCTCCGGTCGGCGCGTACGTCAGCGCCTTCAGGGTCACGAGCGAGCGCATGACCGCGTCGCGGTAGGCGCCGTCGCCGCGGTAGCGGCCGACCCAGTCGTTCCAGTAGCGCTCCGTCTGTGCGAGGGCCGCGTCGGGGTCGATCGGGCGGGGCGGACGCTCGGTCGGCTCGAACCACGTCAGCACGAACGGCACACGGTCGCCCGCGGCGACGACGAGGTCCGAGACGACGATGCCCTCGCGCTCCTCCACCGGTGCAGCGGTGTGGAGGACGACGCCGTCCGGGCCGGCGACCACCGCGATCGAGCCGTCGAGGGGTCGGATCCACGGCGTGATCGAGCCGTAGTCGAAGCGGACGCCTAGCTCTGAGCGGACGCGGGTTCGCCCGCGCACCCCCTCCACGATGCGGACGACGTCCGGCCGCCGTTCGCGGGGAGGCATGAAGTCCACGATGCGCACGAGGCCGTCGTCCGACTCGAGCTCCGTCTCCAGGACGAGCGAGTCGACCCGGTAGCGTCGCGTCGCGGTCCGGATGGCGCCGGCGGGCGCGATCGACCAGCAACCGTGGCGCGGCTCACCGAGGAGCGCGGCGAAGCACGCACCCGAGTCGAACCGCGGGAGGCACAACCAGTCGATCGAGCCGTGGCGCGAGACGAGCGCCGCGCTGTGGGTGTCCCCGATCAGCCCGTAGTCCTCGATCGGCATCTGCACGCCGGCAAGGTTGGCAGACCGGCGCCCCGCGGCCAACGCGTAGGGTCGAGGAGATGCGGCCGGGAGTCGCTTACTGGCTCGAGGAGGCGCCGCCGGACCCACCGGCGCCGCCGCTCGCGGGCGCCGCGGACGCGGACGTCGCGATCGTCGGCGGCGGCTACACCGGGCTCTGGACGGCCCTCGCGCTCACGCAGCGCGCGCCCGACCTGCGGGTCGTCCTGCTCGAGGCCGACGTGTGCGGCGCCGGCCCGAGCGGCCGGAACGGCGGCTTCCTGCACGGCTACTGGTCGCGGCTGGCGCTGCTGCGCGAGCGGTTCGGCGACGAGGGCGCGCTGCTGCTCGCGCGGGCCGCGGAGGGCGCGGTCGGGGCCGTCGAGTCGCTCGGCGAGGACGTCGGGCTCGTCCGCGGCGGGATGCTGAAGGTGTCGGCCGCGCCGGCGCAGGATGCGGGGGTGGACGCCGTCGTCGCCGCCGCGGCCGCGCTCGGCGTCGCCGAGGAGGCAGTGCCGCTCTCGCGCGAGGAGGTCGTCGCCCGCTGCGACTCGCCCCGCTTCCGGGCCGGTGTCCTCGTGCGGCACGGGGCGACGGTGCAGCCGGCGAGGCTCGCGCGCGCGCTGCGTCGTCGCGTCGCCGACGCGGGCGTCGCCGTGCACGAGGGATCGCCGGCGCGGCGGATCCGCGACGGCGTCGTCGAGACCGGCGCCGGGAGCGTGCGGGCGCGCCGGATCGTCGTCGCCGTCAACGCCTGGGCGGCGGGATGGCCGCCGCTCGCGAGCCGCCTCACGGCGTTCGGGAGCTTCTGCGTGATGACGGAGCCCGTGCCCGACCTCCTGCGCGGCATCCGCTGGACGGGCGGCGAGGCGATCGTCGACGGGCGGATGTTCGTGCACTACTTCCGCACCACCCTGGACGGCAGGGTGCTGATGGGGAGTGGGGGAGGGCCGATCTCGCGTGGCCGGCGGCTCGACGCGCGCCTGTGGACGGATCGCCCGTCGATCGCGCGCGCGGAGGCAGGACTGCGCGCGCTCCTTCCCGGGCTCGGCGACGCGCGCGTCACGCACGGGTGGGGCGGGCCGATCGACGTGTCGGCCGACCAGCTTCCGTTCGTCGGGCGCCGCGGCGGGGTGCTCTACGCCGCCGGGTTCTCGGGCAGCGGCGTCGGGCCGAGCTGGCTGGCGGCGCAGGCGCTCGCGTCGCTCGCGCTCGACGCGGACGACGAGTGGGCGCGGCTGCCGCTCGTCCGCCCGCTGCCGCGGCCGCTGCCGCCGGAGCCGCTGAAGGGCATCGGCGGGGCGATCGTGCGGCGCGCGACGCTCGCCGTCGAGGACGCGGAGCAGGAGGGTCGGCGCGGGTCGGCGCCGGCGCGCGCCGTCGCCGCCGTGCCGCGCCTGCTCGGGCTGCCGCTCGGCCGCCGCTGACGGGGTGGGCCCCGGCGCCCGCAAGATGGGCCGATCGGCCCATGGCGCCGTCGGTGGCGACGTCGAACACTCCGACCATGCGGCTGATGGCCTTCGGCATGCGAGCGCTGACGGTGCTCTGCGGCCTCGCCGCCGGCGTCGCGATCGTGGCGGCGTATCTCCTCGGCTAGCTCGCCCGTTGTCTGTGCGACGGCGCCACCCAGACGACGCCGACGAACGAGCGAACCACCGAAAGGAGACACTGCGTGTACATCCCCGGCATCATCGTCCTGATTCTGGTCGTCCTGCTGCTCATCTGGCTCCTCTAAGCAGAGCGGCCGGCAGCGCATCTCACTGCCGGCTCCGGTTGTCGAGCAGCACGCGGAGCTCCGCGACCTCGACGAACCCGAGCCGGCGCAGGATCGGCCGCGACTGCGCGCCCGCCTGTGTCACCAGCGCGGGCGTGCCGCGGCGCCTCCCCTCGTCCCACCGGGCGCGCACCAGCGCCCGATAGGCGCCCCGTCCGCGCGCACGCGGATGCGTGGCGCCGCTGTTCAGGACGACGCCCGCGTCGGCGAAGGTGGCACGGGCGCTTGCCGCCGGCGCCCCGTCGACCTCCGCGAGGTACACGGCGGCGAAGGGCGAGGAGAGCAGCTGCGCGAACCCGTCGGCATCACGCGCACGCATCCGCTCGCGGTCCGCTTCGGGCACGCCGAACGCCGTGCGCGCGATCTCCTGGGACGCGACGTAGTCGTCGAGGCTCTCGACCCGCCGCACGACGACGCCGTCCGGGATCTGCGGGGGCTCGTGCTCGAGCGTCATCCCGACGACGTACGGCTCCGGGTCGTCCCGGAAGCCGAGCGCGAGCAGACGCTCGTGGAGGTCGCGGGGCGTAGCGGAGTGCGATACCTCCCACTGGCAGGCCGTCGGCCGTCCGAGCCGGTCGAGGAGCG
>JBLNEO010000147.1:0-13056 GCA_050262775.1 Pseudomonadota bacterium | reverse complement strand
GGGGATCGTCACGTCGTCCCGGGCCGGGAACCTGCGCATCTCCGCGCACGCGTACAACTCGGTCGAGGACGTCGAGCTCGTGCTCGAGTCGCTCGCACGCCACCGCTCGCTGCTGGCCTAGGCCGCCTCTCTGCACGCCGGCCCCTTGACCTGTCATAGCAAAGGGGCTATACCAAGAGCAGAGAGGAGAGGCCCGATGACCGGGACAGCCCCGACCGCGCCGCCGTCGAACGCACCGCCACCGGCCGCCACGGCGAGCCCTCACGCGGCGGGGATGGTCCTCATGGTCGTCCTCGGGCTTCCCTGGGTCGCCGTGCTCGCGGTGCTGCCGTCACCGGCGGGGGCCGTCTGGGCGCTCTCCGCGCTCGCGCTCTGGCTCCGGACGTTCCTCGCGCTGGGTCGCGGCGACCCCCCGCCCAACGCCGTCCTGCGCTGGTGGGCGGCCTCGCTCGTCGCGCCCGCCGTGCTCGCGGTCGTCCTCATCGACGCCGTCACGGCCGGCCGACGCCGCGGCCCCGTCGCCCCGTCGTCCCCACCCCGTCACACGGAGGCACCATCGATGCCCGACCCGATCCTCAGCCGCCTCGACGACGCGGAACGGAAGGTCCGGGCACTCGAGGCCGAGCTGCGGTCGCTGCGCACGCTCGTCACGACGGGGGCTCCGGGCGCCGCGCCGCCCGCGCCCACGGCGACGCCCGTGTCGACGGCGACGCCCGCGCGGGTCGAGGCGCCGCCCGTCATCGGCGAGCCGGCCGCGGCTCCGTCGCAGCCAGCACCCGAGCGCGTCGTCGTCCACCGCCACGTTCCCCCGCGCGAGCGGCGCACGGTGCCGGCGATGACCCTCTCGGACCTCCTCGGCGCGCGGGCGCTCGCGTGGGCGGGCGGCGTCGTCACGCTGCTCGGCGTGGTGTTCCTGTTCGTGCTCGCGGTCAACCGCGGCTGGATCGGCCCCGGCGAGCGCGTCCTGCTCGGCGCCCTCGCATCGGCCTGCCTCGTCGGCGCCGGCGTCCTCGCGCGCCGCCGTTACGGCCAGCTCGACGCTGCCGTGGCCGCGGTCGGCGCCGGGCTCGCCGGCTGGTACACGACGCTCCTGGCCGCGACCGTGCTCTACGGCCTCGTCGGCCACGCCGTCGCGCTCCTCCTCGCGGCGGCGATCGCGGGCGTGGGCACCGGCGTCGCGCTCGCGTGGTCGGCGGAGATCCTCGCCGGGATCGGCCTCGTCGGCGCCGCGCTCGCACCCGCGGCCGTCGCGCTCGACAGCGGGATCGAGGTCACCGGGACGGCGTTCGCGGCCATCGTCTTCGCTGCGATCGCGGTCGTCAGCCACCGGCGCGCCTGGACGTGGCTCCTGGTCGCCGGCGTCGCCGCGACGGCGCCGCAGTGGCTCGCGCTCGTCGTCGCGGAGCGCGATCAGGCGACGACCGGCGGCGTCGCCGTCGCAGCCGCGCTCGTCGCGCTCTACCTCGGCACGGCGGTCGCGCGCGGCCTGGGCGAGAAGCGCCCGGGCGCGATCACGTCGACGCTCGTCTCGCTCTCGGTCGGTCTGGGCGTCCTCTCCGCGGAGGTCCTCCTCGACGAGCCCGGCGTCGGGCTGCTCCTGCTCGCGGCGCCGTACGCGGTGCTCACCGCCGTGCTGTTCGCACGTGCGCGGGATCTCTCGGCCGTCCTCGCGGCCGCGGCGATGCTCGCGAGCGCGCTCGGCCTCGCCGAGCTGCTCGGCGGCGCGACGCTCGCGCTCGCATGGGCGGTGCAGGCGGCCGCGTTCGCGTGGCTCGCCGGCCGCACCGTCGAGCCGCGCTTCGCGACCGCGGCGCTCGCGTACCTCGGGCTCGCCGTCGGGCACGCGCTGGTGTACGAGGCGCCGCCCGCGGATCTCTACCGTGCGGGCGGCGACCCCGCCGCCGGGATCCCGACGGTGCTCGTCGTGGGCGCCGCCGCGGCGCTCGTCGCGTGGTTCGCGCGCACGTGGGCGGTGTCGGAGGGGGAGGGAGGGCGGCTCGCGGCGGTGTTCGCCCGGGTCGTCGGGGAGAAGGACGGCGTCGCGCTCGGCTCGGCGGCGCTGGCGGCGCTCGCGGCCGTGGACGCCGCCTCGCTCGCGACGCTCGCACTGGTGGACGCCGCCGGCGCGGAGCCGAGCTTCGACTGGGGCCGTGTCGCCGTCGCGGCGCTGTGGTCGGCGGTCGGCGCGGTCGCATACGTCGCGGGGTCGTGGTCGCGGCGGCGCGTGGCGGTGACGGCCGGTGCGGTCTGGCTGGGCGTGACCGCCGTCGACGTGCTCGCGTTCGACCTCGGCCAGCTCGCGCAGCGGCAGGCCGGGTGGGCGGCGGCCGCGATCGCCGTGGGGCTCGTCGTCGCCGGCTACGGGGCGGAGGTGGTGCGCCGGCTTCCGCGCGTCGCGCCCGGCTCGCTCTCGATCGCGGCCGTCGTGGGCTCGGCCGGCTTCGCGGCCGTGGCCGTCGCCCGGCTCCTCGAGACCGATCGTGCGAGGGGTCTCGCGTTCGTCGCGCTCGCGGGGGTCGCCGCGCTCCTCTCGGCGGCCGTGTTCGGGCGTGACGGGCGCCGTGACGTCGCGACGTCGCTGTGGTCGCTCGCGGGCGCAGGCGCGCTCGTCGGGGCGCAGCTGCTGCTCGACGGCACCGCCTTCGTGGCCGCGTCGTCGGCGCTCGTCGCGGCGTTCGCGCTCCTGTTCCGCGCGACCGGCGAGCGTCGGTTCGCTGCGGCCGCGATCGTCCCGCTCGCCGTCGCGGTCGGGTCGACCGTCGTCGAGGTGGCGCCGCTCTCCGACCTGTTCGTCGAGAACGACACGCCCGGGCACGGGACGCTCGCCGTCGCGATCGTCGCGGGCGCGCTCGCCGCGCTCGCGGCCGTCGCACGTGTCCCGGACCGCCGGTCGGAGGACGCCGTCGACGAGGGCGTCGACGCCGCGCTTCCCGTCGCCCGCCCGGCGTTCGCCTGGGCGGCGGCGGCGGGTGCGCTCTACGCCGGCTCGCTCGGGATCCTCGGGCTCGTGCTCGCCGTCGGCTCCGCTGACCTCACCACGGAGTTCCAGCGCGGCCACACGACGGTCAGCGCGTTCTGGGGCGTCGTCGCGCTCGCCACCCTGTACGTCGGGCTGCGCCGCGGGACGCAGGCGCTCAGGCTCGCCGGCTTCGCGCTTTTCGGGGCGGGGCTCGTGAAGCTCTTCATCTACGACCTCAGCACGCTGAGCTCCGTGACGCGCGCGCTCTCGTTCCTCGCGGTCGGCGCCGTGCTGCTCCTCGCCGGCTTCTTCTACCAGCGGCTCGCGGGGCCGCGCGGAGGCGGCCCCCGCGCGGCCTGAGGCCGCTCGCTACGATCGCACGCGTGCGATACGACGCTCCCGCCCTGGAACGCCTGCGGGCACGGATCGCCGGCGCCGAGAACGGCTGGTTCTTCGCGCAGATCGCCGAGCGCGTCGCGGAGCGGCGCAAGGAGGTCGGGCTGTCGCAGCAGCAGCTCGCGTCGCTGACCGGGACGACGCAGTCGGCGATCGCCCGGCTCGAGAAGGGCGGACGACCGCCCCGGATCGACACGCTGATGCGGATCGCCGAGGCGCTCGACTGCGATCTCGTCGTGGAGCTCCGCCCGCGCGACTGATGGCGCGCGTCCACGTGACGCGCCGGCTGCCGGCTCCCGTCGAGGACGAGCTCGCCGACGCGTTCGAGCTCGTCTCCGTGCCCGCGGGCGCCGACGGCCTGCTCGTGAACGCGGGCGACACCGTCGACGCGCCCTTCCTGGAGGTGGCGGGACCGTCGCTCCGCGTGGTCGCGAACTTCGGCGTCGGCGTCGACAACGTCGACCTCGAGGCGGCGACGAGGCGCGGCGTGGTCGTGACCAACACGCCCGACGTGCTGACGGAGGCGACGGCGGAGCTGACGATCGCGCTCCTCCTCGCGCTCCTCCGCCGGGTCGCGGAGGGCGATCGGCTCGTCCGGCGGGGCGGCGACTGGCGGCTCGACCCGACGTTCATGCTCGGCCGTGGCCTGCGCGGACTCCGTCTCGGGGTCGTCGGCTACGGCCGGATCGGTCGCGAGGTCGGCCGGCTCGCCGAGGCGCACGGGATGGAGGTCGTGCCGATCGGACGCGGGTTGCCGGGGCTCGAGGACGTCGACGTGATCACCCTGCACGTCCCGCTCACACCCGAGACGCGGCACCTCGTCGACGCCGCAGAGCTGGCACGCCTCCGTCCGGGCGCCGTCCTCGTCAACACCTCCCGGGGCGCCGTCGTCGCCGAGGCGGCGCTCGGCGCCGCGCTCGAGTCCGGCCGCCTCGCGGGTGCCGCGCTCGACGTGTTCGAGCACGAGCCGGAGGTCCACCCGGCGCTGCTCGAGCGCGACGACGTCGTGCTGACGCCGCACGTGGGGAGCGCGACGCACGAGGCACGCGAGGCGATGGGGCGCGTGTGCGTCGAGGCGCTGCGCGCGGTGCTCCTCGAGGATCGCGCGCCACCGAACGCGCTCAACCCGGAGGCGTTCGCACGGCGTGCTCGATGAGGGTCGCGACGTCGCCGCCGTTGAGCGAGCGCCTCGGGCCGTTGGACGCGCGCCGCTCCCTCGGACGCCGTTAGCCTGACGAACGATGTCGACGGAGGTCATCCGGGCGATCCAGGCGGGCGACGAGGCGCGCGTGCGCGCGCTCGCGGGCGTGAACCCCACCGTCGCCGCCGAGCGCGACGACGCGGGCGTCTCGGCGCTCCTGCTGGCGACCTACCACCGCGCGGACGGGATGGTCGAGGCGCTCCGGCCCGGGAAGCCGGACCTCGACGTCTTCGAGGCGGCGGCGCTCGGCGACGTCGAGCGCCTCCGCGAACTCCTCGACGCGGATCCCGCCACGGCGAACGCCACCGCGCCGGACGGCTTCCACCCGCTGGCGTTGGCCGCCTTCTTCGGCCGTCCCGACGCGGTGCGGCTGCTGCTCGAGCGCGGCGCCGACGTCCGTGCGCGCGGGACGGGCGCCGTCCGGACGACGGCGCTCGAGGCCGCGGCCGCCGCCGACGAGACGGCGATCGCCCGCCTGCTCCTCGATGCGGGCGCCGACCCCGCCTCTGCGCAGCCCGGCGGCTTCACGCCGCTCCACGCGGCGGCGCAGAACCGCAACCGGGAGCTCTACGACCTCCTCGTCGCACGGGGTGCCGACCCCGCGGCGCGTGCCGACGACGGCCGCGCGGCGGCCTGGGGCTAGTGGCCCGCGGGAGCTAGCCCCCCGCCCGCTCGGCGCTCGCGAGCCCCCGCAGCGCCCACAGCGCGAGCGCCGCCGCCAGCGCGAGCGCGAGCGCGAACCCGGCGAGCACGTGCGCCGTGCCGCCCGCGAGGAGCGACCGCGCCGCCTCGAGCAGCGTCGTCAGCGGGTTCGCGGACGCGACCACGTGGAGCCACCCCTCGAGCAGGGCGAGCGGCACGAACACGGGTGCGAGGAAGATCAGCAGGAAGATCGGGAGCTGCATCAGCGGCCCCGCCTGGGGCGAGCGCACGCGCATCGCGACCCCCGTGCCCCACAGCGTCCCGCCGAGGTTGACGAGCAGTGCGAGCGCGAGGAGCGCCGCGAGCTCCCCGGGTCCGCCCTCGACGTTCATCCCGGAGGCGAGGCCCACGACGAAGACGACGCCGATGGTGAACAGCCACCGGACGGCGGTGGCGAGCGCGTAGCCCCACACGATCCCGCTGCGGCGCGGTGCCGCGAGCAGCAGCCGCCGCATGAAGCCGCGCTCGAAGTCCCGCGCGATGCCGAAACCGGTGAAGACGCCGCCCATCGCGGCCGACTGGAGCATCACGAACGCGAACTGGAACGTCTCGTAGCCCGGCCCGTAGTCGAACCCCGGGACCTGGTCGACGCGCGAGAGGCCGCCTGCGAAGCCGAGGAAGAAGATCAGGGGAAAGAGGAGCGCGGGCATCAGCAGCGCCGGGTTCGTGAAGACGTTGTGCAGGATCCGCCAGGCGACGCCCGCGGCGACGGCGGCGTTCGCCCTCACGTCCGCGTCAGCCTCTCCGTGAAGGCCGCCTTCGACAGCCCGAGCGCCAGCGTCACGAGGAGGAACCCGCAGCCGAAGCCGAGCACGAGCGCCTCCGGGTCCCAGCCCACGATCACGAGGCTCCGGATCGCCTCGATCAGGTACGAGACCGGGTTCACGGTGGCGACCAGGCGGAACCAGTCGGCCTCGATGAGGTTCCGCGGCAGGTTCATCGACGAGAGGAAGAGCGCGACGAAGAACAGCGGGAACATGCCCTGGACGGCCTCGGACGAGCCGGTGCGGAGCGCAACGGCGGTGCCGAGCCCGCCGAACGCGAGCGAGACGAGCGACGCGAGCGCGAAGAGCACGAGGACGCCCGCAGGCCCCGCTGCGACGTGCGCGCCGGCGAGGAGGCCGGCGGTCAGGTAGGCGCACGCCTGGACGACGCCGAGCACCACCGCCGCGGCGAGGTGGCCGAGCACGAGGGGCACGCCGCTCGCGGGGGTGAGCGCGAGCCGGTTGAGGAACCCGGTCTCGATGTCGCGGGCGAGCTCGGTCGCGGCGCCGGCGGAGACGAAGAGCGCGCCGTGGACGAACGGGATCGCGAGCGCGAAGTCGAGGTACGTGTCGCCGGGGAAGCCCGGGAGGCGGCCGGCGGGGGAGAGGCCGCTGGCGATCACCGCGAGGAACACGAGCGGGAAGACGAGCGAGAAGAAGATGCTCCCGGGCTGGCGCACGGCCCGGAGGAGCGAACGCCGCGTCAGCTGCGCGACGTTCGCGAGCCACGCCGTCACGCCGGGATCGCCTCCGGCTCGCCGGCCGCGTCCTCCTCGCCCTCGAGCGTCCGGCCCGTCTTCGCGAGGAAGACGTCGTCGAGCGTCGGTGCGTGCAGGCGGAGGCTGCCGACCTCGAGCCCGTCCCCGTCGAGCGCGCGGACGACGTCGGCGAGGTCGGCGTCGGCGCCGAGGAGCACGGCGGCGGTGCCGGGCTGCGCCGCGGTCGGGTCGCCCTGCCGGCGACGCGCGCGCGCCACCGCGTCGAGCTGCGACGGATCGGCCGGCGCCACCTCGACCGTCGGGCGCCCGATCTCCGCCTTGAGCGCGGCCGGCGTCCCCTCCGCGACGATGCGGCCGCGGTGGATGATCCCGACGCGGTCGGCCATGACGTCCGCCTCCTCGAGGTACTGCGTCGTCAGGAAGACGGTGACGCCCTCGTCGTGTGCGAGGCGCGCGACCTCCGTCCACAGCGCGCTGCGGCTCTGCGGGTCGAGCCCCGTCGTCGGCTCGTCGAGGAAGAGGATGCGCGGCCGGTGGACGAGCGCGAGCGCCAGGTCGAGGCGCCGCTTCATCCCGCCCGAGTAGGTGCGGACGCGGCGGTCGGCCGCGAGCGTGAGGCCGACGCGCTCGAGCAGCTCGTCGCCGCGGCGCCGCCGCTCGCCGCCGGAGAGCCCGTGCAGCGAGCCCTGGAGGCGCATGTGGTCGCGCGCGGTGAGGAACGGGTCGAGCGCCGCCTCCTGCAGCGCGGCACCGATCGTGCGGCGCACCGCCGGCCCGTGCCGGACGACGTCGTGGCCGCCCACGACCGCGGTGCCGGACGTCGGCGGCAGGAGCGTCGTGAGCATGTGGACGGTGGTCGACTTGCCCGCCCCGTTCGGGCCGAGGAAGCCGTAGATCTCGCCGGGCGCGACCTCGAGGTCGATCGAGTCGACGGCACGCGGCCCCTTGCGGAACTCCTTGACGAGCGCCTCGGCGCGGATCCCCGCCTCCATCCGACCAACGCTACCTACGCGTGCCGGGCCCGAACCGGGCGCGAGCCGGGTCTCGACGGGGCGGGATCGACGGTGCGCTAGGCGGCCTTCGGGCCGGAGCCGCCGAGCTGCTTGTCCCACCACTCGGCGTCGCCCTTCTCGAGCTTCGCCTGCACCTGCCCGACGTAGGCGGCGACCTGCGACTCCTTCTGGTCGAGCCGCTTCTGCAGGTCCTCGAGCTCCTGCTCGCGGCGGTCGAGCTTGTCGGCCCGGAGCTCCCAGTCGGCCTCGAGCGACGCGAGACGCTGCTCGAGCTCGGACTCCCGCTCGTCGAGCGCCTTGATCCGCTCGTGGAGGGTCTCCTCCATCTTCGCGAGGCGCTCGTCGCGCCGCTCCGCGCGCTTGCGGGTCGAGTCCATCAGCTGCTCCTGGCTCTTCAGCTCGGCGTCGCGCGTCGCGAGCTCCCGCTCGCGCTCCTCGAGCCGCTCGGCGAGCGCGTCGAGGTCGCGGCCCTGCTGGTCGTCGCGCTCGACGCGGCCGAGCTGCGCCTCGCGGTGGTGCAGCTCCGCCTCCCGCGCGGCCAGCTCGGACTCCTTCTCGTCGAGCTCGCCGAGGCGGCGGAGGACGTCGGTCGCGCGCTGGTCCTTGCCGTGCCAGTCCCGCTCGAACTGCTCGGCCTGCGCCCGCAGCTTCTCCTGCTTTGCGAGCAGCTCCGCCTCGCGCTCGCCGAGGGCGTCGTCCTTCGCGGCGACGCGGGCCTCGCTGCGGCCGAGCTCCCGTTCGCGCGCCTCTGCACGCTGGAGCGCCTCCTTCAGCTCCTTCTCGCGCGCCTTGAGCGTGCCCTCGCGCTCCGAGAGCGTCCGCTCGCGCGCGTCGAGCCGCGCCTTGCCCTCCTTGTCGCGGCTCTCGAGCTGCGCCTCCAGGCGCGACACCTTCCGCTCGCGGTCGGCGAGCTGGTCGGTCTGCTTCGCGAGGTCCGACGCGGCGCGCGTGCGGCTCCGCTCGTCCTGCTTCAGCTCGTCGAGCCTCGTCTCGAGCGCGGCCTGCCGCTCGGACACGTACGCCTGCTCGCGGGCGATCTCGTCCTCGAGCGCGGCGAGCCGGCGCCGCTCCTCCTCGGTCTCGGCCGCCGCATCCGCGACGCGCCGCTCCCGCTCCTCGAGCTCCGTCTCGCGCGCGGCCAGCCGGGCGGCGCGGTCGTCGACCTCCGCGGCGCGCATCGCGAGCTCGCGCTCGGTGTCGAGCCCGCGCTCTGCGCGCTCGATCTGCTCCTGCAGCGTCAGCTGGAGGTCGCGCTCGCGCGCGAGCGCGGCCGTGAGCTCGGCGCGGAGCGCCTCGACGTCCGGCCCGTCGTGGGACGGCGCAGGCGTGCGCACGACGGTGAGCACCGGCGGCTCCTCGACGGGCGCCGCCGGCGGCGGGGCCTCGGCGGCGGCCTCGGGGGCGACCTCGGGCTCGGGCTCGGGCGTCTCGGCCGCGGCGCCTGCGGACGGATCCTGCTTCTGCGCCACCTTCGCGCGCAGGCCCGTGCCGAAGCCCTTCTCGGTCTCGGTGCCCTCAGGGGAGGCGGCGGCGGCGTTCTTGGGCGACATGGCTCCTACTTCAGTTGAAGATCTCGAGCAGGGACAGCATCGCGGGGCCGAGGATGACGACGAACATGGCGGGGAAGATGAAGAGCGCCGTCGGGAAGAGCATCTTGATCGGCGCCTTCATCGCCTTCTCCTCTGCGGCCGCCTGACGGCGATGGCGGGCGTCGGCTGCCTGCACGCGGAGGATCCGCCCGAGGGAGATGCCGAGCTGGTCGGCCTGGATGATCGCGCGCACGAAGGCGGCCATCTCGTTCACGTCGACGCGGTCGACGAGGTGGCGCAGGGCGTCGGCCCGCGACTCGCCGACGCGCATCTCGCCCAGCGCGAGCGAGAACTCGTCCACGAGCGGGCCCTCGAGGTGCTCGGTGAGCTTCTGGATGGCGCCGTCGAAGCCCATGCCCGCCTCGACGGAGACGGCGAGCAGGTCGAGGCAGTCGGGCAGGTCGGCGCGGATCTGCTCCTTGCGGGAGCGGGCGCGGAAGGTGAGCGCCGTGTCGGGCAGCACGAACAGCGCTCCCGCGAACATCAGACCGAAGAGCAGTGCCGTCGTCGGCGACGAGGACGAGCCGAGGAACGCGCCGACGAGCAGCCCGCACCCGGAGGCGATGACCTTGGCCGCGAGGAACGTGGTCGGCGACACCGTCCGGCCGAGGCCGGCCGCGCGCAGCTTCGCGGCGACGCTCTCCATGCTCGCCTTCGGCGTGAGGCGCAGCGCCCAGCCGGCGAGCCGCTGCTTCGTCGGCTCGACGACCCGCTGGTTGAACGGCAGCTGGGTGCCGTGCCCCTTGAGCTGGACGCGGCCGTACGTCGAGGCGCGCCGGACGGACAGCCGCCGCTGGCGCGACGGGAGCGTGGCCGCCTCGGCCGCGAGAAAGGCGGCCACGGCGAGGACGGAGAAGGCGAGCGCGAACAGCATCGATTACCCCTTGAAGGAGACGATCTTCTTGAGCATGGACGAGCCGACGACCATCAGCGTGAGGGCCCCGAAGATCATCTTGTGACCGGTATCGGTGTGATAGAGCGGCGACATGAATCCCGGGTTGATCAGCGTGATCACGATCGCGAGCACGAACGGGAGCGCGACGAGGACGTAGGCGGACGCCCGGCCCATCGCCGTGAGTCCGCGGATCTTGCGCGCGAACTGCTGCCGCTGCCGGACGGTCTCGGCGACCATGTCGAAGAGCCCGGCGAGCGAGCCGCCGACCTGGCTCTGGATCGACACGGCGTTCAGCACGAAGCGCAGGTTCTTCGAGTTCACGCGCTCCGCCATCTCCGCGAGGGCGTCGTCCATCGGGCGGCCGAGCTGCGTCTCGGCGAGGACGCGCGAGAACTCCTTGCTCGCCGGCGGCTGGCCCTCGTCGACGACCGTCTGCAGGCCCTGCTTGAAGCTGTGCCCCGCCTTGAGCGACGCGGCGAGCGTCATCAGGATGTCGGGCAGCTGGTTCTCGAACGCCTTCAGGCGGCGTGCGATCTTGACCTTGAGCCAGGCGAAGGGGGCGGCGCCGCCCGCGGCGAACCCTGCGAGCGCCCACAGCGGCCCGAGTCCGGCCAGCGTGGTCACGAGCGCGACGAGGAACGAGCAGCCGACGGCGATGTACATGAACTCGACCGTCCGCAGCGGCACGTCCGCCCGCTCGAGCATGCGGTGGACCTTCTTCCACGACGCGAGGTGGCCGAACGCCTGCTCCGTCACGCGCATCGCGCTCGAGCCCATCGCGAACCGCTCGCGGTCCTCGACGGCCTTCCGGGCGCGCACCGCCGGGGCGACGTGCGGCGTCAGGCGGTTCTTCAGCCACTGCGTCCGCTTGGCGGCGCCCACGAACCCGAGCGCGAGCAGCACCAGGACGCCGACGACGAGGCCCATCGCGAGCTCGCCGAGCTTCGACGTGTACGCGGCCTCGGGGAGCAGCGCCGGCTTCGCCGTCGACGGGGCGGTCGACGTGCCGGGGACGTGCAACGTGGCGGTCGTGCGGCCGGCGCCGGGCGACCACGTCTCGAGCTCGAGCCGGTCGCCGGGCCGCGCGGCGGTGAGGTAGCTGAGGCGCCACGTGCGCGCGAGCTCGCTCCTGATCGAGGCGTACACGGCCGCGAGGTCGGCGCTCGTGGCCGCGTCGCGGTAGGTGCCGCCCGTCTCGCGTGCGAGCGCCTGGAGGGACACCGGCGAGAACTGGTCGCTGGCGATCCCGACCGTGTAGACGGTCACGCCCGCACGGCGGGCCGCCGCGACCGCGTCGTCCTCGGACCGCGTGCTCGACACGTCCTTGCCGTCCGTGACGAGCACGAGGACACGGCCGAGCGTCGGCTCCTCGCCGAGCATGCGCGAGGAGAGGACGACGGCGTCGTTGAGCGCCGTGCCCTGCGTCGCGTCGACCGGAAGCTCGCGCAGCGCGGAGTCGGCGTCGATCGTGGCCGACGAGAAGTCGGTCAACGAGGTCGCCTTCGCGCCGAAGGCGACGACGGCGACACGGTCGCCCGGCGCCTTCGTCCGGACGAAGGCGCGCGCGGCCTTGAGCGCGTCCGCGAGCGCCGCGCCCTTCATCGACCGGGAGCGGTCGATCGCGACGACGACGCTCTTCCGCCGCCCGAGGTTCTCGACCCGGAGCCCGGCGACGAGCCGGCCGCCCTCGCGGAGGCGCGGCGCGGCACCGGCCGGCGCCGTCACCGTGAGCGCGACCTGCGGGTACGCGTGCGTGTCGACGTGCTTCACCGTCACCGTCTGGGCCGCCGAGGCGGCGGGGACGAGCGCGAGCGCGACGAGCGCGGCGAGGAGTGCGATCCGCCTCACGCGACGGTCCCGTAGCTCGAGCCGAACGTCGGGCGCTCGCGGTCGGACGTGAAGAACGTCGGCGGGAGCACGACGCCGTTGGCCGCGAGCTTCTCGAGGAAGTGCGGCTTGAGGCCCGTGCACGCGAGCGGCGAGAGCAGCTTCACGATGCCGCCCGACGACGCCTGCGCCTCGTCCGGCGGCTTCGCCACGAAGATGTCCTGCAGCGTGATCACGTCGGACTCCATCCGCAGCACCTCGGTGATGTGGGTGATGCGGCGCGAGCCGTCGACGAGGCGCTGGATCTGGACGAGGAGGTCGAACGCCGAGGCGATCTGCTCGCGGATCGCCCGGTGCGGCAGCTCGACGCCGGCCGTCATCACGAGCGTCTCGAGGCGGGACAGGGCGTCGCGGGGGGAGTTCGCGTGGATCGTCGTCAGCGAGCCCTCGTGGCCCGTGTTCATCGCCTGGAGCATGTCGAGCGTCTCCGCGCCGCGAACCTCGCCGACGATGATGCGGTCGGGGCGCATGCGCAGGGAGTTGCGGACGAGCTCGCGGATGCGGATCTCGCCCATGCCCTCGATGTTCGGCGGGCGGGACTCGAGCGTGATCACGTGGTCCTGCTGGAGCTGGAGCTCGGCCGCGTCCTCGATCGTGACGATGCGCTCGTCGCCGGGGATGTACGCCGACATCGCGTTGAGCGTCGTCGTCTTGCCGGTGCCGGTACCGCCCGAGATCAGGATGTTGAGCTTCCCGCGCACGCACGCGGCGAGGAACTGGCCGGCCGTCGCCGTGATCGACCCGAAGGCGACGAGGTCGTCCATCGTGTACGGGTCGCGCGAGAACTTCCGGATCGTCAGGGTGGCGCCCTTGAGCGAGAGCGGCGGGATGATCGCGTTGACGCGGCTCCCGTCCGGGAGGCGCGCGTCGACCATCGGCGAGGCCTCGTCGATCCGGCGCCCGACCTGCGAGACGATCTTGTCGATGATGC
>JBLNEO010000146.1:0-8617 GCA_050262775.1 Pseudomonadota bacterium | reverse complement strand
GCGCAGCTCCGCCAGCACGCGGTCGACGGCGGCGTCGAGCTCCTCCGCGACCTCGTGCACGAGACCGATGCGAAGCGCCAGGTCGGCACCGAAGCGCTCCCCCGACGGGAAGAGCCGCCGGGCCCAGCTCGGGCCGATCTTCGCCAGTGCGAACGGCGAGATCACCGCCGGCACGATCCCGAGCTTCGCCTCCGAGAACGCGAACTGCGCGTCGGGCGCGGCGACGGCGACGTCGGCGCACGCGACGAGGCCGGCGCCGCCGCCGAGGGCATGACCCTGGACGCGGCAGACGACGGGGGCCGAGCACCCGTCGATCGCCTCGAGCATCCGTCGCAGCGCCAGCGCGTCCGCGACGTTCTCGTCGTACGAGAGCTCGACGGACGATCGCATCCAGTCGACGTCGGCACCCGCGCAGAAGCTCGGGCCGTCGCCGGCGAGCACGACGGCGCGGGCACGTCCGACGTCCACGAACGCGGCGGCGAGCTCCGCGATCAGCTCCGCGTCGAACGCGTTGCGGCGGTCGGGGCGTGCGAGCGTGATCCGCAGGACGTCGCCGTCGCGTTCCGAGCGGAGGTTCGCCATCGCGGGCAAGTCTAGGATGGCGCCGGTGGCGGAGGTCGTGCACCTGCTCGAGGGCACCGGTCGCGGCCCCGTCTGGGGCACCGAGAGCGACGACCTGAACGCGACCCTGCTCGCGTGGCCCGCCGGCGAGGCGAACCCGGAGCACGTGAACCCCGAGCGCGACGTGCTGCTCGTCGTCGTCGACGGGACGGGCGCCGTCGAGGTCGACGGCGAGGCGCACGCCGTGGCCGCCGGCGACGCCGTCCTCGTGCCGAAGGGGCGACGCCGACGCGTCGTCGCGGGCGCGGACGGCATCCGCTACCTCACGGTCCACAGGCGGCGTGGGGGACTCCAGGTCGCGCGGGCGCCGCGGTGATCCACGGCGCGCTCGCGGCCGCGCTGACGCCGCTCCGCGACGAGGGCGCCGCGCTCGACGAGTCGGCGTTCGCGCCGTACGCCGAGTTCCTGCTCGCCGGCGGGGTGGCCGGCATCCTCGCGCTCGGGACGACGGGCGAGGGGATCTCGCTCCGCACGCGCGAGCGACGGCGCGCGGTCGCGCTCTTCGCCGACGCGATCGCCGGCCGCGCCACCGTGATCGCGCACTGCGGCGCCCAGACGACGGCGGACACGGTCGAGCTCGCGGCCGCGGCCGGGGAGGACGGCGCGGACGCGGTGGCCGTCATCTCGCCGCCGTACTACCGCCTCGACGACGCGGCGCTGCTCGCGCACCTCGCCGCCGCCGCGCGGGCCGCGGCGCCGCTGCCGTTCTACGTCTACGAGTTCGCGGCGGCGAGCGGGTACGCCGTGCCGCTGACGGTGCTCGCGGCGCTGCGCGACGGCGCGCCGAACCTCGCGGGGCTGAAGGTCTCGGACACGCCGTGGGAGGCGTTCTCGCCGTACCTCGTCGAGGGCCTCGACGTCTTCGTCGGCCCGGAGGCGCTGATCCCGCAGGGGATGGCCGCGGGCGCCGTGGGAGCCGTCTCGGCCCTCGCCTCGGCGTTCCCGGAACGGATCGCCGCCGCCGTCGCGGATCCGTCGGGCGCCGCCGCGGCGTCGCTCGGCGACCTCCGTGCGACGATCGAGTCGTTCCCGCGCCACGCGGCGCTCAAGCGAATCGTCGCGCGCCGCGGCGTCCCGATGGCGGAGGACGTGCGGCCGCCGCTCCGCGGGCTCACCGACGAGGAGCGCCGCGCGCTCGACGCCTGGGACGAGACGTGACCCGGATCGTCGTCGCCGGAGCGGGGGCCGTGGGAGCGTCGATCGCCTACCACCTCGGCCTCCGCGGCGCGGCGGACGTCGTCCTCGCAGACGTCGGGACGGTCGCGTCAGGAGCCACCGGCAAGGCGATGGGCGGCGTCCGGCAGCAGTTCTCCACCGCGCCGGAGGTCCGCCTCGCACAGGCGAGCGTCCGGCTCTTCCAGGAGCTCGGCGCGCCGCTCTTCGAGCAGGTCGGCTACCTCTTCCTCGCGACGACCGAACCCGGGCTCGCCGCGCTGCGCGAGCGGGCGGAGGCGCAGCGCGCGCTCGGCGTCCCCGTGGAGGACGTCGACGCCTCGTCGGTCGCCGGCCTCCGCACCGACGACGTCCTCGGCGCCGTCGTCTGCCGCCAGGACGGGATCGCGGACCCGGCAGGCATCACGCGCGAGCTCGCACGCCGCGCCGCCGACCTCGGCGTCGACGTCCGCGAGCGCACCGACGCGCTCGCGCTCGAGGCGGACGTGCTCGTCGTCGCCTGCGGCGCGCGCTCGCCCGAGGTCGCCCGCTCCCGGGGCGTCGAGCTGCCGATCCGGCCGCTCGTCCGGCAGCTCGCCGAGGTCGGCCCCGTCGAGGGCATCTCGCACGCGCTGCCGATGACGATCGAGGAGAACGGCTTCCACTTCCGCCGCGTCGGGCGCGAGCGGCTGCGCCTGGCGATGGGCGAGCTCGAGCCGCGCTGGGGCACCGACGAGGTCGTCGACGCGACGCTCGTCGAGGACTGGCGCGCACGCCTCGCGCACCGGTATCCGTCCGCCGCGGGCACGCCCGTCGTCCGCTCCTGGGCCGGCCTGTACGACATGACGCCGGACGCCCACCCGATCATCGGCCCCGTGGCCGACGGCGTCTACGCCGCGTGCGGCTTCTCCGGCCACGGGTTCATGCAGGCGCCCGCGGTCGGCGCGGCCGTCGCCGACGAGCTCCTCGACGGGGGCACGGCGTTCGACCTCTCGCCGTACCGCCTCGGCCGCTTCGGGGACGAAGCCGTCTTCCCCGAGACGCTCGTCCTCTAGCCCTCGTACGCGAGGCCGCGACGCGAGAGCATCTCGTCGTCGAAGCGGCCCTCGATCGACGCCTCGAGGTCGAACTCCTCGACCACGTCGGGCTCCTTCCCCACGAGCTCGCGCACGCGCGAGGGCAGCTCGGCGTCGGCCGCCTCGCGCGACTCGAAGAGGTAGACGGCGCCCCAGCGCTCCGTGTGCTCGTCGGAGATCCAGAGCTTCAGGCGGAGTCCAGGCACCTCAGCGAACGCCGGCACCGACTCGTCGCGCAGGTAGTCGCGCAGCTGGGCGACCGTCAGGTCCGCGTCGCCGAGGTTCCAGAGGACGAGCCGGACGATCACGCGGCCGGGTCGGACGGGAGCTTCGCGAGCAGCTCCTTGATCCGGCGCAGCACGTCGGCTTCCTCGTGCCCGAAGTCGTCGAGGTACGAGTGCAACGCGGCGTGGAGGAGGCGCAGCTCCTCGTCGGTGAGCTCGATCGTCGTCATGCGCGGAGCCTAACCCCAGGGCGGCGGCTCGTACGCACCGTCGACCGGCGCGCCGACCGTGTACAGCTCGAGGCCGTCGGGGCCCGCGACGGGCACGCGCGTGGAGGCGCCGTCGACGCGCACGAACCGTCCCGGGCGCAGGTCGACCTCGTCGCCGTCGACGCGCATCGTCCCGGAGCCGCGGACGACGAAGTAGACCTCCTCCTGCCCGGAGTCGGAGTGGTCGTGCTCGCGTCCCACCTGCCCGGGCGGAAGCGTGAAGTAGTTGCAGCCGAACGCCTGCGCGCCGAGCGCCCTGCGGACGAAGCGCACCATGCCGCCGGGCCCACCCGGCTCGAGCGCCTCGAGATCGGCGACGCTGTAGCTCACTCCTCGACCTCCTCGCGCGCCTTCAGGCGCTCCTCGAACCGCCGCCGCAGCTCCTCGCCGGAGACGGCGAGCTCGAAGCGCTTCCGGCGCGGCGGCAGCTTGACCGGCTTCACGTCGGCGCTCTTCTCCCCGTACGACCGCGCGTACGCCTCGGCCTCGCCGATCGGGGTGTCGACGCGCTTCCGGCGGAACGGGAGCAGGCGCACCCGCGCATTCTCGCCTACATCCGGAAGACGCCGAAACGTGTCTCGGCGACCGGCGCGTTCAGCGCCGCCGACAGCCCCAGCGCGAGCACGCGTCGCGTGTCGAGGGGGTCGATGACGCCGTCGTCCCAGAGGCGCGCGGTCGAGTGGTAGGGGTTGCCCTCCGCCTCGTACTTCGCGCGGATCTCGTCCGGGTCCGCGTCGCCGACCATCGTCAGGACCGTCGCCGCTTGGTCGCCGCCCATCACCGAGATGCGGGCGTTCGGCCACATCCAGAGCTGCCGCGGCTCGTAGGCGCGGCCGCACATCGCGTAGTTGCCGGCGCCGAACGAGCCGCCCGTGACCACCGTGAACTTCGGCACGTCGGCGCACGCGACGGCCATCACGAGCTTGGCGCCGTCGCGCGCGATCCCGCCCTCCTCGTACTCCTTGCCGACCATGAAGCCGGTGATGTTCTGGAGGAAGACGAGCGGCACCTTGCGGGAGGTGCACAGCTCGATGAAGTGCGCTCCCTTCTGCGACGAGTCCGCGAGCAGCACGCCGTTGTTCGCCAGGATCCCGACCGGCATCCCCTCGATCCGCGCGAAGCCGCAGACGAGCGTCTCTCCGTACAGCTGCTTGAACTCGGCGAAGCGCGACCCGTCGACGAGGCGCGCGATCAGCTCGCGCGGGTCGACCTGGTGGCGAAAGTCCTCCGGGATGAGGCCGTACAGGTCCGACGGGTCGGCCGCGGGCGGCTCCGGCGGCGCGACGTCCCACGGCGGGGCCTTCGGCGGGAGGTGGTGGTTCCGCACGATCTGGCGCGCGAGCGCGAGCGCGTGCTCGTCGTCGACGGCGAGGTGGTCGGCGACGCCCGAGCGGCGCGCATGGACGTCGGCGCCGCCGAGCTCCTCCGCCGTCACCTCCTGCCCGGTCGCCGCCTTCACGAGCGGCGGTCCGCCGATGAAGATCGTGCCCGTCCCGCGGACGATGACCGTCTCGTCGCTCATCGCCGGCACGTACGCGCCGCCGGCCGTGCACGAGCCCATGACGACGGCGATCTGGGGAATCCCGTCCGCCGACATGCGCGCCTGGTTGAAGAAGATGCGCCCGAAGTGCTCCCGGTCGGGGAAGACCTCGTCCTGGAGCGGGAGGTACGCGCCGCCGGAGTCGACGAGGTAGAGGCAGGGGAGCCGGTTCCGGGCGGCGACCTCCTGCGCCCGCAGGTGCTTCTTCACCGTCAGCGGGAAGTACGAGCCGCCCTTCACGGTCGCGTCGTTCGCGACGACGACGCACTCGCGGCCCTCGACGACGCCGATTCCGGTGACGATCCCCGCCGACGGCGCCTGGTCGTCGTAGAGCCCCCACGCGGCGAGCGCGTTCAGCTCGAGGAACGCCGAGCCGGGATCGACGAGCCGGTCGATCCGCTCGCGCGCCGTGAGCTTCCCGCGTGCGCGGTGGCGCTCGACGGCCTTCTCGCCGCCGCCGCGCGCGACGAGCGCCGTTCGCTCGCGCAGCTCCGTGACGAGCTCCTCCATCCGCGCGCGCCGACGCGCGAAGGCGTCGGACGCACGGTCGACGCGGCTCGCGATCACGCCCATCGGCCGAGGAGCCTACCCGGCGCCCGGGACGAATCCCTCCAACGGGGGACGCCGCCTCCCCCGAGCAGGTGTCGGCCCCCGTTTTGGCGCGCTCGATATCCCCTGGACGGAGGAGGCAGGGGCGACCAACGCAGATCCCGACGAAAGGACAGCAAGGTGATCACAGCGCAGCATGTCGGCCGGAAGCGCCCGAAGCGGCGCCGGCTGCTCGTGACGCTCGTCGTCGCGGGCGTCCTCGCCTCCGCGACGTACGCGTTCACCGCCTCGAACACCGTCTCGGCCTCGAAGGCCGGCGACGGCTCGGGCGCCATCAGCGGCTACGCGGTCTCGAGCGTCAGCTACACGCTGAACGCGACGAACCCGTCGAACCTCGACTCCGTCTCGTTCACGCTGGACGCGGCCGCGTCGACGGTGAAGATCAAGCTCGTCTCGAGCGGCTCGACCTGGTACGGCTGCACGAACACGAGCGGCAACAACTGGAGCTGCACGACGACCGGCGCGGCGGTCCAGCCCGCCGACCAGCTGCAGGTCGTCGCGACGAGCTAGCTCGTCAGCGGGACGGCGCGGCGCCTCCCCGGCGCCGCGCCGGACGCCCGCCGGGAGGAGTCGAGGATTCGGATCGCAGGCACACTGGTCGGAGTCGCGGCTCTCGTCGCGGGCTGGCTCTTCCTCGCGCCGCCGCAGCTCGGCGGCTCGACCGGCTACGTCGTCCTGTACGGGACGAGCATGGAGCCGGGGTACGGTGCCGGCGACCTCGTCCTCGTCCGTCCGGCACGGCACGTGGCCGTCGGCGACGTCGTCGCGTACCGGCACCCGACCCTCGGGCGCACCGTGCTCCACCGGGTCGTCGCGCGCGCCGGCGACCGGCTCCAGTTCAAGGGCGACAACAACGACTTCCTCGACCTGCCGAGGCCGACGGCGGTCGACGTGGTCGGGCGCGAGTGGGTGCACGTGCCCGCCGTCGGCGCGGCGCTCGAATGGGTCCGGCAGCCGCTCGTGGCGGCGATCGCGGCCGCCCTCTGCGCGCTCCTCCTCCTCGGGGGCGGCGCCACGGTCACCCGCCGGCGCTCCGGGCGGATCGCGCCGGACGAGGCGCCGCCGCGCGTGTCGGCGGACGAGGCCCAGGGCCGGCGTGCGGTGGAGGCGCTCGCCGTCGTCGGATCCGTCGTCCTCCTGGGGCTCGGGCTCGGCGCCGTCGCGTGGTCGCGGCCGCTCGACGAGCGCGCGCCCTGGCCCGGTCGCTGGGAGCACGAGGCGCGACTGTCGTACGGCGCGTCCGTCCGGCCGACGCCCGTCTATCCGGCGGGCCGCGTCGTGACGGGCGAGACCGTGTTCGCGAGGCAGGCGCCCCGGGTGCGCTTCCGCGTCGACTACCGGCTGCGCGCGCGCGAGGGCGCAGCGCGGGTCGCGGGCACCGCCGCGCTCGAAGCCCGGATCCGCGGCGACAACGGCTGGCGGCGCACGGTGCCGCTCGTTCCGGCGCGGCCGCTGCGCGGCGACCGTGCCGTTCTCGCCGGGGAACTGGACCTCGGCGCCCTCGTCCGGCTCGCGCAGCGCGTCGAGGCGCTCACCGGCGTGCGCGCCGCCGCGTACGACGTCACCCTCGCCCCGGTCGTCCGGGTCGGCGGCAGCGTCGGCGAGGACGCCCTCCACGACCGCTTCGCGCCGGCGTTTCCGTTCCGGCTGCAGGACGGGAGGCTCGAGGCGGTCGCGCCGCAGCCGGATCCGGCGACCGGCGTCGACCCGTCCGCGTGGACGCGGACGCAGGCCGGGACCGGGACGAGGGTCGAGGCCGCCCGCGTCGCGCTCGGGCCCGCCTCGGTCTCCGTGCGAGCTCTCCGCTTCCTGTCGGTCGGCCTCGGCCTGCTCGCGCTCGCGCTGATCCCGTTCGGCGTCGTCTACGTGCTCGTCGGGCGGCGCGGTGACGGCGACGAGCTGGCCGGGGTCGAGCCCTGGATCGTCGACGTCGCGCGCATCCCCGAGGCGCGCGAGGTACGGGACGTGCCCTCGCCCGAGGCGCTCGTGCGGCTCGCGGAGCGGTACGACACCGTCGTCCTCCGCGTCGTGCGGCCGGGCGGCCGCCTGCTCGGGGTCGAGGTGAGCGGCGTCCTCTACCGCCACGTGCTGGGCGTCGTCGAGGACTGGCCCACGGAGGTCCGGCCCGCTCCGGTCACGCACCTGCGGGAGCGCGCGGCGCGGTGACCCGCCTGCGCCTCGGCGTCGGGGTGCTGCTGCTGCTGCTCGTGGCCGGGCTCGTCCCCGCGCTGACGGCGGCGAACGCGGTGCCCGCGTCGCGTGCCGACGTGGTCGCGCAGGCGGTGACCGCGGATGCGTTGAAGCCCGCCGCCTGCGCGGGCCTCACCCTCACGGCGACGGTCGTCGGCAGCACGGGCGGGTCGGCGAGCGAGCTCATCCTCGGGTCGGCCGCAGCCGACACGATGCGCGGCAACAACGGCGCCGACTGCATCCTCGGCGGCGGCGGGAACGACTCGCTGCGCGGCGATCAGGGAACGGACGTCTGCATCGGCGGGCCCGGCACCGACACGTTCCACGCCACCTGCGAGACCCAGATCCAGTAGCGGCCCGCGGCGCGGGCGCCGCCGCCTAGAGGTACGCGCGGATGAAGCTCTGCGCCGCGGCGGAGTCGAGCCGGTACGAGTAGCTCGGCCCGAGGCACGTGTTCTCGTTCGCGATGAAGGAGCTGATCGCGAGCACGACGTCCTTCTTCTCGAGCACCGGTCCGCCCGAGTCGCCGAGGCAGAAGCCGCTCTGCTCCTGGTCGACCTCGACGAACCGGTCCTCGACGACCGGATCCGGGCTCGCGAGCTGCTCCGAGGCCACCGTGCGCGAGAAGTCGCTGACGGGCTGGGGCACGAACGCCTGGACGCCGAAGCCGACGAGCTGCACGTCCTTCCCGACGTGCTTCTGCACCTTGCCCCGGCCCTGGCTCCGCTCGAGCTTGGGCAGCTCGGCGTAGCGCGGGAGCGAGACGGGCTGCGCGAGCGTGATCACCGCCACGTCGTCGGTGACGAAGTCCTCGAGGTCGCCGCCCTGGCAGGCCGGCGGCTTGCAGAAATCGGGGTGCGGGACGAAGCGGCCGACGAACGGCGGCTGACCCGCGCGGGGGCCGGCCGCATACGGAAAGACGAGGACCGTGGCGCC
>JBLNEO010000145.1:0-32653 GCA_050262775.1 Pseudomonadota bacterium | reverse complement strand
GGGGTCACGGCCCGGTCGATCACGATCGGCACGACACTGCCGCTCAGCGGCGCGGCCTCCCTCTACGCGCGCATCGGCACGGGCATGAGGGCGTACTTCAGCTACATCAACGCGCGCCGCGCGAAGGCCGACGGCAAGCGCGGGGTCTACGGGCGCCAGATCGTGCTGAAGGTCTACGACGACGGCTACCAGGAGGCGCAGACCGTCCAGCAGACCAGGCGCGCGGTGGAGCAGGACCGCGTGTTCGCGATGCTCGGCGGACTCGGCACCGAGAACCAGCAGGCGGTCCGTGCCTACATGAACCAGCGCAAGGTCCCGCAGCTGTATGTCTCCACCGGCCTCAGCGAGTTCGGCCGCCTCTACCCGCAGTACAGGTGGACGATCGGCTGGCAGCCGGACTACGTCCAGGAGGGCATCCTCCTCGGGCGCTACGTGCGGACGAACCTGCCGAACGCGAAGGTCGCGGTGCTCCGGCAGAACGACGACTACGGGCGTGAGTTCCTGCAGGGCTTCCAGAACTCGGCGGGAGCCGGCAAGGTCGTCGCCACCGAGACGTACCCGCGCGGCGGCGGCGCCGCCGTCATCCCGGGCCCGGTGGCACGGCTGCGCGCGTCCGGCGCCGACACGCTCCTGATCATCGCCACGCCGGGGGAGACGATCACGGCGCTCGTCGTCGCCTACCGCCTCGGCTGGCGGCCGAACAAGCTCGTCAACTCGGTCGGGGCGACCGACACGTACATGACCCTTGCGCGCAACTCGGCCGGGTCGCCGGTCGCGGTCGACGGGGTCGTGACGACGGCGTACCTCAAGGATCCCTCGTCGCCGACCTACGCGAACGACGCCCAGGTGAAGCTCTATCAGCGCCTGATGGCGAAGTACGCGCCGGGTCAGCCGGCGAGCGACGGCCTGTTCTTCTACGGCATGGCGAAGGCCGACACCTTCGTCCAGGCGCTGTACCGCGCTGGGCGAAACCCGACGCGCCAGTCGGTCATGAACGCGGCCGCGAACCTCAAGTGGAAGAGCCCCTGGCTCCTGCCGGGCTCGACCATGACGACCTCGCCGCGAAGCGCGTTCCCGATCCGCTACCAGAAGCTGGCGCGGTACGAGAACAACGCGTTCATCGAGTTCGGCAACCTGGTCAAGACTCGCTGACGCATCGCTGGGTGGGGGAACCGCATGGTTCCCCCACCCAGCCTCAACAACGGCCGCCCAACGCAGGCAGCCGCGTCTCCGCGCAGGGCGGGAGCGGCGCGCCGCTGCGCACGCCGGCGACAACGAGGCGGATTGCCTCCGCCACGAGCTGCGGCGCTTCCTGCGCGACGAAATGTCCGACTCCCGGCGCGGCCTGGACGCCGAAGCCGTTCGTCGAGCGTCGCACGAGCGCTGCGCCGTCTTCGGGCTCCGTCGAGATCACGGCGATCAGCGGCCGCGGGCCGAGCTGCTGCGCACCGGTCACGTCGAGCTCGACGGGCTCGAACGACGCGCCGGAGCACACGGTGACGCAGCCGGAGCCGTCGCCGAAGACGAAACCGGCGATCTCGGCCGGGTCCTGCCAGTGGGCGACGTGCGAGAGGGCGAAGAACGCGCCGATCGACGGGCCGAAGAAGATGTACGGCGCGGGGATGCCCGCGTTCCGCAGGAGGCTTCGAAGCTCCGTCGCGAGCGTCTGGCTCGTCCCGGCGCGGCCGCGCGGGCGCGGATCGCTCGCGCCGAGCCCGGCACGGTCGTAGGCGCAGACCCGCGTCTCGCTCCCCAGCGCCGGCCCGAGCACGTTCCAGCCCGACGAGCGCGCCATCGTCGCTCCGGGGGCGCCGAACCCGGACTCGAGGACGACCGTCGGGCTCCCGCTCCCCGTGCACTCGAGGTAGAGCCGGTAGCCGCCGACGTCGATCTTCCGCCCGGGCCCCGTCGGCGGCGCGGGATTGGTCGGCGCTCGCATGACGGCGATCGCGGTGGCAAGCGAGCCCGACTTCCCGCACCGCACGCGGACGCTCGAGCGGCCGGCGGCTGCCGTCGCGGCCACGCGCCAGCGCCAGGTGATCCGACCGCCGACCTTCGGGCCGAGCCCGGCCGTGCGGACGACGGCGCCCGCGTGGACGACACGGATCGTGCAGCGCGCCCTGGGCGAAACGTTCACGGTCAGCCGCGCGTCGGCCCCCGCCCGGACGCTCGCGGTCATCGAGACCCTCGTGACCGTCGCGGAGGAGCTTCCGGCGAACGTCAGAGCAGCCACCACCACGCCGAGTCCGACCCCGCGCCGTGCACGGTTCACGCCGACTCCTCCTTAGCCGCGCCGAGTCTGACGAGCGCCCTCGCGGCGGTCAAGCGGGGGTGCCGGGTCGCTAATGGCTCTGAGCCGCCAACCCTTCGCCCTTGAAGTCGAAGAAGACGCGCTCGCCCTTGAACTTGCGCGCCTCGGGGTCCCACGGGAAGAAGATCACGACCTTCCACTCGACGCGCTCGCCGGTCGGCGGACGGCCGAGCCATTCGGCGGCGTGCGTGGCGACGACGTCCGCCTGCTCGACGACGCCCTGCGGCCCGATGACGATGTCGGTGAGCATGAACCGCACGTCCGGGAACGCGGTGAGCAGCTGCGTGTAGAAGCGCGTCGCGCCCTCGTGCCCTTCCCAGCGGTCGCCCGTCTGGACGAGCTCGTAGACGCAGTCGTCCGTCAGCGTCGCCATCAGCCCGGGCAGGTCGCGGTTGTCCTCCGCGATCGAGTGCTGCTTCCAGAGCTCGCGGATCGCGTCGTGCTCGGCGGGGTCGACGTCGCGTCGGATCAGCTCGACGACGGCGTCGTGCGCGGGGTGCGTGGTGCTCATCGGTCCCTCCTCCACTGGCGCCAGTAGCGCTCCATCGTCGTGTCCCGGGCCGGATGGAGCGGGTCGTAGGGAATGTAGTTCACGGTGCGCACGATCGAGTCGTCGGCGCCCAGGTCGAGCACGTTGATGCACGCCGCCGCCTGCTCGAACGCACCCAGGTACGGCCGGCCGCCGGGCGTGAGCGCGTACGAGAGGATCAGGCGGTTGATCCCGCCGTGGAGCACGGCGAGGCATGTGTCCCACGGCCGTGCGCGCAGCCGCTCCAGGGCCGGCTCGACGCGTGCGCGCACCTCGCCGAGCGACTCGCCGCCGAGGAAGCGGTCGCCGTCGTCGACGACCTGGAGCGCGCCGACGAACAACTCCTCGAGCTCCTCCTCCGGTACGTCGTGCAGCCGCCCGCCCTCCCACTCGTTGAGCTCGGGCCAGCGCTCGGGCTCGACCCCGGCGACGATCCGCGCCGTCTCGGCCGTCCGCTCGAGGCCGCTCGCGACGACGACGTCGAACCGCACGCCGGCGAGCGCGTCGCGCGCCGCCTCGGCCTGCTTGACGCCCTCGTCGGTCAGGACGACCGTCGTCGGCTCGACGGGCGCGCCGTGCTCGTCGAAGTACGCCACCTCCGCGTGGCGCATGAGGTAGAGCCGCCGTCTCAGCCGTAGCGCTCCAGCGCCGCCGGGTTCGAGATCCGAAGCTTCGCGGCGACGAGCTCCTTCAGCAGCGCGAGGTCGCCCTCGCGGACGTCGCCTGCGCGGATCCGGGCTGCGAGCGCCGCCGTGTCGACGCCGGAAGCGGGCTCGGAGGTGAGCTCGCGGTACACCATGCCGAGCGCGTTGAGCGCGACGAGCGTCCGGAACCGCAGCCGTGGATCCTCGACCGTCGGCAGCATCTCGCCAGCGAGGAACTCCGTCACCGCCTCCACGAGCTCCGGCGCGGTCGGCCGGTCGGTCACGCCGCGCGCTCGATCAGGTCGAGGAGCTCGTACTCCATCTCGGCGGCCATCCGCCCGAGCACCGCGTACTCGACGCTGCGGTCCTGGCCGCGGAGGTGCCGCCGCGCCTGGGTGAGGCACCCCGTCGCCCACTTCACGTTGCCGAGCACCTCCCACGCGTAGAGGTCGTCGACGGCGACCTCACGCCCCGACGCGCGCGCGTACGCGTCGAGGTACGGCTCGACGTCTCCGATCCCGCCGAGGCGGCGCTCGTCGCGGCCGAAGCGCCACGCGCGCACGAGCGGCCACGCGAGGTCGTCGAGCGGATCGCCCACGTGCGCGAACTCCCAGTCGAGCACCGACACGAGCCCGTCCTCGCCGACGACGAGGTTCCCCACGCGCCAGTCGCCGTGCAGGAACACGCGGTCGCCCGAGTCCGCGAGCCGGCCGCGGAGCCACTGCAGCCCGTACTCGATCGCCGGATGCGGCTCCTCGACGGAGTCGAGCTCGACGAGGAAGCGCGCGATCACGTCGCCGCCCTCGAGGAAGGGGAGCGGCGGCACGGCGTGGATCCGCGCGAGCTCCTCGCCGAGCGCGGCCGGGAGCCCGGGGTGCTCGCCCCGGACGATGCGCCGGCCGATCGTCTCCCCCTCGACCCGCGCCATCGCGAACGCCTCGCGCCCGTCGATCTCGCCGAGGTAGGCGACCGGCTCGGGCACGCGAACGCCGGCGGCGTGCATCGCCTGGAGCACCCGGAACTCCTGCTCGAGCGTCAGCGTGCCGGCGTGGATGACCCCGACGCCCGCGCGGCGGACGATCACGTCGCGACCGCCCACGCGAACGGCCCAGGCCTCTTTCGACGCCCCGCCCGGGAGCTGGCGGAGCGCCTCGACGGGCCCGAGCGCCGCCTCGAGCGCCTCCCTCACAGGACGAGCTCGGCGACCGCGCGCAGGGCCTCGGGCTGGCGCGTCGAGAGCAGGAGCGTGGTCGCGCCCGAGCCGCGGTAGGCCTCGAGCCGCTCGGCGATCCGCTCCTTCGGGCCGACGAGCGCCGCCTCGTCGACGAACGCGTCCGGGACGAGAGCCGCGGCGTCGCGCTGCCGCCCGTCGAGGTACGCCGTCTGGATCTCGTCCGCCTCGTGCTCGTACCCGTAGCGCCGGAACAGCTCGTTGTAGAAGTTCTTGCCGCGGGAGCCCATGCCGCCGATGTAGAGCGCGTAGTAGGGCTTCAGCGCGTCGCGGGCGGCCTCGACGTCGTCGAGCAGCACCACCGGGACGCTCGGCGCGATGTCGAACGGCTCGCCGCGGAGCTCGCCGAAGACGTCACGCGCGCGCTCCGGGACGAAGAAGAGCGGCAGCCAGCCGTCCGCGATCTCCTCGGCGAGCGCGACCGCCTTCGGGCCCATCGCCGCGAGGTAGATCGGGACATCCGCGCGGAGGGGGCGCGCCATCAGCTTGAGCGGCTTGCCGAGGCCCGTGGCCCCCGGACCCTCGTACGGGATCGAGTAGTGCTCGCCGTGGTGCTCGACGACCTGCCGCGCGAGCGCCGCGCGCACGATCTCCACGTACTCGCGCGTCCGCGCGAGCGGCTTCCCCCAGGGCTGGCCGTGCCAGCCCTCGACGACCTGGGGCCCCGACGGGCCGAGGCCGAGGAGGAGCCGGCCGCCCGAGAGCAGGTCGAGCGTCGCGGCCGTCATCGCCGTCATCGCGGGCGTCCGCGCCGGCATCTGCAGGATCGCCGAGCCGAGCTTGATCGTCGACGTGCTCGCCCCGAGCCACGCGAGCACGCTGACGGCGTCCGTGCCCCAGGCCTCGGCCGCCCACGCGGAGTCGTAGCCGAGCCGCTCGGCCTCCTGTGCGAGCGCGATCAGCTCGAGCGGGTTGGTGCCCGGCGGCGCGTAGCCGAGGTAGAAGCCGAGGCGCATGCATGCGATGCTAACCGGGTGACGGACACGGTTCTCGAGCCGACGGCTCGCCGCGCCGCCTACCGGCGCTTCATGCAGGAGCACGTGTACCCGAACGAGGCGGCGATCGCGCGCGAGGACGATGCTGCGCTGGCCCTCGTCGAGGCGCTCCGCGCGAAGGCGAAGGAGGAGGGTCTCTGGGCGCCGCACCTGCCGCCGGAGGCGGGCGGCACCGGCGAGGGGTTCCTCGCGTACGCGCAGCTGAACGAGGAGATCGGCCGCTCGACGTACGCGCAGCTCGTCTTCGGCTGCCAGGCGCCCGACGCCGGCAACGCCGAGATCCTCTGGCTGTTCGGGACCGACGAGCAGCAGCGGCGCTTCCTCCGGCCGCTCGTCGCCGGCGAGGTGCGCTCGTTCTTCTCGATGACGGAGCCCGAGGTGGCGGGGTCCGACCCCACGACGCTCCGGACGCGCGCGGTCCGCGACGGCGACGAGTGGGTGATCGACGGCCACAAGTGGTTCTCGTCGGGTGCCGAGGGCGCGGCCTTCGGGATCGTGATGGCGGTCACCGACCCCGACGCGCCGGCGCACCGGCGCGCGACGCAGATCCTCGTCCCCGCGGACACGCCCGGCGTGGAGGTCGTCCGCGCCGTGCCCACCATGGGCCACACGGGCCGCGGCTGGTCGACGCACTGCGAGGTGCGCTACACGGGCGTCCGCGTCCCGCTCGACCACACGCTCGGCGAGCCCGGCGACGGCTTCCGGATCGCGCAGAAGCGACTCGGGCCAGGTCGGATCCACCACGTGATGCGCTGGCTCGGGCAGATGCAGCGAGCGTTCGAGCTGATGTGCGAGTACGCGCTCCGCCGCGAGGCGTTCGGCTCGCGCCTCGCCGACAAGCAGACGGTGCAGAACTGGATCGCCGACTCGGCCGCCGAGATCCAGGCGTGCCGCTTGATGACGATGGACGCGGCGCGGAAGATCGACGACGGCGACGAGGCGCGCGTCGAGATCTCGCTGATCAAGTTCTACGCGGCGCGCGTCCTCCACGACGTGATCGACCGCGCCGTGCAGGTGCACGGCGCGCGCGGGCTCACCGACGAGACGCCGCTCGCCGCGATGCTCGCGATGTCGCGCGGCGCGCGGATCTACGACGGCCCCGACGAGGTGCACCGGATGGTGGTCGCACGGCGGATCCTCAACTCGTTCGCCGCCGGCGACCCCTGGCGCTTCTCCTAGCCGCCGGTCGGCGGGCCGGTGTCGGCGCCCGGCACGGGCGGCCCCGTGATCTGCAGCCGCTCCGTGAGCCAGTCGAGCTGGTCGCGGTAGGCCTTCGCGTCGAGCTGGTGGCCCGCGGGGTACCAGCGCAGCTCCTTCGGCTCGGGCGCCGCCCGGGCGAGCCGGACGAGCGCCGCCCGCGGAACGACCTCGTCCTTCCGGCCGTCCTGGAAGAGGAGCGCCGAGGTCGACCCCTTGATCCACCGCAGCGGGTCGACGTCCGTGAGGAGCTGCCCCGCCTCGAGGCGCAGGTCGGTCGGGAGGCGGTCGGTGTAGGCGGTGACGGGCTCCGATCCGCCCGACCAGAGGACGTACGACGAGATCCGGTGCTCGACTCCGGCGAGCACCGCGGCCGTGCGCGCGCCTGCGCTGAAACCGACGAGCCCGATGCGGTCGTCGTCCACCTGCGGCAGCGCCTGGAGCATGTCGACGGCCCGCCGCGTGTCGACGATGCTGCGAACCGCGAGGTCGTGCTCGGTGCGCAGCGCCTCCATCCCCGTGCCCCGCGACTGGGCCGAGACGAAGGGCGAGTCGATCGTCAGGGCGACCGCACCCCGCGCCGCGAGCCAGGCGCCGAGGCCGAGCAGCTCGACGCGGTCGCCGCCCGAGCCGTGGAGGTAGATCACGGCGGGGAACGGCCCCTTGCCGGGCGGGAGGACGAGGAATCCCTGCACCGCCTTGTCCTGCGCGCCCGCGAACACGACGTTCCGGACCTGGAGCTTCGACTGCTCGTTCACGCGGCCGAGGTCGCGGTAGCGCAGCGGCGCGGCGGCGTCGTAGGCGAAGACGTCGTCGGTCGCGGCCGTCGTCGCCGTCGCCGCCGGCGTGGACGACGTGTCGGCGGCCTCGTCGCCTCCGCCGCAGCCGGCGACGGCGAGGACGAGCGCAGCGGCGAGCAGGAGGATGCGGCGCACGCCCGCAGGGTACGCGTGGCGCGCGGGCTAGAGGGCGATGAGCGCGAACAGGCGGCGACGGCGCATGGGCCACGATGCTAGCGTTTCCAAAGGACATTTGCAAAGATCCTTTGTGATGGAGGCCGCGACCACACCCCGGACGATGTCGCTCGCGCAGGTGCGCGCGATGGCGCACCCGCTGCGCCTGCGGCTGCTCGAGCTCCTCGCCGAGGGCCCGTCGACGGCGTCGCGTCTCGCGGAGCGCCTCGGGGAGTCGAGCGGCGCGACGAGCTACCACCTCCGCGCGCTCGCGAAGGCGGAGCTCGTCGTGGAGGAGGCCGACCTCGGCAACGCGCGCGACCGCTGGTGGCGACGTCCCGAGCGGCTCATGCTCGCGCCGACGACCGGCACGCCCGAGGAGCGGGCCGCGGGCCAGCGCGTCCGGGCCGTGCTGCTCGAGCGCGACGAGAAGGCGCTGGCGTCGTTCCTCCGCGACGAGGAGACGCTGCCGGGGCGCTGGGGCGAGACGGCGTTCATCGGCAACTGGACGGTGCACATGACGGCCGAGGAGCTCGACGACCTCTCGCACCGGTTCCTCGCGATGATGGACGAGTACCGCCGGCCGCCCGAGGAGCGTCCCGCGGGCGCGCGGCCGGTGCACCTGTCCTACCGCGGCCTGCCGCGCTAGCCCCGCGTCTCGCCCGCACCGGCCATACCGCACATCCGGGGGATGCGCGCGCGGGACCCACCCGTACCTTTTGATGCGGCCCAGCCGTTCTTGCGGACACATGTGCACGCACTGCCGACTTCAGACGCCACGCGGAGCCAGCGAGCTCTGCCCCGCCTGCGCGATCGACCTCCGCGTCGAGACGCGGCGGGGTCTGGAGGAGCTCGAGCGACACCTGTGCGGCTGGGCCGACTTCGAGCGCTGGCTCTCCGACCAGCGCTAGGGGCGGCCCCGGCAGGCGCCGGGGCCGCCTCCTCCTGACCCCTAGGCCGGAGCGGCCGCGCCCGCGCGCAGCTCGTCCCGCTTCTCCTTCACCGCCTCGATCACCTCGGGCTTGACCCGGCGGCCGTGCACCTCGCGCGTGGCGAGGGTGTCCGCGAGCAGGTCGAGCGCCCCCACCGCCTCGTCGGTCGCCCCGGCGGCCGCGAGCCGCGTCGCGATCCGCTCGACGACGCCGCGGTAGCGGATGTGGCCGAACGAGTCCGCCGCCTCCTGCGCCCGCTCGACGAGCGCCGGAGCGACGATCGAGGTCGCCTCGTCCGGCTTCGCGGCCTTCACCTTCACCGCGAGCCCGTCATCCTTGGCGATGAGCTCCTTGTACTCGAGCGTCAGCGGATTGCCGAGCGCGACCCGGGCGTGGATCGCGATGCGGCGGTCGGGGAGCCGCTCGACGATCTCCTGGAGCACCGCGTTCCCGCGGTCGAGGACACGGCTGCCGCCGAGGACGAGCAGCCGCGCCGGCTCCTGCGTGAACAGGTCGCCCGCGAGGTACTCCTCCTCCCGCGACGTCGGCGGCGCGATGCGGATCGCCAGCGGCGCCGACACGACGTCCCCCTCGCCGACGTGCGCCGCCGCCTGGATCCAGTGCGTGCCGGGCTCCGCCACGTCCCAGCCGTTGAGGCCGACGGACGCGAGCACCGTGCCGTAGATCGACTCGCCCGGCATGAGCGCGATCGTCGCCGTCTGCCGGCACTTCTCCCGGAACGGGACGAGCTGGCGTGCAGGCTTGCCGTCGCGCTTCAGGATCACCGTCAGCGACTCGGCCTCGAGCACGTCGCCGTCGACGAGCCGCGGCTGGTCGCCGATATTCGTCAGCTTGAGCTCGACCCAGACCGGCTCCATGAACTCGTAGCTCGCCCGCTCCCGGTTGACGCGGAGCTCGAGCGCGAGGGTCGGCTCGGCCTCGGTCTCCGCCTCCTCGAACGCGTGGTGGTCGAACCACGCGGCGTTGCCCATCTCCACGAACCGCTCCGGCGCGTGCCGGATGAACAGCAGCTCGGGGTCGCTGAAGCGGAACTCGAAGTTCGCGAAGAAGGCGTTCTGGCCGCCGGAGACCCGGTACGGGTAGTTCATGAAGCTCCGCGCCTCGGGCTCGTCGGCGAGCGGCACCCAGGCGGTGCCGAGCGACTTCTGCCAGGAGTGCGCGAGGTTGAACGCGTGGCCCATCTCGTGGCAGGCCGTCCAGAACCGCATCCGCTCGACCCAGGCCGCGGGCGCTGGGTCGCCGGCGGGCGGCGTGGCGATGAACGAGTCGACGAACAGCGCCGTGCCCTGGCGGTGGTTCGGCCCGATGTCGTCGAACATGATCCCGCCCAGGCCGGTGCCGGACTCGTGCAACGCGGCGAAGAAGATCCACATCGCCCACTGCGCCTTGTTGGCGAACCGCGACCAGTACACCTGCATCGCGTCGTGCATCTCGAGGTCCGACCACACCGCGTCCGCGCCTGCCTTGCCGAGCGGGATCGCGCCGCCGGGGCTCGTGGTCACCTGGCACCCGGCGCGGCGGTACACGTTCCCGATCGTGAGGTTCTCGACGGGCAGCGACGCCGGCCGGTTCGGATGCGACCCCGTGTCGTAGACGGTCGTCGCGGCCTTTCCCTCGGCCCAGTCGAACTCGAAGTTCACCGTCCTGAAGGCGGACGAGGCGAACTTGTACACCACCGTGCGCTTCGTCGCGCCGCCGCCGCTGAAGGTGACGCGCGCGGCCCGCGCGCCCGGGAACGGGCTGCGGATCGCCGTGATGTCGACCTTCGTGTACGGGAACGACGTCGCGGCGCCGTCCTTGTACCAGATCGACCCGATCCAGCGATCGGCGCCCGCGGCCTTCAGGCGTGCGATCCAGTGCACCTTCGCGACGAGGATCCCGCCGATCGTGCCGCTCGCCGTCAACTGCGGGTAGCGGCCGTCGACGTCGAGGCGCAGCTCCTCGCGCCGGATCGGCCTGATCCCGACCGGGACGTGCCCGATGGGCGGCGCCTTCGCGGCCTTCGCCGGTGCCGACCACTGGTAGAGGCCGCTCGCCGGCGAGGCGATCGGTGGGACGATCGGCGTCGGGAGCGGCTCCGGCAGGACGCCCGCCTCCGTCTCGTCGAGGAGCTCGAGCCCCTCGTCCTGATTCTCCATGCGCTCCTCCTGCTCGTCCGTGGGAAGCGCCGCAGCGGGTCGGATCGGTCTCGGGCGCCCTCCTCCCTACGCGGATCCCGCGTGCTCGGGGTAGGTGAAGGCGAGCCCGCCGTCGCGCAGCGAGACGGCCACGACGGGACGGACGGCCGGGTCGAGCTCGATCGTCTCGCGCACCCCGCGCGTCGCGACGTCGACCTCGAGCCTCGCGCCGCGCTCCGGCACGTCGAGCTCGGCGTCGGCCGCGCGGCTGATCTGCGTCCGCGTCGTCACGCCGTCGCGACGGAACGCCTCCTCCCCGTCGACACGCAACACGACGGTGTCGTCGTCGAAGCCGTCCTCGAGTGCGACGTGGATCAGCATCTGCTCTCGACCCTGCGACGATCCTAGACCCGACCGCCGCCGCGCACAACGGCGCCCTCAGCGCGTGCGCACGAAACTGATCGCCGCGCGGCAATGCTCGCAGCTCACGCCGGGAACCGAATACGTCGGCTCGTCCATGCGCCGAGTATCCCCTTCGGGGTATCTACGGCAGGCCGAGCGCGTCGTCCCGCGTCATCGGGACGTTGAAGCGCGGCGAGCCCGGCTGCTGCCGGCGCCCGCCCTCGCGGAGCCCGCCGGTGTCGACGGGGTCGAACCCGACCTCGCGGATCAGCCCCGCGACGACCTCCTTCGCCTCGGCGTCGTCGCCGGCCACGAACAGCGCGAGCGGCGGCCGCTCGTGCCCCCGCGTCCCGAGCGGGCGGACGTTCATCGTGTTGAACGCCTTCACGAGCCGGGCCCCGGGCATGAGCGCGAGCACCTCCTCGCTCGACGTGCTCGGCTCGACGTCGATCACGCCGCCGGGGCCGAACGCGTTCGTCGCGTCCACGACGATCTTCCCGTCGAACGCGTCCGCGGCCGGGAGGCTCTCGCGCGCGCGCCACGGGAGCGCCAGGAGGACGACGTCGCCCCACGCGACGGCGTCCTCCACGGACGCTGCACGGGCATGCTCGCCGAGCTCGCCGACCAGGTCGGCGAGACTCTCCGGCCCGCGGGAGTTGGAGATCGCCACCTCGTGACCCGCCTCGACGAGCAGGCGGGCGACGGTCGCGCCGATGTTGCCGCTCCCGACGATCCCGATCCTCACGTCTCCGCAAACGACGCGGGGGGCCGACGGCATTCCCGCCGCTCAGAGCTCGGGCACCACGCCCTCGCCGGCACCGCGCGGGCCGGGGACGCCGGGGAACCGGAAGCGCAGCGGCTCGCGGCCCGGCTGCACGACCCAGGCCTGCCCCGTCGACGCGTCCTGCGCCGCGAGCAGGATCGCGTCCGCAACCGCCGCGGGCGGGATCAGCGGTAGGCCCGACTCGGCGAGCTGGTCGCGGACGGCGGCCGTCATCGGCGTGTCGACGAGGCCCGGGCAGACCGCGTTGACGCGGATGCCGCGCGGCTCGAGCTGCGCCGCTGCCGACCGGACCCAGCCGAGGACGGCGTGCTTCGTGAGCGCGTAGACCGGGTCGCCCGGCACCGGCACCAGGCCGGCGAGCGAGGCGGTCGCGACGACGACGCCCCCGCGCGCCATCGTCCGGGCCGCCCACCGCGTGCCGAGGACGACACCGTCGACGTTCGCCGCGACCACGCGCCGGTACTCCTCGACCGGCAGCTCCGCGACGTCGCCGACGCGCGAGATCACGCCGGCGTTGAGACACGCGAGCTCCGCGCGGGGAACCGCGTCCCACGCGTCGGGGTCGGCCACGTCGAACCCGTCCGCGAGGTCGAGCACGCGCACGTCGGTCCCGTCCGCCCGCAGCCGCTCGACGAGCGCGGCGCCGATCCCGGAGCGGCCGCCGGTGACGACCGCGCTACGGAACAAGGACGACCTTGCCGGTGTGGCGCCGGTCCTCGATCAGCCGGTGCGCGTCGGCGGCCCGCTCCAGGGGGAACGTCGCGCCCACGAGCGGACGCAGCTCGCGTCCCCGCCACAGCTCGAGCAGCTCGTTCGCGGCCTCGTGCACGCGGCCCGGCGCAAGGCGCATCAGGCGGCCGAGGTAGAAGCCGAACGCGGCGATGTTGCGGCCGACGAGGAGCTGCGTGTCGAGCGGCCTCCACGGCCCGGCGGCATAGCCGACCGCGATCGCGGTGCCGAGCGGGTTCAGCACCGAGAGGCTGCGCTCGAAGATCTCCCCTCCGACCGGGTCGAGCACGACGTCGGCCCGGACCGCGTCGCCGAACTCGTCGTAGCCGTACACCTCCTCGGCGCCGAGCTCGCGTGCGATCGCGCGCTTCTCCTCCGACGACGCGGTCGCGACGACGCGCGCCCCGAGGTGTCGCGCGACCTGGATCGCCGCGCTCCCCACCCCGCCCGCGCCCGCGTGCACGAGCACGGTCGCGCCCGGGAGGATGCCGACGTGGTGGAGCGGGATCCACGCGGTGAGGAACGTCATCAGGAAGGCGGCGCCCTCCTCGTACGAGGCCCGCTCGGGCAGCGGGAACACCCAGGCGGGGTCGACCTCCGCGCGCTCGGCGTAGCCCCCGCCCGTCTGACGCAGGAGCGCGAGGACGCGACGGCCCGCGAGATCCCCCGCGACCTCGATCCCCGGCACCGTCGGCAGCGGCGGCGGCTGCGGGTACTCGCCGCGGCGCACGAGCACGTCGAGGAAGTTGATCCCGGCGGCGCGGACGCGAAGCGCCGGCTCGCCGGGCTCGGGGACGTCCTCGACGCGCAGCCGGTCGGCGTCGCCCGTCTCGTGGAGGACGACCGCCCTCATCGCCCGGTGAAGCGGGGCTCGCGCTTCTCGATGAACGCCGTCACGCCCTCGAGGCCGTCCTCGCTCGCGAGGCAGCGGCGGAAGCCGTCGGCCTCCCGCGCGAGGCCGTCGGCGAGCGACACGTCGCGCGTCTCGCGCGCCAGCTCCTTCAGCACGCCGACGGAGACGGGCGAGCGCGAGGCGATCGTGCGCGCGAGGCCGAGCGCCGTCTCCGCGAGCTCCGCCGCGGGCACGGCGACGTCGACGATCCCCCACGCCGCGGCCCGCGTGCCCGGGATCGGGTCGCCGGTGAGGTTGAGGAGCATCGCGCGCCCCTGGCCCGCGAGGCGCGGCAGCCGTTGCGTGCCGCCGCCGCCCGGGATCAGCCCGAGCTTGATCTCCGGCTGGCCGAGCTGCGCGTCCTCGGCGGCGACGCGGATGTCGCACGCGATCGCGAGCTCGAGCCCGCCGCCGAGGCAGAAGCCGTGGATCTGCGCGATCACGGGCGTCCGCATCCCGTCGATCGCGACGCCGAGCTTCTGGATCCCGCGCGCGGAGCCGCCCTCCTGGGGTGGCGCGGCGCGGAGCGCCGGGAACTCCTTGATGTCGGCGCCGGCGACGAAGGCGCGCTCGCCGGCGCCGCGGACGACGATCGCACCGACCCCGTCGTCGCGGTCGAGCCGCAGCAGCTCCGCCTCGAGCTCCTCGAGCAGCGCCGCCTTCAGCGCGTTGACCGGCGGGTTGTCGATCGTGACGACGGCGACGCGGCCGTCGGTTTCGGTGGAGACGTACTCGCCCATGGTCCTCCTGGTCCGGATCAGCGCGGGCCCATGCGGAGGGCGCCGTCGAGCCTGATCGTCTCGCCGTTCAGGTACTCGTTCTCGATCACGTGGCGCGTGAGCGCGGCGAAGTCCTCGGCCCGGCCGAGGCGCTTCGGGAACGGCACCTGCGCCTCGAGCGAGGCGCGGATGTCGTCGCGCAGGCGCGCCAGCATCGGCGTGTCGTGCGGCCCCGGGGCGATCGTCACGACCCGGATCCCGTGGCGCGCGAGATCGCGGGCGAGCGGCAGCGTCATCCCGGCGACGCCGGCCTTGGAGGCCGTGTACGCGTGCTGCCCGATCTGGCCGTCGAACGCGGCGTTCGACGCGGTCATGACGACGACGCCCCTCGTCCCCTCCTCGTCGGGCTCGTTCTCGGCCATGCGCCGGGCCGCGTGCTTGACCGAGAGGAACGTGCCGACGAGGTTGACGTCGACGATCCGCCGGAAGAGCGCGGCGTCGAACTCGAGCAGGCGCTGCGACCCGCCGATCCCGGCGCAGCAGACGACGCCGTGGAGCTCGCCGCTCCGACCCACGAGGTCCTCGACGCTCGCCTCGTCGGTGACGTCGCACTCGGGGAGGTCGGCGACGACGGCCGTCGCCCCGGCACCCTGCAGCATCGCGACGACGGCCGCCCCGAGCCCGGAGCGGCCGCCGGTGACGAGGAACGTCCTGCCCGCGGGCCTCAAGCCTCGACGGCCTCCTGCGCGAACTGCTCGCGCAGCGCCGTCTTGCGGAACTTGCCGACCGCCGTCTTCGGGATCTCGTCGACCACCTCGAAGCGGTCGGGCAGCTGCCACTTCGCGAACCCCGCGGCGGCCAGGTGCTCGCGGAGCTCCTCGGGGGCGACCGTCTGCCCCTCCTTGACGACGAGGACGGCGAGCGGCCGCTCCTGCCACTTGGGGTCGGGGACGGCGATCACCGCCGCCTCGGCGACGGCCGGATGCCCCATGAGGGCGTTCTCCATCAGGACGGACGAGATCCACTCGCCGCCCGACTTGATCACGTCCTTCGAGCGGTCCTGGATCTCGATGAAGCCGCGCTCGTCGATGGTGACGATGTCGCCGGTCTTGAACCAGCCGTCGTCGGTCCAGCGCTCGGCCTGGGAGTCGTCCTCGTAGTACCCCGACGCGATCCAGACGCCGCGGACCTCGAGCTCGCCCATCGTCTGCCCGTCCCAGGGCACGAGCCCGTCGACGCCGCGCGCGCGGATCTCGACGAACGGCGCCGGCAGCCCCTGCTTCGCACGGTAGGCGTACCGCGTCTCGGCGTCGGCCGCCTGGAGGTCGGAGGTCAGCTCCGCCACCGTCCCGAGCGGCGCCATCTCCGTCATCCCCCACGCGTGGATGACCTTCAGCCCGTGCCGCTGCTCGAACCCCTCGATCATCGACCGCGGGGCAGCCGACCCGCCCACGATCATCCCGCGCAGCGACGAGAGGTCCCAGCCCTGCGGATTCGCGTCGAGCATCTGCAGGATCCCGAGCCAGATCGTCGGGACGCCGGCGGTGATCGTCACGCGCTCCTGCTGGAACGCCTCGAGCAGGCTCGCTGGGTCGAGGTGCGGCCCGGGGAAGACCTGCTTCGCGCCCACGAGCGTGTTGTGGAACGGGAACCCCCACGCGTTCGCGTGGAACATCGGCACGACGGGGAGGCAGGTGTCGGACTCGCTGATCCCGAGCGTCCCGGACTGCGTGCAGGCGAGGGAGTGGAGCGCGAGCGCCCGGTGCGAGTAGAGGACGCCCTTCGGCCTGCCGGTGGTGCCGCTCGTGTAGCACATGACCGCCGCGGCCCGCTCGTCGACGTCCTCGGGCTCCCAGCCGTCGTCACCGGTCGCGAGGAAGTCCTCGTAGGAGCGCTCGCCGTCGCGCGCGTTCCCCACGACGATCACGTGCTCGAACGCGACCTCGCCGCGGATCGCGTCGTACAGCGGCAGCAGGGACTCGTCGACGACGAGCGCGCGGTCGCCGGCATGGCCGGCGATGTAGGACAAGTCAGCCGGCGAGAGGCGCAGGTTCAGCGTGTGCACGACGTTGCCCGAGACCGGCCCTCCGAAGTAGACCTCGAGGTGCTGGTAGTGGTTCCAGCAGAGCGTCGCGATGCGCGCGCCGTCGGTGAGCCCGGCGTTGCGGAACGCGGAGCCGAGGCGCTTCGCGCGCACGGCGAAGTCGGCGTAGGTGTAGCGGTGGAAGCTCCTGTCGGGCAGCCGCGTGACGATCTCCTTGCGGCCGAACAGCTGCTCGCCGCGGCGGAGGATCGCCGGGACGTTCAGCTCGTAGTCCATGATCAGCCCGTTCACTCCATCCTCCCCTCGCTCATCGCCCGGCGTCGCTCCGCGTCCTCGTCGCTCATCGCGTGCCCGTCGCGCGGCACGTAGCCGTCCTTCCCGCCCACGACCAGGAGCACCAGGTCGCCGTCGCCGGCGTTCGAGACGCGACGCGGCGTCGTCGACTCGACGTGGACGACGCCGCCCTCGCCGAGCTCGAACGCGTCGCCGTCGACCTCGAAGCGCGCGCGCCCGCGGTGGACGAGGTAGAGCTCGTCCTGCGTCTCGTGGTAGTGGCCGACGCCGTCCCACCCGGGCGGGTAGACGATGAAGTTGACGCCGAACGCGGTGACGCCGAGCGGCGCCCGCACCTTGCGGAAGCCGTAGCCGTCGCCGAGCTCGTCAAGCGACGACGCTCGGTACCCCATCCTGCTCCGCCTCGTGCTCGGGGACGGTGTCGAGGAGCGCGGCCGCGACGGCCGCCCGGTGCACCGACGGGTACCCGGCGAAGCTCTCGAGCCACTGCGCGCGCTTGTACAGGCGATGGAGCACGTGCTCCCACGTGAACCCGATGCCGCCGTGCACCTGGATCGAGCGCTCGCACGCGGCCACGGCGGCCTCCGTCGCCTTCGCCTTCGCGGCCGCCGCGGCGACGGGTGCCTGCGGGTCGCCCTCGGCGACGCACCAGGCGGCCCACAGCGCTACCGAGCGGGCGGTCTCGAGCTCGACGAACGTGGTCGCGAGCGCGTGCGAGACGGCCTGGAAGACGCCGACCGGCCGTCCGAACTGCTGGCGGGTCCGCGCGTGCTCGACGCCCAGCTCGAGCGCCCTCCCGCCCACGCCGACGGCCTCGAGCGCGCAGGCCGCAAGCACCCGAGGACGGTCGATCGCCGCGTCGGGGGCGGCGAGGCGGCCGAGCGGGCGCGACTCGTCCATCGTCCGCTCCGCCTCGCCGCGCGCGGCCACGGGCCCGTCGCCGGTGAGCACGCGGTCGACCTCGCCGAGGCTCGGCACGAGGCCGCCGACCACCGCCGACCACCGCTCCTCGCCGGCCGCGACCCGCGCGAGCGCCTCCGGCTCGAGCGCGGGCTGCGCGAGCACCGTCGTCGCAAACCACGGCCCGGGCATCAGCGCCCGCGCCGTCTCCTCGAGGAGCACCGCCTCCTCGAGGAAGCCGAGCCCGAGCCCGCCGTGCTTCTCGGGGATCGAGACGCCGACCCAGCCGAGCTCGACGAGCTGGTCCCACGTCGGCTCGGGCGTGGCGGCGAGGAACGACCGGGCCTCGCGGCGCAGCTCCTCCTGCTCGGGCGTGAAGGCGAACTCCATCAGCGGCTCCTGGGGAGGCCGAGCACGCGCTCGGCGACGATGTTGCGGAGGATCTCCGAGGTTCCGGCCTCGATCGTGTTGCCGCGGCTGCGCAGCTGCTGGTGCTGCCAGTAGCCGTCGGCGTCGAGCAGCTGGGAGTCGGGGCCGAGCAGCTCGAGCGCGAGCTTCGTCAGGCGCTGGTTCTGCTCCGACCACGCGAGCTTGACCCCCGACCCCTCCGGGCCGGGGATCCCGGTCTGCATCAGCGCCGTGAGCGCGCGGTAGTTCGTGTAGCGGAGGCCCTGCAGGTCGATCCATTCGCGCGCCACGCGGTCGCGCACGAGCGGGTCGTCGGCGCCGCGCTCGCGTGCGAGGGCGACGAGCTTCCGAACGCTCACGTCGAGCTGCGTCGTGAGCGCGAAGCCGAGCGTCGCGCGCTCGTGCAGGAGCGTCGTCATCGCCACCGTCCAGCCCTCGCCGACCTCGCCGAGCAGGTTCTCGCGCGGCACCTCGACGTCGCTGAAGAAGATCTCGTTGAACTCGGCCTCGCCCGTGATCTGGCGCAGCGGCCGCACCTCGACGCCCGGCGCGCGCATGTCGACGATCACGTAGCTCAGGTTGCGGTAGCGCGGCGCCTCGGGGTCGCTGCGGCCGACGAGGATGCAGAAGTCGGCGATGTGGGCGTACGACGACCACACCTTCTGGCCGTTGACGACGAAGCGGTCGCCGTCGGGCCGGATCTCCGTGCGCGCGGCGGCGAGGTCGGAGCCGGCGTCGGGCTCGGAGAAGCCCTGGCACCAGATCTCCTCGGCCGAGAGGATCTTCGCGAGGTAGCGCGCCTTCTGCTCCTCGGTGCCGTGCGCCATGATCGTCGGTCCGGCCATCCCGAGCCCGATCACGCCGACGTGCGGCGGCGCCTCCGCAGCGGCCAGCTCCTCGTAGAAGATCGCCTGGTGCGCGTAGGGCGCGCCGCGCCCGCCGTACTCCCGCGGCCACGTGAGCCCCATGTAGCCGGCCTCGGCGAGCTTCCGGCTCCACGTGCGGAGCTCCGGACCCTCGAACCGCTGCGCGCCGCCGCGGTGTCCGCGCAGCTCGTCGGGGAGGTTGGCGGCGAGCCACTCGCGCACCTCCGCGCGGAAGGCAGCCTCCTCCGGGGTGTCCCGCAGGTCCACGGCCCGACTCTATGCGAGGGACGCCCCTCGCTCCAAGCGTCAGCGGCCGTCCGCCTGCTCGCCGCGCAGCGTCATGCACGTCGCGGAGGCGCGGGCGATCAGCCGGCCGTTCGCGTCGCGGATGTCCGCCTCCGCGAGGCCGATCGTGCGGCCGCCGCTGACGAGTCGCCCCTCGGCGGCGATCCGGCCCGTCCAGAACGGCCGCAGGTAGTTGATCTTCAGCTCGAGCGTCGCGAACGACTCGCCGTCGGCGAGCGTCGACGCATAGGCCGTCCCCATCGCGGCGTCGGCGAGGTCGCAGAGGATCCCGCCGTGCACCGTTCCCATCGGGTTCGCGTGCCGCTCGGTCACCTCGAGCTCGAGCCGCGAGGAGCCCTCGCGGGCGTACACGAACTCGAAGCCGATCAGCTCGGCGACCGGCGGCGGGAAGCGGAAGCGCTCGGGGAAGTCCGCGGTCGGCACGCGCGGGATCGTACGGGACGGGCGGAGGCGTGACCGCCCCCGCCCGTCGCCGCCGCTAGAGGAGCCCGTTGGCGTCGAGGAACGCCTTCGCGACCGCGTCGGGCGACTGCTGCTCCTCGGAGACGACCGAGTTCATCGTGATGATCGCCTTCTCCGTCAGCAGCTTCGAGACGGCGTCGAACACGTCCTGGAGCTCCTGGCCGCCGGCGTCGGCGAGCTCCTTGTCGACGACGGGCGCGACGTTCTGGAAGCCGAACTGCGCCTTCGGATCCTCGAGCACGACGTACTTGCCGGACACGAGCGGCGCGTCCGTCGAGAAGATCGCCGCCGCCTTCACCTTGTTCGCGTCGAGCGCCTCGTAGGGGCTGATCCCCGCGAAGGGCACGAACTTCACGTCGGTGAGCCCGTAGTTCTTCTTCAGGCCGGGGAGGCCCTGCTCGCGGGTGGAGAACTCCGGCTGGCCGCCGAGCGTCAGGTCCGGCACCTTCTTGAGGTCCTCGAGGGTCTTCAGCGAGTACGTCCGCGCGGTGTCGATCGTGACGGCGATCGCGTCGGAGTCGGAGAACGGCGTCATCGCGTAGAGGGTCTGCCCGCGCTCCTCGTAGCGCGCCTTCGCCTCGTCGTAGGTCGCCTGGGCCGTGTCCTTCGACCCGGGCTCGCCGAAGACGACGGTGAGCGCCGTCCCGGTGTACTCCGGGTAGACGTTGATCTGCCCGCTCGTGAGCGCCGTGTCGATGATCTCCGTCGAGCCGATGTCGCTCTTCAGCGTCACGTCGTAGCCCTTCGCCTCGAGCGCCTGGCGGTACAGCTCGCCGAGGATGTACTGCTCGGTGAAGTTCTTCGTGCCGAGCACGATCTTCGGCTTCTTGCCGCCGCCGGCGGTGTCCGTCGCGGACGCGCCGGTGCCGGCGGCGGTGGTCGAGGACGACTCGTCGTCGCCTCCGCACCCGGCTGCAAGGAGCGCGGTCATCACCACCAGGAGGAACAGCAGCCTGCGCCACGTTGGCTTCACGGATGGTCTCCTTTCGTGAGGGCCCGCACGGCTATCCGGCCGCCCGGGGCACGCTGTCGGGTTCAAACGACGGCACGGTGCCGCGAAGTCCCGCCGGGGTCACGGCGCGCTGCGCGGCCGCGAGCAGGGCGTCGACCGCGAACGCGAGCGCCGACACGCAGAGCGCGGCGCCGACCACGCCCGCCAGGCGGTAGCTCGCCTGGTTGACGATGATGTCGCCGAGGCCCCCGCCGCCGACGATGCCCGCGAGCGTGGCGGTCGCGACGACGTACAGCGACGCGGTGCGGATGCCGGAGAAGGTGAGGGGCAGAGCGAGCGGGAGCTCGACCTTCAGGAGCACCTGCCGGGGCGACATCCCCATCCCGCGCGCGGCCTCGACGGCGTCCGGGTCGACCCCGTCGACGGCGACGAACGCGTTCGTCACGATCGGCGGCACCGCGAGCACGACGAGCGCGAAGACGACGTTGGCTCGCCCGATCCCGAAGATCGCGAGCCCGAACGCGATCACGGCGAGGCTCGGGAGCGCCCGCCCCACGTTGCCGAGGTTGATGGCGACGAAGGACCAGCGGTGGAGGTGCCCGAGCAGGACGCCGAGCGGCAGCGCGACGACGACGGAGATCGCGATCGCGATCACCGACAGCTCGAGGTGCTGGAGCGTCTTCTCGATGAGGAGGTGCGGGTTGTCGCCGACGAAGCGCACCGCGTCGACGAACACGCCGGGCCGGAACGTCTCGGCGGTCACGCGGGCCTCCGCGCGCGCGCCCACGGCGTCAGCGCGCGTTCGACCAGCACGAGCAGCGCGTCCGCCACGAGCGCGAGCGCGACGGCGAGGGCTCCCGCGACGACGAACTTCGTCTGGAAGAACTCGCGGAGGCCGGAGAAGATCGGCGCGCCGAGGCCCTCGGGGACGACGAACGCGCCGACCGTCGCGAGCGAGATCGTCATCACGGTCGCGATCCGCAGCCCCGCGAGGATCGCGGGCAGCGCGAGCGGCAGCTCCACGCGCAGGAACGACTGCCGGGGCGAGAGCCCCATCGCGCGCGCCGTCTCCCGCACGTCCGGCGGCGCCGACCGGAGCCCCTCGAGGATGTTCCGGAAGAGGACGAGCATCGTGTACGAGACGAGCGCGATCTCGACGGTCGTCACCGTCAGGCCCGTCACGGGCACGAGCAGCTGGAAGAGCGCGAGGCTCGGGATCGTGTAGAGGAAGCCCGACAGCGCCCCGATCGGCGCGTCGAGTCGTCGGAGGCGGTAGGCGAGGAGCGCAAGCGCGAACGAGAGCACGAACCCGATCGAGACCGCGATCAGCGTCAGCTTCACGTGCTCGACGAGCGCCGGCTGGAACGTGTCGCCCCAGTGGTCGCGCGTCCAGTCCCAGCAGAAGAAGCGGTCGGCGCGGACGCACTCCGACCCGCGCCCGAACTCGGGGATGACGGGCTCGCCGGTCACCGCGGCGCGAGGAGCTCCGAGATCCGGTCGAGGGAGAGCGAGCCGAGCGGCCGCGTGCCGTTGACGACGACGCACCGGTGCGCGGCCTGCGTGAGCATGAGCGAGAGCGCGTCGCGCAGCGTGGCGTCGCGGTCGACCCGCGGGTCGTCCTCGGACGCGAGCCCCGGCGGCTCGAGCTCGACCTCGTCCACGCGGTGGAGCGCGAGCAGCTTGAGGCCCCGGTCGGCGCCCACGAGCTGCGCGACGAACGCGTCGGCCGGGTGCGAGAGGATCGCGCTCGGGGTGTCGTACTGGACGAGCTCGCCTCCCTCGCGGAGGATCGCGATGCGGTCGCCGACGCGCACGGCCTCGTCGACGTCGTGCGTGACGAAGAGCACGGTCTTCCGGACCGCGGCCTGGAGGCGGAGGAACTCGTCCTGCAGCCGCGTCCGCGTGATCGGGTCGAGGGCTCCGAACGGCTCGTCCATCAGCAGCACTCCGGGGTCGCCGGCGAGCGCGCGCGCGATCCCGACGCGCTGGCGCTGCCCGCCCGACAGCTGCGACGGGTAGCGGTCGCGGAACTCGACGGTCGCGAGGCCCATCAGCTCGAGCAGCTCGTCCACCCGCTCGCCGATGCGCTCCTTCGACCACCCCAGCAGCCGCGGGACGACGGCGACGTTCGCGCCCACCGTCATGTGCGGGAAGAGCCCGACCTGCTGGATCACGTAGCCGACGCTCCGCCGCAGCTGCGTCCCGTCGAGCTCGCGGACGCTGCGGTCGTCGAGCAGCACGTCGCCCGCGTCGAGCTCGACGAGCCGGTTCACCATCTTCATCGCGGTCGTCTTGCCGCCCCCCGACGGGCCGACGAGGACGCAGATCTCCCCCGGCTCCACGCGCAGCGTCAGGTCTCGCACGGCGTGGCCGGACGAGCCCTGGTACCGCTTGGTGGCGCCGCGGAACTCGATCGACGCCGCGCGGCTCAGAGGGGCAGCTCCCGCACGGCGAAGTGCACGACCTCGGAGAACGTCGGAAACGGCTGGATCACGTCGCGGAGGACGTCGAGAGGCACCTCGGCACGGATCGCGAGGGTCAGCTGCCCCAGCCATTCCCCGGCCTCGGGACCGGCCGCGACGGCGCCGACGAGCACGCGCCGCTCCGGGTCGGCGAAGACCTTGAGGAAGCCCGGCCGCTTCGGCCGCTCGTACGTCGACGAGCGCGAGACCCGGTTCACCTCCCACCGTCCCTCGATGCCCTCGAGCGCGCCGACGGAGGCGACCTGCGGGTCGGTGAAGAGCACCCGCGGGATCGCGCGGTAGTCGGCCCGGACGTCGCGGCCCGCGATCGCGGCGGCGGCGACCCGTCCCTGGTACTTGCCGACGTGCGTGAAGTCGGGGGTCGCCGCGACCACGTCGCCGATCGCCCAGACGCTCTCGGCCGCCCGCAGCGAGGCGTCGACCTCGATCCCGCGCTGCCCGATGCGGACGCCGAGCTGCTCGAGCCCCAGGCCCTCCGCGTTCGGGACACGGCCGATGGCGACGAGCAGCCGTTCCGCCTCGACGGTCGTGCCGTCGCGCAGCGTGATCCGCAGCCCCGGCTCGACCGCCGTCGCGTCGACCCCGAGGCGGAACGCGATCCCGTCCTCCTCGAGCCGCTCCCGCAGCACGGCCGCCGCCTCGGCGTCCTCGCGCGGGAGGATCCGCGCGTTCGGGTCGACGATCGTCACACGCGTCCCGAGGCGCGCGAAGAACTGGCCGAGCTCGCAGCCGACGGGGCCCGCGCCGAGGACGACGAGGCTCTCGGGCGCCTCCGACGCCGTCGCCGCCTCGTGGTTCGTCCACACGCCGGGCGCGTCGATCCCCTCGATGCCGGGCCGCCGCGGGTCCGACCCGGTGGCCACGACGAGCGCGTCGTACGGAAGCTCGCGGTCGCCGACCGAGACGACGCCCGGCCGCGTCACCCGGCCCTCGCCGCGCACGAAGTCGATCCGCCGGTCCTCGAGCCACTCGATGTGGCCGGTGTCGTCGAGGCCGTCGATCACGCGGTCGCGCCACTCGAAGACGGACGGGACGTCGACGGCGGCGCGGCCGGACCCGGGCGCCCGCTCGGCCTGCGCTCCGAGCTCCGGCGGCCGCAGCAGCGTCTTCGTCGGCATGCAGGCCCAGTACGTGCACTCGCCGCCGACCAGCCGCCGCTCGACGAGCGTGATCGAGACGTCGTCGTCGAACCGCCGAAGCGACGCGACGAACGCCTCGGCGGCGGCGCCTCCGCCCAGGACCACGACCCGGTCCGGCACGGCGGCATCTTCGCACGGCGCAGGTTCGCCGCGCCGCCGTTCGACGGGCTCGACGGCGCCGAGTAGCATCGCGGCTCGACCCGCCCCCTGATGCGCGACGTGATCCTCCTCTGCCCGCAGCCGCGGGACCTCGCCGCCGCGGAGGCGGCCGGCCTCGGGTCGCGGTACCGCCTGCACGCCGTGGGGCCGGACCTCGACGGGCTCGAGCGCATCGAGCCGGAGGCGGTCCTGGCGGAGGCGGACGGGGTCCCGGCGGACGGGATCGTCGCGACGAAGGACCGCTCGGCGCTCCTCGCGGCCGTGCTCGCGGGCCGGCGGGGCCTCCCCTCGCCGACGCCGCAGGCGCTGCTCGCGTGCCAGCACAAGCCGACGTCGCGGCGCATCCTCGAGCGCGTCGCGCCCGAGGCGACGCCGCCGTGGGCGGTGCTCGCGGAGGAGCCGCCGCCGTTCGGCCCGCCGTGGTTCGTGAAGCCCGTGGTCGGCAGGCTGTCGCAGGACGCGCGCCGCGTCGACGACCCGGCCCGGCTGGCGTCGCTCGACGGCTGGGACGACTACCGCGAGGGCTACGCGGCGATCGCCGCGCTCGCGGGGCTGCGCCGCGACGACGTCCGCGGCTACCTCGCGGAGGAGGTGCGGAGCGGCGCCGAGGTCACGCTCGAGGGCTACGCGTTCCGCGGCTCGGTCACCGTCGTCGGCGTCACGGACTCCGTCAAGTACCCGGGCACCGGCAGCTTCGAGCGGTTCGAGTACCCGTCGCGGCTGCCGGAGGAGCGGCTCGCGGAGCTCGCCGACGTCGCGTCGCGGGCGGTCCCCGCGCTCGGGTTCGACGACGGGTTCTTCAACGTCGAGTTCTTCGTCCCCGAGCGCGGCCCCGCGACGCTCATCGAGGTGAACGGCCGTATCGCCTCGCAGTTCGCCCCGCTCGTGCAGGCCGCCCACGGGCGGTCGACCTACGAGGCGCTGTTCGCGCTCGCGTGCGGCGACGATCCGAGGTGGACGCCGGGCCCGCCGTCGTGCTACGCCGTCAGCTACGTGCTGCGGCGCTTCGAGGACGCGTTCGTCGAGGACGCGCCCGAGCCCGAGCGCGGCGTCGAGATCCTCGTCGAGGCCGGGAAGCGCCTCTCGGAGCAGGGGACGAACGACGCGCAGAGCTACCGGCTGGCGATCGTCTACGCGGCGGCGGCCACGCGTGCGGAGGCGCTCGCGCGTGCGCGGGACCGGGCCGACCGGCTCAGGTTCCGGCTGCGGGAGCCGGCGCGGACTCGCTGACCGCCTCCCTGCGCGCCTCACGGTTCGAGATCCATGCCGCCGCCACGAGCGCGGCGCCGAACGCGAGCCCGGCCGCGACGAGCATCCCGGCGCGGAACGCGTCGGCGTTCGCCGCGACGTCCGCGCCGCCGCGCTCGAGGGGCGTGCCGCTGCCACCCTGCGAGACGAAGACCCGCTGGATCACCGCGCCGATCACCGCGACGGCGGTGAGGCTGCCGACGCGCGAGATGGTGTTGTTCACACCGGAGGCGATGCCCGCGAACTCCGACGGCACCGACTTGAGCGCGGTCGCCGTGATCGGCGCCACCATGGCCGCGAGGCCGACGGCGAAGACGAGGATCCCCGCGACGCCCCACGTCCAGAAGTCCGACTGCTCCTCGACCGGCAGGTAGAGCAGCGCGCCGAGTCCCATCAGCGCCGGTCCCACGGTCAGCAAGAGCCGCGGTCCCGTGCGGTCGGCGATCGCGCCGAAGCGGGCGGCGAGCAGGATCATCACGAGGCTCGTCGGGATCTGGATCAGGCCGGCCTCGAACGCCGAGAAGCCGAGGTACTGCACGTAGATCGTGAAGTAGACGAGGACGCCGTAGATCGACGCGTACGCGAGGAACGTCTCGAGGTTCGCCGCCGCGAAGTTCCGCCGCCGGAAGAGCTCGAACGGGAGCATCGGCTGCGCCGTCCGCCGCTCGACGGCGACGAACGCGGCGAGCGCGACGACGGCGACGGCGAACGCCCACCACACCTCGCCGAACCCACGGTCCGCGCCCTCGACGAGGCCGTAGGTGAGCGTGCCGAAGCCGACGGCCGTGAGAACCGCGCCGGGCACGTCGAGGCGCCCGAGCCGCGCCTGCCCTCGCTCCTCGCAGCGCCCGAGCTGCGCGGCCGCGACGGCGAGCGCGGCGAGCGGGAGGTTGAGGAGGAAGATCCAGCGCCACGAGACCCACTCGACGAGCGCGCCGCCCGCCGGCGGCCCCGCGAGCGTCGCGACGCTCGTCCACGCGGTCCACAGCCCCACCGCACGACCGGCCTCGTCGCCGTACGTCGCGCGGAGCAGCGCGAGCGAGTTCGTCGTCAGGAACGCGCCGGCGACGCCCTGCAGCGTCCGCGCCAGCAACAGCACCTCCTCGTTCGGCGCCGCGCCGGCGAGCAGCGACGCCAGCGCGAACGCCCCGGCACCGGCGACGAACGTGCGCCGCCGCCCGTAGCGGTCGCCCACCGCGCCGCCCGTCAGGTACAGCGCCGCGAGCGCGAGCGAGTACGACAGGAACACCCACTGCTGCCCCGTGAGGCCGAGCGACAGGTCCTCCTCGATCGTCGGCAGCGCCACGATCACCACGGTCGCGTCGATGAAGGCGAGCGACGAGCCGATGATCGTTGCCGCGAGCGTCAGCCGGCGGCGCTGCTCCAGCGGGAGCGCCACGCGCCGAGGATACGCCCTCTACGCGAGCCTGCGAAGCTGCGGCTGGCCCGCCTGCGCGAGCACGGTCTCGAGCAGGTGGAACGAGTGGAAGACGTGGTCGCGGGCGAGCGCGCGGGCGCCGGCGGCCGACCCCGCGACGAGCGCCTCGCGGATCGCGCGGTGCTGGAGCACGTTGTGCTCGTACAGGTCGTCGATGTCCGAGCCGCCGGGCCCCCAGACGGCGTGACCGGAGAACGTGCGGCGCGCCGACTTCGCGATCCGCTCGACCATCGGCGCGTCGGCGACCCGGTAGATCACGTCGTGGAACGCGTGGTTCGCGCGCACCCACTCCGCGGTGAGCGCGCGCCGCTCGTCGAGGTCCTCCGTCCGTCCGCCCGTGAGCCGCTCGGTCATCTCGGCGAACCGCGCCTCCGCGAGCCTGAGCTCCTCGAAGTCGGCGTCCGTGAAGCGCGGCGTCGCGAGCTCGGTCGCGAGCGACTCGAGCTCGGCGCGGACGAGGAACGCCTCCTCGAGGTCCTCGCGCGACAGCGTCCGCACGCGCACGCCCCGGTTCGGCTCGAACGAGACGAGACCGAGCGCGGCGAGGCGGCGCAGCGCCTCCCGGACGGGCGTCCGCGAGACGGCGTACTGCTCCGAGAGCTGCTCCTGCCGCAGGACCGTCCCCGGGGCGATCTCGCCCGTCACGATCGCCTGCTCGATCGCCTGCGCGAGCTCGTCCGCCTTCGTGGCCTCGAGGGTCATGGCAGCAGATCGTATGCCGGGAGCGTCAGGAACTCCTCGAACGCGTCGTCGAGCGCGAGCCGCTCGAACACGGCCGCCGCCTGCGGGTGCCGGTCGCGCCACGGCGCGATCTCGGCGCGCACGCGGTCCGGGGTGAACCGGCCCGCCTTCACCCACTGCCACACCTGCCCGCGGGAGATCTCCGCCGTCGCCGCGTCCTCCATCAGGTTGTCGATCGCCGCCGCACCGGTGCCGTGGAGCCACGCGTCGAGGTACCGGACGCCGACGGACACGTTCGTCGCGAGCCCGGCGTCGGTGATCTCGCCTCCGGGCACGCGGAAGTCGACCAGCTCGGCGGCCTCGACGCGCACCTCCTCGCGCAGGCGCTCGAGCTGGTTCGGCCGCTCGCCGAGCACGGCGTCGAACGCCTCCGTCGCCACCGGGACGAGATCGGGATGCGCGACCCACGTGCCGTCGAAGCCGTCCCCGGACTCGCGCTCCTTGTCCTCCCGCACCTTCGCGAGCGCGATCGCGTTCACCTCCGGGTCGCGGCGCGACGGGATGAAGGCCGCCATCCCGCCGATCGCGTGGGCGCCGCGGCCGTGGCACGTCCGGACGAGCAGCTCCGTGTAGGCCCGCATGAACGGCACGATCATCGTCACCTGCACGCGGTCGGGCAGGAGCGCCTCGGGGTGCGCGCGGAACTTCTTGATCACGGAGAAGATGTAGTCCCAGCGACCGGCGTTGAGCGCCGTCGCGTGCGGGCCGAGCGCGTGGAGGATCTCCTCCATCTCGAACGCCGCGAGGATCGTCTCGATCAGCACGGTGGCGCGGACCGAGCCGCGTGGGATCCCGACGGCGTCCTGCGCGAGCTCGAAGGCGTCGTTCCAGAGCAGCGCCTCCTCGCGCGACTCGAGCTTCGGCAGGTAGAGGTAGGGCCCGCTCCCGCGCTCGAGCAGCTCCGCGCCGTTGTGCCAGAGCCAGAGCCCGACGTCGAACAGGGACGCCGAGACGGGCTCCCCGTCGACGCGGACGTGCCGCTCCACGAGGTGCCAGCCGCGCGGCCGGATCAGGAGCGTCGCGACCTCCTCGTTGAGCCGGTAGCGCTTGTCGGCCGTGTCCAGCGCGAGCTCGCGCCGGACCGCGTCGCGGACGTTCCGCTGGCCCTCCACGACGTTCGTCCACGTGGGCGAGTTCGCGTCCTCGAAGTCGGCCATGAAGACGCGCGCGCCGGAGTTGAGCGCGTTGATCATCATCTTCCGCTCGACCGGGCCCGTGATCTCGACCCGGCGGTCGCGCAGGTCCGCGGGTGCCGGCGGGACGCGCCAGTCCCCCTCGCGGACGGCGCGCGTGTCCGCGCGGAACGCCGGGCGCACGCCCGCGTCCAGCTCGGCCTGGCGCTCGCGGCGCTGCTCGAGGAGCGCCGTCCGCGTGCCGCCGAGCTCGCGCTGCAGGCGCGCGACGAGCGCGAGCGCCTCGGGCGCGAGGATGTCGCCGTCCGCGGGGGCCAGGACCTCGACGCCCTCGGGGACGGTCACCGCCATCTAGACGACGGCCTCGTCGAACTGGTCCTCCTCCGTCGAGCCCTTCAGCGCGAGCGTGGAGGACTCCCCGCCGCTCACGGCCGTCGCGATCGCGTCGAACCACCCGGCGCCGACCTCGCGCTGGTGCCGCGTCGCCGTGTAGCCGTGCTCCTCGAGCGCGAACTCGTGCTCCTGGAGACGGACGTACGCGGGCATGCCCTCGCGGGCGTACCCCTGGGCGAGCTCGAACATCGAGGCGTTGAGGGCGTGGAAGCCGGCGAGGGTGATGAACTGGTAGCGGTAGCCCATCCGCCCGAGCTCGCGCTGGAACCGCGCGATCTCGTCGTCGCCGAGGCGCTTGCGCCAGTTGAAGCTCGGCGAGCAGTTGTAGGCGAGGAGCTTCCCGGGGAAGCGCTCGTGGATCGCGGCGGCGAACTGCTCCGCCTCCTCCATGTCGGGCGTCGACGTCTCGTACCACAGGACGTCGGCGAACGGGGCGTAGGCGAGCGCGCGGGCGATCGGCGCCTCGATCCCGGGCGTGACCCGGAAGAAGCCCTCCGTCGTGCGCTCGCCCGTCACGAACGCCGCGTCGCGCTCGTCGACGTCGCTCGTCAGGAGCGTCGCGGAGAGCGCGTCGGTGCGGGCCACGAGCACCGTGGGGACGCCGGCGACGTCCGCGGCGAGCCGCGCGGCGGCGAGGGTGCGCAGGAACTGGCTCGTCGGGACGAGCACCTTGCCGCCGAGGTGCCCGCACTTCTTCTCCGCCGCGAGCTGGTCCTCGAAGTGCACGCCCGCGGCGCCGGCCTCGATCATCTGCGTCATCAGCTCGAACGCGTTGAGCGCGCCGCCGAACCCGGCCTCGGCGTCCGCGACGATCGGCAGGCCGTAGTCGACGTCGTGCCGGCCCTCGGCCCAGTCGATGCGGTCCGCGCGCAGGAGCGCGTTGTTGAGCCGCCGGACGAGCTGGGGCGCGCTGTTCGACGGGTACAGGCTCTGGTCGGGGTACGTCTGACCCGACTGGTTCGCGTCGGCGGCGACCTGCCAGCCCGAGAGGTAGATCGCCTTCAGGCCGGCCTTCGCCATCTGCACCGCCTGGCCGCCGGTCAACGCGCCCAGCGCCGCGACGTACGGCTCCTCGCGCAGCAGGCGCCAGAGCTTCTCGGCGCCGAGGCGGGCGAGCGTGTGGTCGACGTGGATCGACCCGCGGAGGCGGACGACCTCCTCCGCGGCGTACGGGCGTTCGATCCCCGCCCACCGCTCGTCCGCGTCCCACCGCTCCGCCAGGTGCTCCGCGAGCCCCACCGTCCCGTTGCCGTTCGCCCCACGCATCGCCGCTCCTTTGGATCCGAAACTTGACCTCCTGGATCCTAGAATAGCCGCAGTTGCGGCTGTCAAACCGCCGATCGACCAGGATGGGATCCAAGACGCTCGGTCAGTCAGCGTGCCGTCCATCCCAGGTCGAGGACGAGCGGCGCGCCCGTCAGCGCCCGTCCGTCCGGCCCCAGGGCGAACGCGGCCGCGGCGGCGACCTCCTCCGGCTCCAGCAGCCGCTTCACGGCCTGCGGCGCGAGCAGCACCTCCTCGAGCACCTGCGCCTCCGCGAGACCGTGCGCGGCTGCCTGGTCGGCGAGCTGCCGCTCGACGAGGGGCGTGCGGACGTACGCGGGGCAGATCGCGGCCGCGGAGATGCCCACGGGTGCGCCCTCGAGCGCGAGCACCTTCACGAGCCCGAGGAGTCCGTGCTTCGCGGCGACGTAGCCCGCCTTGTAGGGCGACGCGACGAGGCCGTGGACCGACGCGACCGCCAGGAAGCGGCCGTCGCCGCTGGCGCCGAGCGCCTCCCACGCGTACTTCGCGAGCAGGAAGGGACTCGTGAGCAGCACCGCGACGAGCGCGTCCCAGCGCTCCTCGGGAAACTCGGCGACGGGCGCCACGTGCTGGAACCCGGCGTTCGCGACGACGGCGTCGAGCCGGCCGTGGCGCTCCAGTGCGGCGTCCACCACCGCCCGGTTGCCCTCCCGGGTCGCGAGGTCGCCGTCGGCGACGTCGACCGCGTGCACCGACCAGCCGTCGGACGCGAGGCGGGCGGCGATCGCCGCGCCGATGCCGCCCGCCGCGCCCGTGACGAGGGCGACCCGGCTAGCGCGGCCCGCCAACGCTCCCGTTCGGCGCCGTGAGGAAGTCCGCCACGAGCGCCCACGTCTCCGGCGAGTTGAGGATCCCGAGGTGCGCCGTGCCGAGGATCGCGTCGTATCGCCCCTGGCCGACGAGGGCGACGTTCGTCGCGAGCGGCCCCTCGAGCCGCGCGCTGCCCGAGAAGTCGTGCGGGCGGCCGAGGCGGTCCTCCGCCGGAACACCGGCGAGCAGGCCGTCGGCGGACGGGAAGTAGACGAAGCTCGTGTCGGCGTTCCGGATCGCGAGCGCGCGCGTCGGCCCGGGCGTCTCGACGCGGTTCAGCGCCTCGAGGAAGGGCGTGTCGGCCGCGCCGTACTCCCGGCAGACGGCGGAGTCGGGCGTGAAGCCGCCCAGGGCCGGCAGCTGCCAGTAGTTCGCCGGGTTCGGCGAGCAGTCGACGATTCCGTGGTGCGGGCTGTCGATCGTCACGAGTCGGCGGACGAGGTGCCACGCGTGGTCCTGGCGCATCCACTCCCGCGCGAGCGTGCCGCCGAGGCTGTGCCCGACGATGTCGACGCGCCCGGCGCCCGTGTAGTCGAGGACGGCGCGGACGAACGCGCGCAGGTCCGGCACGTTCGCCGCGGTCGCGTGCGCGGCGGAGGAGCGGATCGTCGGGTCGCCGGCGAGGTCGCACTGCGTCCCCTGGTAGCCGAGGGCCCACAGCTCCGAGGGCGCGTAGCCGCGTGCGAGCAGGGCATCGGCGAGCGCCTGCACGTCGCCGTAGAACGGGTTGCACGCGGTCGGGTACGGCGTGTCGTTGTTGCCGTGGAGCAGGATCACCGGCGTCCGCTCGACGGTGCCTGCGGCGCCGAACCCGATCACGGGCGTCCCGAGCGAGGCGTCGACGAGCACCGGGAAGTCGGCCGGGAACGACGTGCCGACCGCGGCCGGAGCGGGCGCGGCGAGCGCGAGCGCCGCCGACGCGAGGACGAGGAGCGTGCGGATCATGCGGAGCCTCCTGTGGACGTGACGTACCGGAACACGAGCTCGGCGACGCAGACCGGCTTCTCGGCGCCGTCCCGCTCGACGGTCGCCCCGAGCGTCACCTGCGTCCCTCCCGCCACGTCGTCGACGGCCTCGACGCGGACGCGTGCGCGGATGCGGCTGCCGGAGGGGACG
>JBLNEO010000144.1:0-19518 GCA_050262775.1 Pseudomonadota bacterium | reverse complement strand
TCTGGCCGCCTACACGCTCTTTACGCCCAATAAATCCGGACAACGCTTGCCCCCTACGTATTACCGCGGCTGCTGGCACGTAGTTAGCCGGGGCTTCTTCTGGAGGTACCGTCACCCTCTGGGCTATTCACCCGAGTGGCTTCGTCCCTCCTGAAAGCGGTTTACAACCCGAAGGCCTTCTTCCCGCACGCGGCGTCGCTGCGTCAGGGTTTCCCCGATTGCGCAAGATTCCCCACTGCTGCCTCCCGTAGGAGTCTGGGCCGTGTCTCAGTCCCAGTGTGGCTGATCGTCCTCTCAGACCAGCTACCGATCGGAGCCTTGGTGAGCCGTTACCCCACCAACAAGCTAATCGGCCGCGAGCTCGTCCTCGGCCGGAGGCCGAAGCTACCTTTTCCAGCCGCTCCGAAAAGCGGATGGGCCATCCGGTATTAATCCGGGTTTCCCCGGGCTATCCCGGTGCCGAGGGTTGATTACTCACGTGTTACTCACCCGTTCGCCGCTGTCCCCAGACCCGAAGGTCTGGTTCTCGCTCGACTTGCATGTGTTAGGCGCGCCGCCAGCGTTCGTCCTGAGCCAGGATCAAACTCTCCGTGAAGAAACTGAATTGCCCCGAGGGGCAAATCTCTTCAGTCGAGCTTGAGCTCAAAGTGTCTCCCCCGAGGGGGTGACGGGATTTGAGCCTCTCGCCCTGCGAGCCGGCAAGCCGGCGCACGGGACTCGAGGTCTCGGCGTTCGATTCACGCTGTTGAGTTTTCAAAGACCGCGCCGGCGAACCGGCCGAAAAAAAACCTCCGACTCGCGCCAGAGGCCTCCAGGGTAGCGGGTGAAACGTCGTATCCGCTGCGTCCGAAGGCGCTCCAGTCGTTGTCGGGAACCTCCTCCGCCCTCTCGGACGGCCGAGGAATAGTACCAGCGCAGCACCTGCTGTCAAGCGGCTCTGCGGGGGGACGGCCCCCGCCGCGGCTGACCGCGTACCACCATTCTAGCCGGGTCGCGAGGCGTCGCGAAGCCGCACGAACCGGCGCTTCCCGGCCTGGACGAGCGCCCCGCGCAGCCGGTCGCGAGGGACGTCGAGCTCCGTCGCCGGCGCCCCGTCGATGCGCACGGCCCCCTGGGCGATGAGGCGCCGTGCCTCGCTCGTCGTCGAGGCGAGGCCGGCGTCGGTGAGGACGCGCGGGAGGTGCACGGGGTCGTCGGGCGGCAGCATCGCCTCGGGGACCTCCTCGGGCGCACCCCGCTCGCGCACGACGCGCGTGAAGTGCGCCTCCGCCGCCGCGGCCGCGGCCGCGCCGTGCGAGCGCTCGACGACGAAGCGGGCCAGCGCGAGCTTCGCCTCCATCGGATCGGCGTCCGGCGGCAGCTCGCGTTCCCAGACCAGGCGGTACCAGTCCCCGAGCATCGAGTCGGGGATCCGCATGGTGCGGCCGAACTGCTCCTCCGGCGGCGCCGTCAGCGGGATGTTGTTGCCCTGCGACGAGCTCATCTTCGTCCCGTCCCACGAGAGCAGGAGCGGCGTGGTCAGCACGACCTGCGGCTCGAGGCCGTACGCCTGCATCACCTCGCGGCCGGCGAGGAGGTTGTAGAGCTGGTCGGTCCCGCCGAGCTCCACGTCGGCCTCGACGGCGACGGAGTCGTATGCCTGCATCAGCGGGTACAAGAGCTCCGAGACGGAGATCGGCTCCTGTGCGGCGTACCGCTTCGCGAAGTCGTCGCGCTCGAGCAGGCGCGCCACCGTCGTCGTCCGGGTGAGGCGGACGACGTCCGCGAAGGTCAGCGCCGACAGCCACTCGCCGTTCCACCGCACCTCCGTGCGGTCGCGCTCGAGGATCGTCATCGCCTGGTCGAGGTACTCCTGCGCGTTCCGGTCGATCTCCTCGTCGGAGAGGATCGGCCGCTCCGCGGAACGGCCCGACGGGTCCCCGATCCGGGTGGTGTAGTCACCGATGATCAGGACGCCGGTGTGGCCCTCGTCCTGGAACGCGCGCATGCGCTGCAGCGGGATCCCGCGGCCGACGTGGATGTCGGGCGAGGTGACGTCGATCCCGAGCTTCACGCGCAGCGGCCGGCCCCGGCGCAGCTTCTCCTCGAGCGCCCCCGCCGGCAGCACGTCGACGGCGTTCCGCGTGAGCTCGGCGATCGGCACCCGCGGGATCGTAGTCAGTCCCTTCACGGCCACGTGCGGCGCCGACGACGGCGCGCTCCTGCGCCTCGAGCGCGAGCGGGCGGGACCCCGGCCCGCCGGGTTGTTCGATTCGGAGGGCGGCCGTGCCGTTCTGGTGCTCGACCGACCCGTCCGGTCCGGCGAGACGCCGCCGTGCCGACCGGTGCCGTACTCGTGAGCGCCGACGTCGCGTAGCCGCCGCCCGTCACGGTCCCGGCACGGAGCGGTCCGACGCGCCTGCCTACACTCGGCGGATGGAACGGGACGAGCTCACCGCCGCGCTCACGCGCCTCTTCGGGTTCCCCGGGTTCCGTCCCGGACAGGAGGACGTCGTCCGGGGCGCGCTCGCCGGACGCGACACGCTCGCGCTGATGCCGACCGGCTCGGGCAAGTCGATGCCGTACCAGCTCGCCGCGATGCTCCTCCCCCGTCCGACGGTCGTCCTCTCGCCGCTGATCGCGCTGATGAAGGACCAGGTCGACAAGCTCCCCGCAGCGGTCGCCGAACGGACGGCGGTCGTGAACTCGTCGCTCGCGGCGGACGAGGTCGAGCGTCGCCTCGGGGAGCTCGCGGCCGGGCGGATCTCGCTCCTCTACGCCGCCCCGGAGCGCCTGCGCCGCCGCGACTTCGTCGCGACGCTCGCCGCGGCGCCGGTCGGCCTCGGCGGGGGCGACGAGGTGCACTGCGTGAGCATGTGGGGGCACGACTTCCGCCCCGACTACCTGTTCATCCGCCACGCGCTCGCGGAGCTCGGCGACCCACCCGTCCTCGGCCTCACGGCGACGGCGACGCCCGACACGGAGGCCGAGATCGGCCGCTCGCTCGGGCGCGCGTTCCACGTCGTGCGCGCGAGCGTCGTGCGCCCGAACCTGCGGCACGCGGTCGAGGACGTCGAGGACGAGGAGCACCGGAAGCGGGCGCTGCTCGCACGCCTTGCCCGCACCACCGGCAGCGCGATCGTCTACGCGCGCTCGCGCGAGTCCTGCGAGCGGCTCGCCCGGCTCCTCCGCGGGCACGGCGTCTCGGCGCGGCACTACCACGCGGGGATGGACCCGGAGGAGCGCACCGCGGCGCAGGACGCCTTCCTCCGCGGCGAGGCGCGTGTGGTCGTCGCCACCACCGCGTTCGGGATGGGCATCGACAAGCCGGACATCCGCCTCGTCCTGCTGTACAACCTCCCGGGCTCGCTGGAGGACTACGTCCAGATGGTCGGCCGCGCGGGCCGCGACGGTGCTCCGAGCGACTGCGTCCTCTTCTCCGGCCGGCGGGACGCGCAGGCGCTGCGGCGCTTCGTCGAGCGCGACGCCCCCGGCGCGGAGGCGCTCCGCGCGCTCTACCGCAACCTCCGGGCGCACGCGACCGACGGCGTCGCGGTCGCGACGGCGGAGGAGCTCGGCGACGACGGGCACGACCCGCGCGTGCTCGTCGGCATGCTCGAGCAGGCGGGGCTCGTCCGCCGGACGTTCGACCGCGGCCGCGCGATGTGCGTGGAGCTCCTGCCGCCGCCGTCCGACGCCGCCGACCGGACGACGGCGCTCCTCGGGCGCGCGCGGTCGCAGGCGTTCCGGCGCGCCGAGCGGATCGCGGCCTTCGCCGTGTCCGCGCAGTGCCGCCAGCAGGAGATCGCGGAGCACTTCGGGGAGACGACCGACCCGTGCGGGGCATGCGACCGCTGCGCGCGCCCGGCCGCGGCCGTCCTCGCGGCCGCCGCCGGCGATCGCCGCGCGCCGGCACTCCCGGACGACGTCGGCGCGGCCATCCTCGACGCCGTGCGCTCGCTGCCGCGACCGCTGGGGACGAGCGGCCTCGTCGCGACGCTCTCGGGATCGGTCGCCGCGCCGCCCACGGGTCGTCGCAGCCCGGCCTACGGGTCGCTCGCGGCCGCGCCGCCGACCCGGATCAAGAGCTGGGTCGCGACGCTCGTGGCGAGCGGGCACCTCGAGCGGTTCACGAGCGACGACGGCTACCCGCTCCTCCGGCCGGGCGCCCCGGACGAGCCGATCCCGCGCCTCGGCGCGCCGTCGGGCGCCCCCGTGGCCGCCGACGGCGATCCGCTGTTCGAGCGCCTACGCTCGTGGCGCTCGCAGCGTGCCCGCGTCGACGCGGTGCCGGCGTACGTCGTCTTCTCCGACAAGACGCTGCGCGAGGTCGCGGCGACGCGGCCCGCCGACGCTCGCGAGCTCGCGAGCGTGAACGGCGTCGGACCCGCGAAGATCGAGCGCTACGGCCCCGAGCTGCTCCAGCTCGTGGCCGCGTTCCCCGGCTAGAATCCGCCCCTTCGCCGTGCTGACGCGACGACGCAAGGAGGCGCCGCGCTCGACGCGCGGGCGTCGGATCCGCAAGCTCCGCCTACTCACGCTCATGAGCGTCCTGGCGCTGCTCGGCGCGGCTGCGTTCACATTCGGGCTCGTCTCCGCCGTCGCGAGCGAGATCCCGAAGCTCGACCCGTCGCGCCAGCCGGAGCTGAACGGCTACGTCTATGCGAGCGACGGCCACACCGTGCTGGCCGTGCTGCGCGGCGACGAGAACCGCGTGCTCGTCTCCTCCGACGCGATCTCGCCGTGGATGAAGCACGCGATCGTCGCGATCGAGGACCGCCGCTTCTACGAGCACCGCGGGGTCGACGTCCGCGGCATCGCCCGCGCCCTCTGGCAGGACCTGCGCAACAAGGAGGCCGTCCAGGGAGGCTCGACGATCACGCAGCAGTTCGTCAAGAACGTCTACGCGCGGAACGAGCGGTCGATCGCGCGCAAGGTGCGCGAGGCCGCGCTCGCCTGGCAGCTCGAGAAGCGGTGGGACAAGGACAAGATCCTCACCGAGTACCTCAACACGATCTACTTCGGGCACGGCGCCTACGGGATCCAGCAGGCGGCGCGGATCTACTTCGGCCACGGCGCGAAGGCGCTGTCGATCCCCGAGGCGGCGCTGCTCGCGGGGATCCCGCAGGACCCGGCGGCGTACGACCCCGTGACGCACCCGGCAGCGGCGACCGCGCGGCGCGACCTCGTGCTCCGCGCGATGCTCGACCAGGGCCTGATCGACCGGCATGACCTGGTCGAGGCGGAGGCGGCACCGCTCCCGCAGGCGCAGGACATCCACCAGCCGGGGACGCAGAGCCCGCACGCGCCGTACTTCACGAACTACGTCACGGAGCAGCTCGTCGACCGGTTCGGCGCCGCCAAGGTGTACGGCGGCGGCCTCCGCGTCACGACGACGATCGACCTCGGGCTCCAGGAGCTGGCGCGCAAGGCGATCGCCTCCACGCTGACGGACCCGAACGGGCCGGACGCCGCGCTCGTGACGCTCGACGCGAAGACCGGGAACGTGCTCGCGATGGTGGGCGGGCGCAACTACCGCGAGAGCCAGTTCAACCTGGCCGTCCAGGGCCTTCGCCAGCCCGGATCCGCGTTCAAGCCGTTCGTGCTCGCGACGGCGCTCGAGCAGGGCATCAGCCCGGCCACGACGATGACGTCCGAGGAGCTCTCGATCCCGCTCGGCGACAAGTTCTGGGCCGTGCACAACTACGAGGACGAGTACCTCGGGCCGATCTCGCTCGAGACGGCCACGATTCACTCGGACAACTCGGTGTACGCGCAGCTCGCGTCGCTGGTCGGTATCGACGACGTGATCCGGACGGCGCGCCGCCTGGGCGTGACGAGCCCGATGAAGCAGTACTTCTCGCTCGCGCTCGGCGCGCAGGCAGCGAACCCGCTGGAGCTCGCACGCGCGTACTCCGCCTTCGCGAACGACGGGTACCGGATCGACGTCCAGGGCCGGAGCGGTGGCAAGGCATGGAACCGCGCGCGCGTCGTCGACGTCGTCCGGAACGCCGAGGGCGACGTCGTCGATCCGTTCCGGCCGGTGTCGCGGCAGGTGCTCTCGAGGCGCACGGCGACGACCGTCAACCAGCTGCTGCAGGGCGTCGTCCGCGAGGGGACGGCGACGCGGGCACAGCTCCCGGGTTGGCCGGTCGCGGGCAAGACCGGCACGACGGAGAACTACGGCGACGCGTGGTTCGTCGGCTACACGCCCGAGCTCGTGACCGCCGTCTGGGTCGGGTACCCGCGGGAGCTGCGGCCGATGCTGACCGAGTTCCACGGCGACCCGGTCGCCGGCGGCTCCTTCCCGGCCGAGATCTGGAAGGCGTTCATGGAGAAGGCGCTGCCGGCGCTCGGCAAGGAGCCCGTGCCGTTCGACGCACCGCCGGGCGACTGGGCGGCGCCGATCGACGTCGTCCAGCGCGACGGGGTCGTGCAGCGCGACAACGGCAACTGCCGCAACGCGTACAGCGTCCTCTACTACGCCGGAACCGGCCCGAGGCGGCGCGCGAACTGCAAGCCGAACGAGGTCGAGGTGCCGAACCTCGTCGGCGCCGCCGTCGCCCTAGCACGGCAGCGGCTGTCCGAGCAGCCGCTTCGGCCCGTGCTCCTCTACCGTCCGGCGAAGCCGGGAGAGCGCGTGAACGTGGTCGTCGCGCAGGACCCGCCGCGCGGCCGCCTGTCGGCGTACGACCCCGTCCGCCTCTGGCTCCCGAAGCCGCTCAACGGCGTGATCCCGAAGGTGCAGGGGCTCCAGCTCGGCGTCGCGCGGCAGAAGCTCGGCCGGCTCAAGCTGGCGGTGCGCGTCGGCTCCTGGACCGACGGCGTGCCGTTCCAGGTCGTCTCGCAGACGCCGAAGCCGGGCGTCGCGGCCGAGCCCGGGATGCCGGTCACGCTCGTCGTGGCCCGCGGCTGAGCCAGGGCGACCCGGCCACGACGTATCGCCACGGGCGGTCGGCCGCCTTCGTGATCCCGACGCGGGTGGTCGCGACGGTCGCCGGCTCGGCCTCGCGCTCGAGGAGCGCGAACGGGGGGCGGTCGAGCGGGCGACCGTCGTGTTCCCGCGTCACGCCGAGCGCCTGACACAGCCGACCCGGCCCCGCGCAGAGCAGGCGGTCGTCGCCGACCTCGCGCCGCGCGCGCATCACGTCGAGGCCGTGCGTCGGCTCGAGCGCACGGACGAGCACGGCGCTCGCGACCCCCTCTCCCTCGCAGACGAAGTTGAGGCACCAGTGGAGCCCGTACGAGCGGTAGACGTAGGCGTGACCGGGCGGCCCGAACATCGCCGCGTTCCGTTCGGTACGGCCGCGGTATCCGTGCGCCGCCGGATCCTCGTGGTCGTACGCCTCGACCTCGACGATCCGCCCGCCGACGCCGTCGACGAGGAGCGTGAGCCCGAGGAGGTCGGGCGCGACGGCATGGACGGAGCGGTCGAAGTACGTGCGATCGATCATGCGACGGCCCCGCGGGGCGCACGCGCGTCGTACCGCGCGAGCGCCGGGAGCAGGAGCCCGATGACGACGGTCCCGGCCACGCACAGGACCCCGCCGGAGACGACGGAGAAGCGGATGCTCGTGAGCGACGCGACGAGGCCGGCCTCCACGTTGCCGAGCGTGGGCGCGCTCGCGACCTGCGCGAACTCGATCCCTGCGAGCCGTCCGCGCATCGACTCGGTCGTCGCGGTGAGCAGGATCGCGCTCCGGAAGATGGCGCTGATCAGGTCGGCGCCGCCCGCGACGGCGAGGAACGCGAGCGCGAGCCCGAGCGAGTCGACGAGCCCGAACACGGTGATCGCGGCGCCCCACAGCCCTGCCGCCACGAGGACCGCGAGCCCCTGCCGCCGGACGCGGCTCGTCCACCCGGAGAGGAGCGAACAGACGAGCGCGCCGCCGTACGGCGCGGCGTAGAGGTAGCCGACGGTCGCGGCGCCGCCGCCGAAGTGCTGCTCGGCCATCGCGGGGAACAGGGCGCTCGGCATGCCGAACACCATCGCGTTCGAGTCGACGAGGAACGACGCGAGCACGACCCGGTGTCCGCGGAGGTAGCGGAAGCCCTCGACCACCGACCGGAGGCCGGGACGGTCGGCGTCCGGGTCGCTGGGAATCCGCGGGAGCAGCCAGATCGCGACGAGCGACGCGCCGAAGCTGACGACGTCGAGCAGGTAGGTCAACGGGAGGCCGATCGCGGCGATCAGGAGTCCCGCCATCGCGGGCCCCGCGACGGCGCCGAGGTTCGAGTAGAGCCCGTTGAGGTTCGACGCGGCGACGATCTGGTCGGGCGGCACGAGATGCGGCGTCAGCGAGCGCATCGCGCCGACGCCGAGGCAGAAGAAGGACGCCGCGAGGAACGCGAGCACGAACAGCGCCCACACGCGCGGCTCGTCGAGCCACGCGTTGGCGACGAAGCCGATCCCGGTGAGCAGGAGCGCCCCCTCCGTCCACAGGAGCAGCCGCCGGCGGTCGACGGCGTCGGCGATCGCGCCGCCGAGCAGTGTCAGCGTCAGCAGCGGCACGAGCTCGACGAAGCTGACGAGCCCGACCGCCAGCGTCGACCCGGTCAGCTGATAGACCTGGTACGGGACCGCGACGCCGACGACCTGACTGCCGACGTACGACACCGCCTGCCCCGCCCACAGGCGCCGGAACGGCGGCGACGACCGCAGCGGGCGAACGTCGATCGCGACGCGCGCGAGCAGTTCTCGGAGCCCGGGCCTGTCGGCGCCGGGCGGCGTCTCGGGATGCGAGTCCACGCGGCTAGAAGAGGCGCTCGGCCTCGGGCGGCCGCGACGTCGACTCGAGCAGGCGACGTGCCCGCCGGGTGAGGTCGTTCAGGTCGACGCGGCCGCTCTCGGCGTCCTCGACGATCTTCTCGGCGAGGGCGAGGGCGTCCGCGAGCACGGGGGCGACCGTCTCCGCGCGGACGCCCATGTCGAGGAGGATCGTCCGCTCCGTCCGCGACGCCACGATCGGGTCGGGGATGCCCTCCACCCAGACGCGTGTCCGGCGCCCACCGCCGCGCTCGGCGCCCGTGAGTGGCTCGAGCGCGTAGATCCGGTCGGCGCGCGCCCACTTGCCGAAGCCGAGAAAGACCATCCGCGCCCCGTCCACGGCGCGGATTATGGCTCAGGATCCGGGTGGAACCACCAGGCGTACACCGCGCCCGCGCCCAGCAGGAGCACGAGCCAGCCGGCCGTGAGCGACGGCCGGATCATGCTCGGCACGTGCACGTCGACCCAGCCGCGCTTCCAGAGCTGCTCGTTCCACGAGTCCTGGGAGGCGTTCGCGACGCCGTACGCGAGCATCAGTGAGAGGTACGCGCGGATCCCGCGGGACGCCGTCGGCACGCGCGAGAGCGCCAGCGCCGCCAGTGCCAGCAGGACGCCCCCGGTTCCGTGGTGGAACCCGCGGTGCACGGCGGCGACCCCCTCGTCCCGAACCGGCGGCACCTCCTCCCCCATGAACACGTCGCCGGGGAAGTAGAACCCCGCCTCCGCCGCCGCCCACGGCAGCGCGGCGACCAGGAGGACGAGCGCGATCGCGAGCCGCAGCCCGTCGCCGTGGGCGCCCGGGGCGAACGCGAGCCCGCGGCTGCGCGCCGCGCGGATCGTCAGCGCCACCGCGATCGCGACGCCGAGCGCGGGCAGGACGTTGACCGGCCGCCCGTCGAGGTCGCCCTGGTCGACCACGCCCGGGACGGCCGTGAGGCTGCAGAGCGCGATCGCGCCCCAGACGAGCAGCCTCGGCCCGCCGGCGAGCGCCACGAGCGCGATCGCGCCGAGCGAGAGCGGGTAGTTGAGCAACGTCAGCGTCCGGCCGAGGCCGGCGAGGAGGTCGCCGCTCTCGTCGACGTTGTAGACCGCAGAGGGGGGCAGGCGCGAGTACGTCAGGAGCGTCGCGGTCGCCTGGACCGCGAACAGGAGCCATACGGCGACGAGCTCGCCGGTGCCGAGGCCCGCGGCCGCGACGGCCGCGGGCCGCTCGTCGCGGGCGGGCGCCGAGACGGCCGCATTCGCCTCCACGTCGCAACGCTACTGCGCCGGCCGGGACGACGCTAGGCGGCGAGCGCCCGTGTCAGGGACGCGGCCACGCGCTCCTGCTCGTCGGGTGTGATGCGCGTGTGGAACGGGATCGCGAGCGTGCGGCGCGCGAGGCTCTCCGCCACCGGGCAGAGACCCTCCGCGAAGCCGTAGCGCTCGCGCATGTACTCCTGGAGGTGGATCGCCGGCAGGTACCGGGCGGTCTGGACGCCGTCGCCGGCGAGCGCGTCGATCACGTGCTCACGGTCGGCGCCCTCGTCGAGCTCGACGACGTAGACGAACCACGAGCGGACGTGATCGGCGTCGTCGGCCAGCGGGACCGTGAGCCCGTCGAGGTCGCGCAGGAGCGCGCCATAGCGCGCCGCCGCCGCGGCACGGCGCTCGAGGATCGCGTCGAGCTTCTCGAGCTGCGCGACGCCGATCGCGGCCCGGACGTCGTCGAGCCGGTAGTTGAAGCCGAGCCGCGCGTGGTCGAGCCACCCGCCCGCGTCGGCCCGCCCCTGGTTGCGCAGCGAGCGCAGGAGGCGCCACTCCTCCTCGGAGTGCGTCGTCACCATCCCGCCCTCGCCGGTGGTGATCTGCTTGTTCGGGTAGAACGCGAAGACGGCGGAGACGCCGTGCCCGCCGACGGGGCGTCCCCGGTAGTGCGCCCCGAGCGCCTCGCAGGCGTCCTGGACGAGCGTCAGGCCGTGCCGGTCGCACAGCTCGCGCAGCGGGTCGAGCTCGCACGGGTACCCGTAGATGTCGACGGCGACGACCGCCTTCGTCCGGTCGGTGACCGCCGCGGCGACCGCGTCCGGGTCGAGGTTGTACGTGCGGGGGTCGACGTCGGCGAACACCGGCGAGGCGCCCTCGTAGAGGAAGCAGTTCGCGGACGCGGCGAACGAGTACGGCGAGGTGATCACCTCGTCGCCGGGGCCGACGCCGGCGATCCGGCAGAGCAGGTGCAGCCCCGCCGTGCCGCTCGAGACGGCGGCCGCGTACGGCGCGCCGACGGCCTCCGCCAGCGCCTCCTCGAAGCGGTCGATCGTCGGGCCGAGCGAGAGCCGGCCGGACCGCAGCACCTCGAGCACGAGCTCCTCCTCGCGCTCGTCGAGCCACGCACCCGACAGCGGGACCGTGTCCCGCGCCGTCTCCGTCACGCCTGCGTCGGCGCAGGCGCGACGCGCACGAGCCACTGCGCCCACCGCTCGCTGCGGCCGCGCACCGTGTCGAGGTACGCCCGCTGGATCTCGAGCGTGATCGGGCCGACCCCGAGCTCGTGGTCGTCGATCGACCGCAGCGGCGTGACCTCGGCGGCCGTCCCGCACATGAACGCCTCGTCCGCGAGGTACAGGTCGGAGCGGATGAGGGTGGTCTCGCTGACGCGGTAGCCGAGGTCCTGCGCGATCTGGATCACCGTGTCCCGCGTGATCCCGGGCAGGATCGACGTGGAGAGCGCGGGCGTGAAGATCTCGCCGTCGTGCACGACGAAGATGTTCTCGCCGGACCCGTCCGCGACGTGGCCCTCCGCGGTGAGGAGGATCGCCTCGTCGTAGCCGGCGCGGTTCGCCTCGGTCACGGCGAGCATCGAGTTCAGGTAGACGCCCGTGGCCTTCGCGACGTGCGGGATCACGTTCGCGCCGATCCGCTGCCAGGTCGAGATCTTCGCGCGGATCCCCTCGCGGAGGCCCTCCTCGCCGAGGTACGCGCCCCACGGCCAGCTCATGATCACCGTGTCGATCGGGTTCGCGCGCGCCGCCACGCCGAGCTCGCCGTACCCGTAGAAGGCGATCGGGCGCAGGTAGCACTCGGAGAGGCCGTTCGCGCCGATCAGCTCGAACGTCGCCTCGCGCAGCTCGTCGGTCGAGTACGGGAGCTCCATGTAGAGCAGCCGCGCCGAGTTGTCGAGGCGCTTGAGGTGGTCGTCGAGGCGGAAGACGGCCGGGCCGTCCGGCGTGTCGTAGCACCGGATGCCCTCGAACACGCCCGACCCGTAGTGGAGCCCGTGGGTGCCGACGTGGACCTTCGCGTCGGCCCAGTCGACGAGCTCCCCGTTCATCCAGATCTTCGACGTCTCCTGCACCGCTTCTCCTTTCCGCGCCCCGGCGGATGTTAAGCCCCGCCCCCGACGGCGTCCATGGCCGTCGCGCGGGCGAGCCGGACGAGCTCGGCCGGCTCGAGCCCCGCCACGTGGCGGTGGGAGCCGGCACCGATCCAGACGAGCTCCCGCGAGAGGAGCGTCCGGTCGATCAAGACCTGGTCGACGTGCGGGAGCGGGAACGGCGCGACGGCGCCGGGATCGAACCCCGTCGTGTCGCGCACCTCGTCGGGCGCGGCGATCCGTGCGCGTGCGCACCCCAGGTGGCGCGCGACCTTGTCGGCATCCGCGCGGCGGTCGCCCGGGATCATCACGAGCACGGTCCGGCCGTCGCATCGGAACACGAGCGACTTGACGATGTCGCCGAGCGCACACCCGACCGCCTCGGCCGCGTCCTTCGCAGTGAGCGTGCCGTTCGGGAACTCCTCCAACCGCGCCTCGGCGCCCGCCTTCTCGAGGTACGTGGCCACCCGCTGCACCGGCTCCGGCCACTCGGACACGCCGGAACGGTACCTGTGCGCAACCGCGCCGGGCCTGCGGACGTCGTGCGGGCGGGAGACGACCTGCGACCGAGTGCGGACGGCCGGGCTAGCGGAGGGTCACGAACCGGACGTCGTCGAAGCCCTCGCCGCGAAACTGCTCCTGCAGCGCGGGTGGTGCCTCCGAGTCGATCGACATCGCCATCAGGGCCTTCCCGCCCTGCCGGGAGCGCGAGACGGCCATGTTCGCGATGTTGACGCCCGCGTTCCCGAAGAGCATCCCCACGCGCCCGATCACGCCCGGCACGTCGTCGTAGCGGAAGAACACCATGCGCGGCGCGAGCTCGATCTCGAGCTGGAAGCCGAGCGTCGCCACCAGCCAGTGGCGGTTCTCGCGCCCGATCAGCGTCCCCATCACCTCCACGTCGTCGACGCCGACGCGGACGAGGTTCGTGAAGTCCCGGGCCGCGGCGCTCCGCTCCTCCCGCACCTCGATCCCGCGCTCCGCCGCGATCACCGGCGCGTTGACGTAGTTGACCGGCTGGTCGACGCGTCCCTGGAAGGCGCCGTTGAGCGCCGCCACGGTCAGCAGCCGCGTGTCGTGGTCGGCGAGGCCGCCGAGGTAGCCGAGGCGGATGCGCGTCGCGTGGCCGCCGGCGAGCTCCATCGCGAGGCGGCCGAGCATCGCCGCCAGCGGGACGTACGGGCCGAGCACCTCGAGGTCCTCCTGGCCGACCGTCGGGATGTTGACCGCGTTCGTGACGAGGCCGCCCTCGAGCGCGGCGACGACCTGCTCGGCGACGATCACGCCCGCGCGATCCTGCGCCTCCTCGGTGGAGGCCGCGAGGTGCGGCGTGACGACGACCCCCTCGACCTCGAGCAGCGGGCCCGCGTACGGCTCCTGGACGAACACGTCCACGGCCGCGCCCGCGACCTTGCCCGAGCGCAGCGCGTCGATCAGCGCGCGCTCGTCGACGAGCTCGCCGCGTGCGGCGTTGACGATCCGCACGCCGTCGCGCATGCGCGCGAACGCGTCCGCGTCGAGGAAGCCGCGCGTCTCGTCGGTGAGCGGCAGGTGCACCGTGAGGAAGTCGGCGGCCGCGTACACGTCCTCGGGCGTGGCCCCCTGCTCCACGCCGAGCTCGCGGAAGCGTTCGGGCGAGACGAACGGGTCGTACGCGACGACGCGCATGCCGAGGCCGAGCGCGCGGCGCGCGACGAGCTGGCCGATCCGCCCGAGCCCGAGCACACCGAGCGTCTTGTCGGCGAGCTCGACCCCGCCCCACTTCGCGCGCTCCCAGCGGCCCTGCTTGAGCGCGGCGTGTGCCTGCGGGATGTTCCGCGCCAGCGCGACGAGCAGCCCGACCGTGTGCTCTGCGGCCGAGACGATGTTCGACTCGGGGGCGTTGGCGACGACGATCCCGCGGCGCGTCGCGGCCTCGACGTCGACGTTGTCGACGCCGACGCCCGCACGCCCGATCACGCGCAGCCGCCCGCCCCGCTCGATCAGGTCGGCGGTGAGCTTCGTCGCCGAGCGGATCACGATCGCGTCGTAGTCGCCGATGATCTCCGCGAGCTCCGACTCCGCGTCCACGTCGACGTCGAACCGCGACCGCAGGAGCTCGACGCCCGCGGGCGCGATCTCCTCCCGAACGAGGACCTTCACGCCCGGGCGTGCTCGAACGCGTTCAGCGCGGCGCTCACCGCGACGCCGCGGTCGACGGCGATGCCCGCCTCGACGAGGCCGTCCTCGACGGCCGCGAGCGCCGTCGTGATGTCGAACAGGTCGAAGTAGCCGATGTGGCCGATGCGGAACACCTTGCCCGCCCACTCGCCCTGGCCGCCGATCAGCTGGACGCCGAGCCGGTCGCGGAGGTCGAGCAGGAACGCCTTCACGTCGAGCTCCTCGGGCGCACGCACGGTCGTGACGACCGCCGAGCGGTCCTCGTCGGGCGATGCGAGCTCGAGCCCCATCGCCTTGATCCCCTCGCGGCACGCGCGGCCGAGGCGGACGTGACGGTCGAACGCTGCCTCCAGGCCCTCGTCGAGGAGCAGCCCGAGCGCGACGTCGAGCGCGCGGACGAGCGTCACGGCGGGCGTGAACGGCGCGTCGAGCTTCCGCTGGCCGTCGAGCGTCCGCCGCCAGTCGAAGTAGTAGCGGGGCGCCGAGCCGACGGCGTCGAGCGCGGCGGGCGAGACCGACGCCATCCCGAGCCCCGGCGGCGCCATCAGCGCCTTCTGCGAGCCGGCGACGACGACGTCGATCCCCCATGCGTCGCTCTCCAGCGGAACCGCGCCGAGGCTGGAGACGGCGTCGACGACGACGAGGGCCCCGGCGTCCTTCGCCACCCGCGCGAGCCCTTCCACATCGGCGACGACGCCCGTCGAGGTCTCGGAGTGGACGAGGTAGACGGCCTTCACGCGCCCGGCCCGCCCCAGCTCCTCGCGGAGCTCGTCCGGCGACGGCGAGACCCCCCACGGGAGCCGCAGGTGCACGAGGTCGGCGCCGTACGCGGCGACCATCTCGGCCCACCGTTCGCCGAAGTTCCCGGCCGAGACGACGAGGTGCCGCTCGCCCGGGTCGACGAGGTTCGCGACCGCCGACTCGAACGCGCCGGTGCCGGACGCCGTGAGGAGCAGGACGTCGTGCTCCGTCCGGAACACCTCCTGCAGCCGCGCGAGGCAACGCTCGTAGGTCCGCTTGAAATCGGGCCCGCGGTGGTGGATCACCGGCTCCGCCATCACCGCCAGCACCTCCGGCGGGACGGGCGTCGGCCCGGGCGTGAACAGGTAGCGCTTCTCGGGCACGGGCCACCGGAGGGTAGCCGAGCGCCCGGCGGGACTCAGCGGCGCGGCCGGTGGGCGCCGAACGACATCACCTGCTGGAACGTCGGGCGGTTCGTGAAGCGGGCCGTCGCCGGGAGGAATCCGAACGTGATGCGCTCGCGGGTCGCGTCGGAGCGCCACGCCGCCACGTCCGGGCCCTGCGTCGCCGCGAGCGTCGCGGCGGCGGCCTCGATCGCCGCCCACAGGGAGGCGCGGCACGCGGCCAGGTCGCCGCCGCCGCAGTAGCGCCTCGAGTAGGGCGACGGCACCTGCCGGCCGAGCAGCGTCCGGAGATCCTGGTCGACGTACCCGTACCAGCCCGCGCCGTAGGCGTTCCCGTTCGGCGAGGGGCGGTCGTCACGGGTCTCGACCTGTGCGAGCCTCACGGTCAGCGGCCCGAGCACGGGCGCGAGCACCGCGTCTGCGAGGCCCGGCCAGGCGGCGTCGAGGACGGCGGCGCCGGGGTCGTCGATCCGCCCGTCGAGGTCGCGGTCGAGCCGGCTCGCGCCGGCGGCGCTCCACGCGGTCACCGCGGCCGCCGCCCGCGCCGCCCGATCGGAGGGCGCCGCGCCGCCCGAGAGCACCTGAGCGACGACCGGCCAGACGAGCGCCGCGCGGAGATCCGTCGTCGCGGCCGCGTTCATCGAGGCGACGACGTCGGCGAGCGTGTGCCGCCGCCGGCGCTCGATCCCCCGGGCGAGCAGCTGCACCCGCTGGATCGATCCCCACGAGAACTCGTCGTCCGCCGCCGCGAACCCGTGCGCGGGGCGGTTGTTCCAGTTGAGGATCGTCCCGCCGGCCGGATTCACCGCCTGCGCGTGCCGCGACGCCGGCAGGAATCCGCGCCACTCGTGATCGCCCGTGCCCTCGGTCGGCAGACCGCCGTCGGCGCCCGGGGCGCGGAGCGGCAGCCGGCCGGCGCTGAACGTCGCGATGTCGCGGTCGTCGGCGTAGAACAGGTTGAACGTCATCTCGAGCTGCGAGGCGACGCGCAGGAACGACCGTGCCGAGGTCGGGACGTTCGCGTTCAGGTCCGCGAACAGCAGCGCGCTCAGGATCTCGCGGCCGCGTGTCGAGCGGAGCCGCGTCAGCGCCACGCGCCGTCCGCCGATCGTCGCGTAGCCGCTCACCGGCCCGTGCACCGTCTCGCGGAGCGCGATCCGCCGGTCGGGCGCCCCGCCGCGGCCCTGGAGCGTGCCGGCGTCGAGCGTCGTCATCGCGCGACACTCGCCGCGGAAGACGTAGTGCAGGTCGTCCCCGCCGCAGAGCGTCTCGGCGAAGGTGTCGACGATGTCGGTGCCCGCCGAGGTGGCGCTCCACGCGAAATCGCGTCCGCGCCCGAGCAGGACGTACATCGAGATCCCCGGGAACGCGGCCCCGCGCGCGTCGATGCCGCCGCCGTGGAGGTCGAGCTCCATCAGCAGCTGCGGGTACGACTGGCCGACCTGCGGGCCGGCGACGAACAGCGGCCGCCCGGTCGCCGACCGGGACCGGCCGACGAGGAGCGCGTTCGACATCGATCGGTGCGCGGCCGGGGTCGCGGCGCCCGGCAGGAGCGGCACGAAGCTGCCGTCGTCGAGCGCGGACGAGCCGCTGCGCGCGCCGGTCCCGTCGTCGTAGGCCACGCGCCCGGGCACCGAGACGGGCGCTGCGTCGTTCTGCACGTTGCGGAGGTCGTTCCACACCGCGTACCCGCCGGTCGCGCCGAGGCGCGCGGAGAGCGCGTCGAGGAGGAGCGCGCTGCGGGTCTCGTCGCCGCCGCCGACGCCGAAGACGGAGCCGATGAGCGCCGCCACCGCGACGACGTCGTTCCGCGTCCACGGCGTGATCCCGTACCCCTGACGGTCGTTGAACGCGTTGATCCCGGCGACGTAGGCGTCGACGTCGGCGATGATCCGCCGCCCACGGGCGCCGCGCGCCGCGAGGAGCCCGACCTGGGCCGCGAGGCGGGCCTCGGTCGCGGGCGAGGGGGTGAAGGCGGTCGCCGTGCTCGCGAGCTCGAAGGCGGCGAGCCCCGGGACGTCGAGCGCCGCGACCCGCCCCGGGCCGCGGAGGAGGTTCATCAGCAGCCCGCGGTCCTCGGCCGTGACCCAGCCGGCGCCGAACATCACGTCGCTCCGCGTCCGGCCGGTGACGTGCGGGACGTCCCAGCGGTCGCGGCGGATCACGACGCCCGCGCGCGGGCGAACGGTCCGGACGACGCGTCCGTCCGGCCCGAACCGCGCCGACTTGAAGAACCGGCCGAGGTCCGCGGCGCCGACGTCGCCGGCCTTCGGCGTGAGGCCGTCGTAGAGCGCGAGCTGGTCGGTCGCCGACGGCGGGAAGGAGAGGCTGCCCGACTGACCGGGAGGCAGGACGTTCCGCGCGAACGACGCGTAGTCGAGGCGCGGCGCGGCGTCCGCGGGCACGAGTGCGACGAGGGCGGCCGTCGCGAGAACCGCTGCCAGCAGGACGCGCCTCACGAGGCGACCCTACTACGCTCCTCCGCCGTGGACGCCGTCCTCGCCTTCGCGGCCGCGCTCGTCGCGCTGCGCCTCGCCGGCCGGCTGCTCGAGCGCTGGCGCGAGCGCCGGGCGCCGGAGCTGGCGTCCTGGTCGGCCTCCCTCGCCGCGTTCTCGATCGCCTCGGCCGCGCTCGCCTGGGGTGCTGCCGCCGGCTGGGACGACGCCGCGTTCCGCCTCTACTACCTCTGCGGCGGCCTGCTCACGGCGCCGCTCCTCGGCGCCGGGTCGCTGCTCCGTGCGGGCCGCGCCTGGGCGGCCCCGCTCGCGCTCGTCTTCGTCGGCCTCGCGGTCGGCGTGGCGCTCGCCGTGCCGGTCCACGGCACGTTCGGCGCCGACGCGGTCCCGGAGGCGCAGGCGCACCTCGACCTCGCGCCCGCGCGGGTGCTCGCGATCGCCGCGAACGTCGCCGGGACCGTCGCCGTCGTCGCCGTCGCGCTCCTCACGTTCCGGCGGCGTCCGCTCGGGAACGCGCTCGTCGTCGCCGGCGTGCTCGTCGCCGCGGCCGGGAGTGCGCTCTTCGGGCTCGGGATCGCCGGGACGGCGGCGTCACTCGCGCTCGCCGCCGTGCTCCTGTACGGCGGCTTCGTCGTCCGGCGCTAGCGCTTCCTCGTCCTCCTCGCCGCGCGAGCGCCACCAGACCCAGCCCCAGAGGCCGAGGATCGCGAGCACGCCTGCAGACTCCGCGATCGCGCCGACGGTGCCTCCGTGCGCGAGAACGGGGTGCACCTGTCCAAGGCTAGTCCATTGAGAAGTGCTCATGATCGACACCACTGACACCACGATCGAGTGTGATCGCTATGCTCCGTAACCGAGAAACACCGAGATGCCGGCAAGTTCTGGGCTCTGCGGCCCTTCCCGCCCCCGGCGTCGCCCGTGTCAGCGAACCAGGAGGACTCCTTGCGGAGCGTCGCATTCTGCCTGGTCGCGGCAGCCGCTGCCCTCGCGCTCGGCGCCGTGACCCTCGTCCGTCCCCCCGCCGCGCCCGCCGAGGCCGGCACCGAGCAGCAGCCCGCCGCCGCGCGGGCCGACCGGACGCTCGCAGCCGCCGTGGCCGCGCGCCAGATCCGGACGATCGACCGCTACCGGAAGCAGACGTGGTCGTACCAGCGCCTGATGCGCAGGCCGCTCAGCCCCACGTCGCACAGCGCACGGCGCTCGAGCAACCCGACCTACCGGCAGTGGGTCGTGAACCTCTGGCGCAAGCGCGCCGCCGCCGCGAAGCGGCAGGCGCACAACCCGCCACGGCTCGGCGCGTGGATGTGCATCCACCGCCACGAGGCCCGGTGGGACGACCCGAACGGGCCGTACTACGGCGGGCTGCAGATGGACCTCCACTTCCAGCGGCTCTACGGCGCGGACCTGCTGCGCCGGAAGGGGACGGCCGACCGCTGGACGCCGATCGAGCAGATCTGGGTCGCGGAGCGCGCCTACCGCTCCGGCCGCGGCTTCTTCCCGTGGCCGCGCACGGCCCGGTCCTGCGGGCTCATCTGACGCCGGCCGGCCCGGCCGCCCCGGGCGCCCGGGGCGGCGGGGCGCCGCCGGCCCGGCCCCGCGCCCACCCATCAGCGGCGCCCCCCCCCCAGGCGCGGGCCCCGCGCCCCCCGGGGGGCGGCC
>JBLNEO010000143.1:0-43223 GCA_050262775.1 Pseudomonadota bacterium | reverse complement strand
GGCGCTGAGGCGGGGAAAGAGCGGCCGCGGCACCGCCGCGGCCGCCTCTCAGGGGAGAGGAGGAGCGTCGAAGCCGTCTCTCGGCTCCTCGTCGGCGAAGGTTCGCGCCGGCGCTTGACCTTCCTCCGCCCGCCGCTGTAGGAATCGCGGATGCCGAAGAGCGCGCTCGTCACGGGTGGGTCGTCCGGGATCGGCCTCGCGGTCGCCCGGGCCCTGGCCGAAGACGGGTACGCGCTGACGCTCGCGTCGCGGACGGCGGCCAAGGTGGAGGCGGCGGCCGCCGAGCTCGGCGCGCACGCCGTCGCGGTCGACGTGTCCCGGACGGAGGAGTGCGAGCGGCTCGTGGGCGCGCACGCCGAGCGCTTCGGCGGACTGGACGTGCTCGTCAACTCGGCCGGGGTCGGCATCGCCGGGCGCATCGAGGACCTGCAGCCCAAGCACCTCGACCTCCAGCTCGGCGTCAACCTCCGCGGCCTGATCCTCACGACGCGGTATGCCCTCCCGCTGCTGAAGGCCTCGCGGGGCCACGTGATCAACCTCGCGTCGATCGCGGGCACCGAGGCGACGCCCGGCCTCGCCGTCTACGGCGCGACCAAGGCAGCGGTGATTGCGCTCACCCGGTCGCTGAACGCGGAGCTCGAGGGAGACGGCGTCCGCTGCACCGCGCTCGCGCCCGCGTTCGTCGACACGCCGATGGCGTCATGGAGCGGGATCCCTCCCGAGCGGATGATCCGGCCGGAGGACTGCGCGGAGCTCGTCCGCGCGGTGCTGCGCCTCAGCCCGTACGCGCGCGTGCCCGAGCTCGTCGTCGAGCGCGTGGGCGCCTACGGCGACGGGCTCCCCGGCTGAGCGGGACGGCGCAGGGTCGGACCCGGCACGGCCCCGCCGGTCGTGGGAGCGAGCGCCCTTCACAGCTCGCCGGGCGTGCGGAGGATCTTCCAGAGCATGTAGAGCCCGAGCGCCGCGGACACGAGGAACCCGACGAGCGCCACGCCGTCGTTCACCCGCGCCATGAGCGCCGAGGCGACGAGCCCGCCGGCGATGATCACCGCGACGCCCAGCCGGTTCGCCGTCGACCGGAGCAGCGCCTCGAGCTCCGCGAGGCCCGTCGGCGTGATCCCGACCTTCAGCGTGCCCTCCTCCAGGCGGTCGACGAGATGCCCGACCTTCCGGGGCATCCGCGCGAGGGGCTCGAGCTGCGTGAACGCGTACGCGAACAGCTGGTTCGGTTGCAGCCGCCGCTCCGCCTCGGCGAGCATCACGTCGCTCGCGTCGTCCTCGAGCATCCGGATCGGGTCGAGCTCCGGGTGGAGCGTGCGGGCGATCGAGTCCGCCTGCGAGAGCGTCTTGCCGACGAGGGCGAAGCTCGTCGGCAGGCGGATCCCGTGCGTGACCGCGATCCGCTGCAGGTCGGCGAGCGCCGCGCCCGCCCGGATCCCCGACAGCGGCCGCCAGTGGTAGCGCGGGAGCTTGCGACGCAGCTCGTGGACGAACCCCGCCTGATCGGACTCCATCGTCGTCAGCGAGAGGCCGAGGAGGAGCTCGGCGACGTCGTCCGCGCGATTCTGCGCGACCGCCATGAGCAGGAGCGCGAGCCGCCGCCGCGTGTCGTCGTCGAGCCGGCCGAGGAGCCCGAAGTCGAGCAGCGCCAGCCGCGCGTCGGGCGTCAGGAGCACGTTCCCCCGGTGGGGATCGGCGTGGTAGATGCCCTCGATCGTCACCTGGCGGACGTACGCCCGGAAGAACGCGCGTGCCAGCTGCTCCGCGCGCTCCGGCGGGAGGCCGTGTCCTCGGGCGACCTTGACGCCGTGGATCCGCTCGAGCACGAGGACGCGTTCCGTCACGTACGGGTGCATCACCGCCGGCACGACGAGCTCCCCGACGTCGGCGACGGTCGAGGCGATCACCTCGGTGTTGTTCGCCTCCTCCGTGAGGTCGAGCTCGCCGTTCAGGTGGACGTCGAGCTCCTCGGCGAGGGCGCTCAGCTGGACGAGCCGCGCCGTCTCCGAGCGGGCCTCGAGCAGCCGGGCGCTCGACCGGATCACCTCGAGGTCGACCGCCACCTGCTCCGCGATTCCCGGACGGCGGACCTTGACGACGACGTCGCGGCCGTCGCGCAGGATGGCCGCGTGGATCTGCGCGATCGACGCCGTCGCGAGCGGCTCCGGATCGATCGAGACGAACGCATCCGGTCCGACGTCGGCGTCGACGATCGCGCGGACGTCCTCGAAGGCGACGGGCGGCACGCGGTCGACCAGCTTCTCGAGCTCCTGGATGTACGCGTCCGGGAGCAGGTCGGAGCGCGACGAGAGGATCTGGCCGAGCTTGATGTACGTCGTCCCGAGGCGCTCGAGCCCTTCGCGGAACCCGCGCGCGCCCTCCACGGTCGCCGGCCTGTCGCCGACCACGCCGACCTCGCCGAGCACCCGCAAGAAGTGCGACTGGGAGGCGACTCGGCCGACGTGCAGCGCACGGCGAAGGCGGCGTGTCCTCACGCCGCGATCATTCCACGCGCGCCCTAGCGGGCGACCGGTTCGATCGCGGCCCGGAGCTCGTCGGCGGAGGCCGAGCCCTCGAGCTTCGCCCTGACCTTCCCGTCGGCGCCGACGACGAACACCCACGGCTCCGTCTGGAGGTTCCATTCCTGCATCCAGCGGTTCAGGCCCTTCGTCGGGTCGTTGTCCTTGTAGACCTCCACGTGGATGAACTGCACGCCGCGGCCCTCGAACTCCCGGCGCATCTCGTCGACGACGTCGACGACGGGGCCGCACGCACGGCTCTGGCAGAACTTCGGCGTCGCGAAGACGACCACGAAGGGCTGCTTCGCGTCGAGCGCCTGCGCGACGGACGTCTCGTAGAGCTTCGGGTCGGGCGTCGTCGCCGTCGTCAGCTTCGCGAGGTCGCCGCCCGTGCTCTTCAGCGTCGGCGTCTCCGAGCGCGGCGCGGGCGCGCCGACGGCGGGCGAGAACGTCTTGTCGCGCACCTCCAGCGTCCCGAGCCCCTGGATCCGGTAGCCGCCGATCGGCTCCGCGACGAACCACCACGTCCCGGGTCGGGGCACGCGGAGCTTCGTCACGAAGAGGTACCGGACCTCGCCCGGCTCGGCCTTCGCGCCGTCGGCGCCGACGGGCTCGAGCGTCGCCTCCGTCTCCTGCACGGGCGGCGCGCCGCGCTTCGGCGCGAGCCACACGCGGGCGCGCGGCCGCTCGATCACCCGACCGTCCCCGGCGACGACGAGAAACGAGACCCGCACGTCGCCGGGGGCATAGTCGCTCGTCCCCTGGATCAGCCCCACATCCTCTCCGGGCCGCTTCCACAGGCTCTCGAGCGAACCCCCGCCGCCGCCTGCCGGTCCGCCGGACTCGCCGGACCCTCCGCATCCGGCGACGAGCAGAACCGCGACGAGGAACCCGACCCTGAGACGCATCCGCGCTCAGGGTACCTGTGGGTCTACCAGCCGCCCGATGCCCAGCCGGTCCAAGCGCACCCGGCCAGAATCGCCGCGAGCGATGCCGCAAGGGTGATCACGCGAGCCTTCAGCATGGAGTCACCTCCCTTCGCCTAGAACTTGAGATCCTGGAGCAGCTCGGCCGCACGGCGGTAGAGGCGCGACGCTGTGCCGTCGTCACCGCGTTTCGCCGCGAGGTCGCCCTGTGCCATCCACGCAGCAGCGCGATGGCTTGCAGACCCCAACTGGTCGAACGAGGCCTCCGCCGCAGCGAATGCCGTCTCCGCCTCATCGAGGCGCTCCTGCACGAGCAGAGCGCGACCGAGCGCGAGGTTCGCGCCGCCGATCTCGTCCAGGAGGTCGTCGCGCCCGTCGAGGATCCGGAGCGCGTGTCGCGCCTGCTCCTCGGCGAGGGTCACGTCCCCCGTCCCGAGGTGCACCTGCGCGAGCGAGGTGATCGCGCGGGCGGCGTCGTCGTCGCGCCCGACGTCGAGGGACGTCGCGATCGAGTCCTTCAGGTGGCGAACCGCATCCTCGGGCTTGCCCAGGAGGAAGTTGAGGCCGCCGAGGTTGTTGAGCAGCCGACCGAGGTTGAGGCGGTCGGCGATGTGCTCGTACTGCACCTTCGCGCGCTCGGCGTACGTCCGCGCGAGCACCATGTGCCCCTGCCGCTCGGCGACGAGCGACGCCTGGAAGTAGAGGTGCCCCATCGTCTTGTGGTCGGAGAGGCCCTCCGCGAGCTCGAGCGCGCGCTCGACGTCCTCGCGCGCCGCCGCGAAGTCGCGCTGGTGGCGGTAGCAGCGTGCGCGCCAGTCCAGGATCGAGGCCCGCAGCACGTCGCACGGGAGGCCCGACCGCTCCGCGAGCTCCAGCGCCTCGTTGAAGAGCGCCATCGCGGTCGTGATGCTCGTGAGCTGGACGCGGCAGACGCCGAGGCGGAACAGGACGTCCGCGCGGTCGACGTCGGAGAACTCGGGGCCCTCGGTGAGCGAACGCGCGCGCGTCAGCAGCTCGAGGGCGCGTGTCACCTGGCCGGCGATCACGAGCGCGCGGCCGTGACCGGTGAGCCACCGGACCTCGAGCTCGACGGACGCGGTGGCCGCGACGGCCGTGCTCATGTCGGCGAACGCGGCGCCGGCGTCCTCGACCTCACCCGACTCGAGCAGCGCCTCGGCGCGGGCGAGGCCGGCCTCGACGCGGTCGCGCGCGTCGGTCGAGACGCCGTTCGCGAGGAAGCCGGGATCGATGCCCAGGCGCGACGCGAGCCAGTCGATCGTCTCCTTCGTCGGGCGGGTCTTCCCGCGCTCGATCTGCGAGACGTATTCCTTCGAGAAACGGTCGCCGGCGAGCTGCGTCTGCGTCAGACCCGCGGCGACGCGGAGCTGGCGCAGGCGCTCACCCAGACGGGAGGCGGCGGCGGCGTGCCCATGGCGGGCGGCGGAGGTGCGGGCGGCAGGAGGCATGGGAGGAAGTCTTCTCCATACTTCACCGAACCGCAAGTTGACCGCTCGTGCCATCCCCCGGAAGGGGCATGTGGAAGCCCGTTTCGGGTGTCAAGCGACGCGTGTGCGAATCACTTGACCGAGCTACTTGACAGTGCCCGGAGGCACCCATACAGTGAGGTCACCTCGCAGCCGAGCCGGACGCCAGGCACGGATGCAGGGGGCCCGCCACCGAGGCGGGCGGGGGTAGGAAACCTGGCTGGGCCGCAGAGTCAAGGTTTCAGCTCCCGCCCACCGGCGAGCCCGCCTTCCACGGAGGGGCCCCGAGCCGCAGCGGGGCCCCTCCGTTTTTGGCACCCGCGGGTCAGACGCCGGAGCGGTCCCGCCCCACCGACGGGTGCCAGAAGCCCTGCGGCGGCTCGGCGGGCGGCTTCCCGAACAGCCACGTGTAGCGCGCCGTGGCCACGCGCGAGAAGTCCTCGTGGCCCAGGAGGCCGCCGAGCCGGTCGGCCATCGTCACGAGGAGGCCGCCGCCGACGAAGATCCACGCCTCCGCCTCGGGGTCGCGCTCGACCGGGATCACGCCGATCGACTGCGCGCGGCGGAGCGTGTCGGCGATGAAGTCGTGCACCTCGCGCATGTGCGCGCGCACGTGGTCGGCGATCTCCGGATCCTCGCTCGACTCCACGATCCCGGACAGCCACAGGTTCGGCGGCAGCACGCGGAGCGCGCGTAGCCCGGTGCCGGTCTGGGCGACGGCGAGCGGCGCGCGCTCGAGCCCCACGCGTTCGATCGTCTCCGTGAGCGCCTCCTTCAGCCGCGCCCACGCCTCGTCGAGGCAGGCGAAGTACAGCTCCTTCTTCGACGGGAAGTGCCGGTAGAGCACGGGCTCCGACACCCCCGCGACACGTGCGATCTCCGCCGTGGTCGCACCCGCGTAGCTGCCCTGCGAGAACACGCGCAGGGCCGCTTCGAGGAGCGCCTGCCGACGCTCGGCCGCCGGCAGGCGCAGCTTCGGGGAGGCGGTCACGCCGCCGAGGCCTCGACCGCCTCCGCGTGGTCCTCGCGCGCGTGCGGACGGACGAGGACGGCCGCGACGACGGCGCCGGCGACCGCGATCAGCGCGGCCACCCTGAGCGTGACGGAGAGCCCGTCGACGAACGGCTGCGGCCCCGGTCGACCGGCGATCTCGTGCGCCATGATCGCGCCCATGACGGCGATCCCGATCGAGCCGCCGACCTGGCGGAACGAGTTGAGCACGGCCGAGCCGACGCCCGACTTGTCGACCGGCACCGACCGCACCGCGGCCGCCGCGCTCGGCGTCATCGTCAGCGCCATGCCGATGCCGCCGACGAGCATCGCCGGCAGCAGGTCCCAGTAGTCCGCGCCGACGCCGAGCGTCGAGAGGTAGAGGAGCTGGCCGGCGATGAGCGTCATCCCCGCCGTCATCAGCCACCGCGAGCCGATGCGGTCGGTCGTCTTCCCGGCGATCGGGGCGATCAGGATGATGAGGACGGTCATCGGCAGGAACGCCGCGCCTGCCTCGACGGCCGAGTACCCGATCACGTTCTGCATGTAGAGCGAGATGAACAGGAAGATCCCGAACATCGCGAACCCCACGAGCAGGACGACGAGGTTCGCCCCCGTGAACGTGCCGCTCCGGAACAGCGAGAGGTCGAGCATCGGCAGCCGCTGGTGCCGCTCGAGGAGCACGAAGGCGACGAGCATCACCGCGGCGACCGCGAAGGCGCCGACGATGCGACCCGACGTCCAGCCGTAGGTGTTCGCCTCGATCAGCGCGTAGGTCAGCGCGAAGAGGCCGATCCCGGAGGTCAGGAGCCCCGGCAGGTCGAGCCGCTGCTCGTGCGAGGTGTCCTTCGACTCGTCGATGAAGACGTAGCTTGCGGCGATGCCGAGGATGCCGACCGGGACGTTGATGAAGAAGATCCACTCCCAGCCGATGTGCTCCGTGAGGAGGCCGCCGACGAGCGGCCCGATCGCGAGCGCGAGCGCGGAGACGCCGGCCCAGATGCCGATCGCGGTGCCACGCTCCCTCGGCGGGAACGTCGCGGAGATGATCGAGAGCGTGGCCGGGTTCATCAGCGCGGCGCCGACACCCTGGAGCACGCGGGCGCCGATCAGAACCTCGCTCGAGCTCGCGATCCCGCAGAGGAACGACGCGCCGGTGAAGACGATGATCCCGAGCACGAACACGCGGCGGCGGCCGATCATGTCGGCGACCTTCCCGCCGGTCAGCATCAGGGCGGCGAAGCTGAGCGCGTACCCGGTGACGATCCACTCGAGCTCGGACAGGCCGATGTCGAGGTCGCGCTGGATCGACGGGAGCGCGACGTTCACGACCGTGTTGTCGAGCATGATCATGAAGAGCCCGAACGCGACGGCCGCCAGCGTCCACCACTTGCGCGTCTCCGGGCTGTAGATCGAGGCTCTCATGCGAAGGGGTTCCTCCTCGATTGTTAGCGTCCACTAGGTTAGTGGACGCTAACCTACCAGCCGCCGCTCGCGGGTGAAGTACGGTTGACCGCACCTTTGAGCCAGTTCGTGTGGACGCCCGACGAGGCGCGCCTCGAGCGCGCGAACCTGACGCGCCTGATGCGGCGCTTCGGCGTCGACCGCTACGCGGAGCTGCACCGGATCTCGATCGAGGAGCCCGACCGGTTCTGGCCGGAGGTCGTGGACGACCTCGGTCTCGAGTTCTCGGCGCGGTGGGATCGCGTGCTCGACACGTCGCGGGGGATCGAGTGGGCGACCTGGTTCCGCGGCGGGCGCCTGAACCTCGCGCGCAACTGCGTCCACCGGTGGGCCGACCGGAAGCCGGACGAGACGGCGGCGGTGTTCCTCGGCGAGGACGGGACACATCGCGAGCGGACGTGGACGGAGCTCTCGCACGAGACGACGCAGCTCGCCGAGGCCCTCGTCGAGCTCGGTGTGCGGCCCGGCGACCGGGTCGCGATCTACATGCCCATGTGCCCCGAGGTCGCCGTGGCGTCGCACGCGTGCGCGCACGTCGGCGCGATCCAGGTGCCGGTGTTCTCCGGCTTCGCGGCGCCTGCGGTGCGCCAGCGGCTCGAGGCGTCGGAGGCGACGGTCGTGATCTGCGCCGACTGGTCGCTCCGTCGCGGCCGCCGGATCGCGATGCGCGAGGCGGTGGACGAGGTCGTCGACGGGCGGCCCGTGATCGCCTGGGAGCGCGAGTCGCTGTCGTGGCCCGCGCTCGTGACGCGGCAGCCGGGCGTCCTCGAGCCGCTCGAGGTCGAGTCGGAGCACCCGTACCTGCTCACGTACACCTCGGGGACGACCGGACAGCCCAAGGGCGTGCTCCACGTCCAGGGCGGCTTCCTCGTCTCGATCGCACGTGAGGTCGCGTACCAGACGGACGTCCACGAGGGCGACCGGATCCACTTCGCGACCGACATGGGCTGGATCATGGGGCCGTGGACGGTGGTCGGCGGAGGCGCCGTGGGCGCGTCGATCGTGTTCGCCGAGGGCGCGCCCGACTGGCCCGACGACCGGCTCTGGCGAACGGTGGAACAGGAACGGGTGACGATGCTCGGCGTCTCGCCGACGCTGATCCGGGCGCTGATCCCCAAGGGCGAGCCCGTGGCCGACACGTCCTCGCTCCAGGCGATCGCGACGACGGGCGAGCCGTGGAATCCCGGGCCGTACCGATGGCTTCACGAGACGGTCGGGAAGGGACGTGTGCCGATCGTGAACCTCTCCGGTGGGACGGAGGTCGGCGCGTGCTTCCTCTCCGTCGCGATCACCGAGCCGATCAAGGCGGTGTCGCTGGGGTTCCCGGCGCTCGGGACGGACATGGACGTGGTCGACCAGGAGGGGCGGCCGGTGCGCGGCGAGGTCGGCGAGCTCGTCTGCCGGCGGCCGTTCCCCGGGATGACGCGCGGCCTGTGGGGCGATCCGGAGCGCTACCTCGACACCTACTGGCGGCGGTTCCCCGGCATCTGGACGCACGGCGACTGGGCGTCGGTCGACGAGGACGGGTACTGGTTCCTCCACGGTCGGTCGGACGACACGCTCAACATCGCCGGGAAGCGGATCGGACCCGCCGAGCTCGAGTCCGCGGCGATCGCGCACGGCGGCGTCGCGGAGGCGGCCGCGATCGGCGTCCCGCACGAGGTGAAGGGTGAGGTCGCCTGGATCTTCTGCGTTCCGCGTCCCGGCGAGAGGCCGACGGAGGAGGAGGTCGCGGCGACGGTCGGCGAGGTGCTCGGGAAGGCGTTCAGGCCCGACCGGGTCGTCTTCGTCGGCGCGCTGCCGAAGACGCGGTCGGCGAAGATCGTCCGACGTGCGGTCCGTGCGCGGGCGCTCGGGACGGATCCGGGCGACCTGTCGTCGCTCGAGAATCCCGACTCGCTCGACGAGATCGCCAGCGCCGTCCGCCGCTAGGCGCCCTGGCGGTCGTCCGGGCAGGGCGATGGAGCCTCGGCCGCCGGGTGCTCGAACGGTGCCGTCGAGTGACTGTCCCTAGGTCTGTCACTCGGTGTCGCGGGGGGTGCCGAAGGTGAAACGATCCTTCCACAGTGGTGGTCGCTGCCGCGGCGCAGCCCTACCGTCGACGGTGCAGTGGCCCGAACGCCGCGCCGCAACCTGCCCGACGGGATCTACCACGTGACGACGCGCGCGGTCGCCGGCGAGCGCGCGTTCCGCGACGACGACGACCGCCGCTACTTCCTCGGGCTGCTGGCGAAGGTCGGACGCGACTACCGGTGGACGCTCGACACCTTCTGCCTGATGACGACCCATTACCACGTGCTCGTTGAGTGCACGCGCGAGGGCCTCTCGGACGGCCTCCGTGTCCTCAACGGCGACTACGCGCGTGCATTCAACAGGCGGTACGGCCGCCGCGGACACCTGTTCGCCGACCGCTTCGCCTCCTGGCTCGTCGAGTCGGACGAGCACTGCGACGCCGCACGGACGTACATCCTCCTCAACCCGGTGAAGGCCGGGCTCTGCGCACGCGTGGCCGACTGGCCCTGGAGCGGCAGCCGGCACGGCCGCGACCTCGGGTAGGGCGGGCGCCGTATCCTCCCACCATGTCCGCAGGGAGGATCGCGCTCGTCACCGGTGGAGGACGCGGCATCGGCGCGAACACGGCACGGGCGCTCGCGGCCGACGGATGGGAGGTCGTCGTGACCGCGCGTTCGGCCGGCGAGGTGGAGGCGGTCGCGACGGAGATCGGCGGACGCGCGGTGGTCGGCGACGTGTCGCGGCGCGACGACGTCGAGCGCATGGTCGCGGAGGCCGGCGACGTCGAGCTGCTCGTCGCGAACGCCGGCACGGCGATCTGGGAGCGCGCCGCGTGGGACGTCCCGCTGGAGGAGTGGTGGCACGTGCTCGAGGTCAACGTCCTCGGCGTCCACCTCTGCTGCCGCGCGGTGATCCCGGCGATGCTCGAGCGCGGCGGCGGGCGGATCGTCATCACCGGCAGCGGGGCCTCGTACCTCCCCGGCTCGACGAGCACCGCGTACGCCGCGAGCAAGGCCGCGGTCGGGCGCTACGGCGAGACGCTGGCAAAGCAGCTCGAGGGCCGCATCCCCGTGTTCGTGATCTCGCCGGGCCTCGTGCAGACGGACATGACGGCGGACGCGTTCCCCGACGACGCGCCCTGGACGCCGCCCGAGCTCGCGCCGCGACTCGTCTGCGAGCTCGCCTCCGGCCGCTTCGACGCCCTGGCCGGGCGGTACATCCACGCCGAGCACGATCCCGTCGACGAGCTCGAGCGCCGCATCCCGCGCATCCTCGCCGAGGACCTGAACGCGATCCGGCTCCGCCGCGAGCCCGGCTAGCGGCGCGGCACGATCCAGGTCTGGCGCGCGCGTCCGAGCAGGCGCCCGTCCTCGCCGTACAGCGCCGTCGCCGCGAAGAGCTTGCGGCCGTCCTCACCGAGCGGCCGGGCGACGACCACGCACCGCTCGCCGATGCGCGGCAGGTCCCGCACCTCCGCGGCGATGCGCCCGAGGACGAAGACGCCGCGTGCGTCCCACCCGACGGCGATCGCGCCGGGGCAGTCGAGGGCCGCCCAGACGAGCTCGTCCGACACCTCGCCCGGCACCCACGGCGCCGCGACGACGCCGGTTCCCGGGACGGGCGCCGCGAAGATGCGCAGCCCGTCGTCGCGCTCGGGCCCGCAGACGAAGCACGTCGGAAACGCATGCACCTCGAAGCCCGGATAGCGCGACGAGGCCTCCTCCGCGTCGGCGAACGCGACGGGCGGCGGCGGCTCGACGTCCACGTTCGCCGCATGCCCTTCGGCGACCACCGTCGCGCCGTCGAGGAGACGCGCACCGTCCCAGCCGAGCTCGCGCCCGAGCGGCGGCGGCACGCGGAGCGTCACCTCGGCGGGACCGCCGACGAGTCCGGCGACGACGCCGGCGGTGTACCCGCCGTTGCCCGAGCCCGGCGGCCCGTTGAAGCGCGGGTCGATCAGGGGCACGAGCCGTAGCCTATGTTTTAGACTCGGAGGCGGAAACCTGATGCGCCTCGCCCTCGCCCAGATCAACAGCGTCGTCGGAGACCTCGACGGCAACCGCCGGCTGATCCTCGAGCGCATCGCCGAAGCACGCGACGCGGGTGCGGACCTCGTCCTCTTCCCGGAGCTCGTCGTCACGGGGTACCCGCCGGAGGACCTGCTGCTGCGGCCCGGATTCGTCCGGGCAGCCTCCGACAGCCTCCAGGCGATCGCACGCGAGACGACCGGGATCGTGGCGCTCGTCGGCGGCCCGCACTACGACCGCGACCTCCACAACGCGTGCTTCGCACTCGCCGACGGCGACGTGCGTGCCGTCTACCGGAAGCGCTTCCTGCCGAACTACGGCGTCTTCGACGAGGACCGGTACTTCGCGCCCGGCAACGACCTGTTCCTCCTCAGGGTCGCCGGGACGCTCGTCGGGACGACCGTGTGCGAGGACGTGTGGCAGCCCGGTCCGCCGGCCACCGATCTCGCGCTCGCCGGCGCCGAGCTGCTGACGAACCTCTCGGCGTCGCCGTTCCACGTCGGGAAGGAGCGCGAGCGCGAGGAGATGCTGGTCACGCGGGCCCGCGACAACGCGTGCTACCTCGCCTTCTGCAACGCCGTCGGCGGCCAGGACGAGCTGCTGTTCGACGGCCACTCGTGCGTGATCGACGACGAGGGCGTCGTGCTGGCGCGGGCGCCGGGCTTCGAGGAGGCGCTGCTCGTCTGCGACGTCGAGCCCTCGGAGGTGATCGGACGGCGCCTCACGGACGTCCGCCGGCGCGCGCTCGCGCGCGAGCGCGGCGGAACGCCGCAGGCTCCGGTCGTCGAGCTCGCCGGCGTCCGGCCGGAGCCGGCCGAGCGCGCGCACCCGCCGCTCGCCGAGCCGCTCGACGGGCTCGAGGCGATGCGCCGCGGGCTCGAGCTCGCGCTCCGCGACTACGTCGGGAAGAACGGCTTCCACGAGATCGTGCTCGGCGTCTCCGGCGGGATCGACTCCGCGCTCACGGCGGCGCTCGCCGTCGAGGCGCTCGGGCCGGAACGCGTGCACGCGGTGTCGATGCCGTCGCGCTGGTCGTCGGAGGGGACGCAGACGGACGCGCGCCGGCTGGCCGAGTCCCTCGGGACGTCGTTCATCGAGCTGCCGATCTGGCCGGTGTACGAGGCCTTCGAGGCGACGCTCGCCGAGCCGTTCGCGGGCCGCGAGGCCGACCTGGCGGAGGAGAACGTCCAGGCGCGCATCCGCGGGGTCCTGCTGATGGCGCTCTCGAACAAGTTCGGCTGGCTCGTGATCACGACCGGCAACAAGTCCGAGCTGTCGGTCGGGTACTCGACCCTCTACGGCGACATGGCCGGCGGGTACGCGCTGCTGAAGGACGTCTACAAGACGGACGTGTTCCGCCTGGCGCGCCACCTGAACGAGCGCGCCGGCCGCGAGCTGATCCCGCAGTCGATCATCGACCGCGCGCCGAGCGCCGAGCTCCGCGCCGGGCAGCGCGACGAGGACTCCCTCCCGCCGTACGCGACCCTGGACGCGGTGCTGAAGCTCTACGTCGAGGAGGACCGCACGCGGGAGGAGCTCGTCGCCGAGAGCTTCGACCCGGAGGTCGTCGACCGGACGCTCGCGCTCGTCGACCGCGCCGAGTACAAGCGGCGGCAGGCGCCGCCGGGGCCGAAGCTCCACCCGAAGGCGTTCGGCCGCGACCGACGGACGCCGATCACGAACCGCTGGCGCGACTGAGGCGTCAGACGCCGCGACGCTGCGCGAGCAGCGACGGCGGGCGGAACGCGGCGATGCCCGCTCTCCAGGCTGCCTCGACGTCGGCGTCCGAGGCGAACATCTCGTTCAGCTCGAGCTCGGCCATCCCGTGCAGGAACGCCCAGGCGGCGCGCGCGCGGCGGGCGCTGCCGAGCACGCGCAGCAGCGGCGGCGCCGCGGCGAGCTCGAAGCGGTCGCGCGCCGCATCCGCCGACGCGGCCAGCCGGTAGAGGTGCGGCCGCTCGAGCGCGAAGCGCCGATACGCGTGCGCGATCCCGTCGAGGCCGTCGGCCGCGTCGAGCGCGCGGCCGAGCTCGACGAGCGCGGCGTCGACGACGTGCGCCTCGAGCTCGTCCTTGCCCGGGACGTGCTTGTAGAGCGACGGTGCCCGCACGCCGACGCGTGCGGCGAGCGCGCGCATCGTCAGCGCCGAGGCGCCCTCGCGCTCGACGAGGTCGCGGGCCGCCTCGACGATCTGCCGGCCCCGGGGCGAGAGCTTCGTCACGGCGAGCGAACGGTAGCCGCCTCCGTCCCGACGTCGAGCGGGACGGGCGGCGGCCCCTCGCGCCGGAGCGCCTCGAGGAGCGCCGGGAGTCGCCGCGGCGAGAACGACTCGCCGCTCGCCGCCAGCTCCTCGGGCGTCCACCATCGGATCGCGTGCACGTACTCGGCACGGAGCTGCTCCCTGGTCAGCCGCGGCGCGACGTCGAACGCCGGCACGCGGACGAGGTGGTAGCGCTCGCGCTGCCCGTCCCAGCGCGGGTTCAGGTCCGCCCACTGGTGCAGGCGCGTCCAGACGAGGGGGCCGATCGTCGCATCCTCGAGGCCGGACTCCTCCGCGAGCTCACGCCGCAGAGCCGCCTCGTCCGCTTCCCCCGGATCGACACCGCCGCCGGGCGTCGCCCAGACCGATTCGCCGTTCGGGAACCTGAAGCGGACGAGCAGGATGCGATCGTCCGGATCGAGCACGATCGCACGCACCGCCTCGCGGAGCCGCGGGGCGTCGAGCCACGCCTTCAGCGCACGGAACCACGACAGGCGCTCCGGGTACGGCACCGCGGCGTTCGCCGGCGACGTCGACGGGAGGACGAAGAGCGCCGTGTCGCCCAGGCCCCGCCGCTGCAGCCCGAGCTCGGGCCGCTCGCCGAACGCGCCGCGGTAGGCCTCCTTCCCGACGAACGCGACGACGCGCGGGCGCAGCTCGTCGGCGAGCGCCCGCAGCCGCTCCGCCGCGCCCGCGAAGTCGCGCTTGCGGAGGTCGCCGGAGCCCGGGGTCGTGCGGTGGGCGGCGTTGGTGACGCCGATGCCGAGCTCCGGCAGACGACCCTGCTCCTGCGGATCGAGCCGCCGCGGCGTGAACCCGGCCTCGTGCAGGAGGCGCCAGAAGTCGTTGCGGGGGTTCGCGAAGTGCGCGCGTGCCGCTGCGGACACGCGCCCGGGGTTGATGCCGCAGAAGACGACGCGGAGGCCGGGCGCGAGGACGTCGGGGACGTCGCTCGGCGTGCGCATGCGCGAGAGCCTAGGCCGCGTCGAGCTCGGGCTCTCGGTGGTCGAGCCGGTCCTCGAAGAGGCGCCGGATCTCCTCGCCGGTCAGCACGAGCGGCGGCGGTTGCTCCCCGCGGAGGCGCACGACCCGGACGGCATCCTCGGACCCCCCGTAACACCGGGCGTAGCACTCGGCCTCCGAGAGCGTGCGTAGGCGCACGAGCACAGCGTAGGTCCCGGTGCGGACGTCACATCTCCGCGCGGTCGAGGACGCCGCCCAGTCCGCCGCCGCGCCTCGACGACCACGAGCCGTCCGGTGCAGCCCGTCGCCCCCAGCGCCGCGAGCCGGTACGTTCCGTCCGTGGCCATTCGCGAGAAGCGAACAGCCTACGCCGTGACGGTCGAGGCAGACGGGAGCGTCGCGGCGGAGGGGAACGAGGCCGTCCGCTTCGAGCCCGAGTGGACGCCGGAGCACCTCCTCCTCGCGGCCCTCGCGCGCTGCTGCATCGGCGCGCTCGCGATCCACGCGCGCCGGCTCTCGCTCGACGTGACGGCGACCGCGCAGACGTCGGGAAGCGTCGGGCGGCGCGACGACGACTCCTGGGGCTTCGTCGAGCTGGAGTGTCGGGCGACGATCGAGCTGCGTCCCGCTCCGGACGACGAGACGGTGCGGACGCTGCTCGCGAAGGCCGAGCGCGGCTGCTTCATCGGTGGGTCGTTGCGGCCGCAGCCGACCTACCTCTGGACCGTGAACGGGAGCGAGCGGGTCTAGATCAGGCGCGATACCCTCGACGCCCGTGGACGAGGCGAGGGTCGCGGAGCTGCGTCGGTGGGCGGCGAGCCTGGAGCGGTCGGAGACGTCGGAGCTCCGCGCCGCGGGGCGCGCGATCACGGTCCTCTGCGCCGAGAACGAGTCGCTGTCGCGGCGCGTCGCCGAGCTCGAGCGTCACGAGGAGCGACCGCCTCCGCCGGCCACGACACCCGGCGGCGGCGCGCGACCGTCAGCGGACGCGCGGCGGCGTCGCACCTTCGCCTGGCGTCGTGCCGTCGTCGCGCTCGTCGGCTGCCTCGTCGCCGCGGCGCTCGTCGGCCTCGCCGCCCAGGCCGCGCGCGCCGACCTTCGAGCGGGCGGCCCCGCCGGGACGGTCGGACGGGCAGCCCTGCCGTCGCTCGCGTTCTGGGCCGAGGCCGACGGCGCGACGCAGACCTGGACGCTCGACGGGAGGCCGGTGACGCCCGCACGCGAGGGCACGCGGGTCGTCCTGCGGCCGCACGGGCTCGCCGACGGCCGCCACACGCTCGTCGTCCGGGCCGATCGGCGCCTGCGCCGTGCCTCGTCGCGCACGTTCCACTTCACCGTCGACACGACCCCGCCGAGGCTCCGGCTCGACGCGCCTGCCGTCGCCCGCCGCGGGAGGCCGCTGGCGGTCGCGGGAACCCTCGAGCCGGGCGCGACCCTCGCGGTCGACGGACGGAGCGTGGCGGTCGACGCCGACGGGGGGTTCGCCCTGCGCGCCCCGTCGCCGCCCGCGCGTCTCGTGCTGACGACGACGGACGGGGCGGGCAACCGGAGCCGCTGGCGCGTGCCCGTCACGATCGTCCCGCGGCGGCCGACGCAACCCGTTCGCGCGGTGCACGTGACCGCGTACGCGTGGGCCGACCGAGACCTGCGGGAGGGCGTGCTCGCGCTCGTCCGCGCGGGGAAGATCAACGCCGTCGAGCTCGACCTCAAGGACGAAGCCGGGGAGATCGGGTGGAACGCGCCGGTGCCGCTCGGCCGCCGGATCGGCGCCGTCCGGAGGGTCTACGACCTGGAGGCGGCGGTCGACCGCCTCCACCGCGAGGGGGTCCGCGTGATCGGGCGCCTCGTCTGCTTCCGCGACCCGATCCACGCGAAGGCGGCGTGGGCGGCGGGACGGCGGGACGACGTCGTCCAGGCGAGCGGCGGCGGCCCCTACTCGGGGTACGGCGGCTTCACGAACGTCGCGAGCCCGGCGGTCCGCCGCTACCAGATCGACGTGGCGGTCGCGGCTGCGGCGCTCGGCGTCGACGAGATCCTCTACGACTACGTCCGCCGCCCCGACGGCCCGCTCTCGACGATGGTCTTCCCGGGGCTGAAGGGGACGCCGGAGCGGGCGATCGTCGAGTTCCTGCGCGAGACGCGTGCGGCGCTCGGCGACAGGGACGTCCTCCTCGGCGCGTCCGTGTTCGGGGTCGCCGCCACGCGGCCGAAGGAGGTCGCGCAGGACATCCCGGCGATCGCACGTGAGGTCGACTACGTCGCGCCGATGGTCTACCCGTCGCACTGGGGCCCGGGCGAGTACGACGTCGCCGACCCGAACGCCAGCCCGTACGAGATCACGCGGCGGTCGGTCGCCGACTTCGTGCGCCTCGCGCGCGGGACCGGTGCGCGGATCGTCCCGTGGCTGCAGGACTTCTCGCTCGGCCGCACGTACGGGCCGGCGGAGGTCGCCGCGCAGATCCGCGCCGCACGCGACGCGGGCGCCGGGGAGTTCCTCCTCTGGGACGCGGCCGTCAGCTACACCGCCGACGCGCTCGCCCCGGACGCGGCGCGGCCGGCGCTCGGGCTGACGACGGCCGCGCCGGCCGACGCGCCGGGGCCGACACGGCTGCCCGACGCCCCGCAGAAGCGCGCCGGGCGTGCGTCGCTCCCGGCGAACGAGCTCGGCGAGATCCCGGTCGTGATGCACCACATGATCCGCGCCGATCGCGTCGGCGAGTACGACCAGACGCCCGCCGAGTTCCGGGCGGAGCTCGAGCTGCTGTGGAAGCGGGGCTACGTGCCGATCCGCGCCTCCGACCTCGTCTCCGGCCGCATCGACGTCGCCGCCGGGAAGACGCCGGTCGTCCTGACGTTCGACGACGCCACGACCTATCAGGCCGCGCTCGGCCCCGACGGCGAGCCGCGGGCGGGGACGGCGGTCGGGATCATGCGCGCGTTCGCGCGCACGCACCCGGGGTTCGAGCCCGCGGGCACCTTCTACGTCAACCGTGCACCGTTCTCCGGCGGGGCGGCGGGCGCAGGGACGATGCGCTGGCTCGCGGACCACGGCTTCGAGCTCGGCAACCACACGCGCGACCACGTCGCCCTCCGGACGCTCGACGACGCGCAGGTACAGCGGCAGCTGGCGCTCGGGGCACGGGTGATCGAGGACGTCGTCCCCGGGTACCGGATCGCGACGATGGCGCTGCCGCTCGGGTCGCTGCCGCGGCGGGCGGGCCTGGCAGTGCGCGGGACGTGGCGTGGGCGCCCCTACGGGCCGTACGGCGTGCTGCTCGTCGGGGCCAACCCGGCGCCCTCTCCGTACTCCCGCACGTTCGACGCCGGTGCGATCCCCCGCATCCGCACGTCGCATGCGGGGTGGGCGGGCGCCGCCGACTACGCGTTCGCGTACTGGATGCGCGAGCTCGCGCGGCACCCGGAGCGCCGCTTCGTCTCGGACGGCGACCCCGCGACGATCACCGTCGCGGCCGGTGCCGAGGGCGAGGTCGCCCCGCGCTTCCGCGCGCGCATCATCGCTCGAGCGGCGCCATCGTGAGACCGCGGCCCGCGAGCTCCTCCCAGTAGAGCTCGGCGGGCTCCTTCAGGCCCGACCAGACGAGCGCCTGACCCGAGTTGTGAATGCGGTTCGCGAGCTCGAGCCCGCGCGCGAAGTCGACGCCCGGGATGACGGCGGCGAGCGCGGCGGCGACGCCGTCGAAGGTGTTGTGGTCGTCGTTCAGCACGATCACCTTCCACGCGTCACCGAGCCCGCTGCCGGTGCCGGCGTCGAGCCGCTCGCGCGGCGGGGTCAGGGTCGCGGGCGCCACGGCGCGCAGGGTAACGTCGCGTCGTGGCCACGACCACCTTCGACGTCGAGGCGGTGCGCGCGCGCTACGCCGCGTTGCGCCGGCCGCTCGCGTTCTTCGACGGCCCCGGCGGGACGCAGGTCCCCGACGAGGTGATCGACGCGATGGGCGAGTACCTCCGCAGCGCGAACGCGAACTCGGGCGGGGAGTTCGCCACGAGCCGCGCGACGGACGCGCTCGTGACCCGCGCGCGGGCGACGGCCGCCGGCTTCCTCGGCTGCGTCCCGGAGGAGGTCGCGTTCGGCGCCAACATGACGACGCTGAACTTCGCGCTCACGCGCGCGTTCGGGCGCGAGCTCCGGCCCGGCGACGAGCTGCTCGTGACGAAGCTCGACCACGACGCGAACGTGGCGCCCTGGCTGCACCTCGCCGACGACCTCGGCCTGCGCGTGCAGTTCGTCGACCTGCAGGACGACACGACGCTCGACGTCGACGACCTCGAGCGGCGCCTCTCCGACCGGACGCGCGTGCTCGCGTTCCCCTGGGCCGCGAACTCCGTCGGGACGGTGCAGGACGTCGCGCGGCTGTCGGCGCTCGCGCACGGCGTGGGGGCGCTCGCGTGGGTCGACGCCGTCCACTACGCGCCGCACGGGCCGATCGACCTCGCCGCAGCCGGCGCCGACGTGCTCCTCTGCTCGCCGTACAAGTTCTTCGGGCCGCACCTCGGCGTCGCGGTCGCGCGTCGCGAGCTGCTCGAGGCGTGGCGGCCGTACAAGGTGCGGCCTGCGCCCGAGGAGCCGCCGGGGCACCGGTACGAGACCGGGACGCTCCCGTTCGAGCTCCTCGCCGGCTTCGTGGCGGCCGTCGACTACCTCGGCTCGATCGGCTGGGACGCGATCCGCGGCCACGAGCGGGCGCTGGGGCAGCGGCTGCTCGACGGCCTGCCGCACGGGTGCACGCTCCACGGCCTGCCGACGATGGACGGCCGCGTGCCGACGTTCGCGCTGACGTTCGAGCGTCATTCGCCTGCGGCGGTCGCGACGGCGCTGGGCGAGCAGGGATTCGCCGTGTGGCACGGCAACTACTACGCGGTCGAGACGATGCGCCGGCTCGGGCTCGAGGACGGTGGCGCCGTCCGCGTCGGCTTCGTCCACTACAACACGCCGGACGAGGTCGACCGGCTGCTCGACGCGCTCCACGCGCTGTGAGGCTGCTCGTCCTCGGCGGGACGAAGTTCCTCGGCCGCGCCGTCGTCGAGGACGCGATCGGGCGCGGGCACGACGTCACGCTCTTCACGCGGGGCGAGACGAACCCGGAGCTCTTCCCGCAGGCGGAGCGCCTGCGCGGCGACCGCGACGGCGACCTGTCGGCGCTCGGAGGACGGACGTGGGACGCCGTCGTCGACACCTCCGGCTACGTGCCGCGCGTCGTGCGCGCGTCGGCGGAGCTCCTGCGCGACTCGGGCTTCTACGTGTTCGTCTCGTCGATCTCGGTCTACCCGTTCCCGCTCGCCGCCGGGTACGACGAGTCGACGCCGGTGCAGGAGCTCGCGGATCCGACCTCGGAGCGGATCCGGGACGACTACGGCGCGCTGAAGGCGGCGTGCGAGCGGGTCGTGGCCGAGGTGTTCGGCGACGGGGCCGCGATGCTCCGGTACGGGCTGATCGTCGGCCCGCACGACCCGACCGACCGGTTCACGTACTGGGCCGACCGGATCGGCCGCGGCGGCGAGCTGCTCGCACCCGGACCGCCGGAGCGGCCGTGGCAGTTCGTCGACGTCCGCGACGGTGCCGCCTTCGCGCTCGACGTCGCGGAGCGGCGCCTCTCCGGCGCGTTCAACGTGACGAACACGACGTCGGCGGGCGAGGTCCTCGCGGGAGCCGACGTGACGTGGGTCGACGACGCGTTCCTCCGCCAGCACGGGATCGGCGAGTGGATGGAGCTCCCGCTGTGGGTGGCGCCGGACGGCGAGGTCGGCGAGATCCACCGCGCCGACACGACGCGCGCACGGGCGGCCGGGCTGCGCATGCGGCCCGTCCGCGAGACGGTCGAGGACACGCTCGCCTGGTCGCGGTCGCGCGACGGGCGCGGAGGCGGCACCGCCGCCATGGGCGGGACGGAGGGCGTCGGGCTCGATCCCGGCACGGAGCGCGAGCTCCTCGCGGCCTGGCGCGGCCGCTAGCGCGGCGCCCACGAGAGCGACGCGACGCTCTCGCGGTCAGGCGTCAGCAGCCGCCGATCCGCGCCCGTGACGTCGACCCGCCAGAGCCGGTACTGGTCGGTCGCGCTGCCCTGGCTCGAGAGGAACGCCACCTGCGTCCCGTCCGGCGACCACCGCGGGCGCGCGTCGGTGCCCGGCGCGACGGCGAGCGGCGTCCGCTCCTGGCCGCGCACCGTGGACGTCCAGAGGTCGCCGGCGAGCGAGAACACGAACCGCGTGCCGTCGGGCGACCAGTCGGCGGCGGCACCCGCCCCCCGGTAGCGCTTGGCCGACCCGTCCGGGTTCATCGTGTAGATCCCTCCCCGCGATCCCCGGCGGGTGGCCGCGAACGTCCACGCGATGCGCTTCCCGTTCGGGGCCCAGTCGGGGTCGCCGTCCTGGCCGCGGTTGAACGTGACCCGGCGGAGCTGCCTGCCGTCGACGCCGACGACGAACACGTCGGTGTTCCGGCCCGGGACGACGCGGGCGAACGCGAGCCGCCGCCCGTCGGGCGACCACGTCGGCTGGATGTCGATCGTCGGGCTCCGCGTCACGCGTCGCAGGCCGGTGCCGTCGGCGTTCATCACGAAGAGGCCGTCCCGGCGCACCGAGGTGAACGCGATCCGCGTGCCGTCGGGCGCCCACGCCGGCCAGCTGCCGCCCGCACCGTTCGGCAACGGCGCGTCGCGGCCGTCGTCGAGCACCCGCAGGGCGTCGCCGGACGCGTAGGCGATCGGACCGTTCTCGGCGGCGGAGTGCCCGGCGGGCCACCCGGCGGCGAGGACCATCACGACGAGGACGAGACCCCTCACCCACCCGAGCGTAGGCCGGGCGTGTGAGGATTCTGGGCATCGCCGGTAAGGATTACTCCGGGACGCCGCTCGCGACCAAGCTCGGCGCGAAGCCGGGCGCCGGCGTCGTCGTCCTCTTCACGGCGTGGCGCGCGGACCTCGAGCGGCGGTTCCCGCCGCTGAAGGCGACGCTCGACCCCGCCGACGGTCTCTGGATCGCCTGGCCCAAGAAGGCGGCCGGGCTCGACGGCGACCTCAGCTTCGAGGCGGTGCAGGAGGTCGGGCTGGCGAACGGCCTCGTCGACAACAAGTCCGCGTCGATCGACGCGTCGTGGCAGGCGCTGCGGTTCGTGTATCGGCTCGAGGATCGACCCGGGCGCCGCTAGCCGGCGCCGCCGTGGCGCGCCGCCGCACGCGCCCACCGCTCGTCGTCGCGCCGGATGCGGTCGGGGCTCACGCGCCGCGCCTCCGCGAGGTCGAGCACGAGCAGGTGGAAGCGGACGATGTCGACGACGGGGTGCCGGGTCGGGACGAGCGTCACGTCGCAGCCGAGCTCCTCGAGGCCGGCGACCGCGTCGCGCGCCCGCTCGGCCGCGCGACCCTCGCCCTCGAGCACGAAGCACCGGACGCCGTCGTCGACGGCGGCGAGGTACCCGTGGAGGAGCTGCTCCGTCTCGTACGCCTCGCAGGCGACGAAGCAGCCCTCCCGCAGCTTCAGGGTGGCCTCCTGCGCCGTCGGCCAGTCACGCCCTGCGCCGGCCACGAGCCACCGCTCGTGGTCGGAGACGGAGAAGCGCTCGCCGTCGAGCACGTCCTGCACCGCGTCGGGCAGCCAGCCGATCTCCTCCCCCCGCAACGCCGCGATCGCCGCCACGGCGCAGGTGTAGCTGGCCGTGTGGCACCAGCTCTCCTCCAGCTCCGGGGTTGCGACGACGACCTCGTCACAGGCGCGCGCGATGGGGCTGTCGGGCCTCGCGGTCACGAGCCAGCGCTGGCCGTCGAACGTCTTCACGGCCTCGAGCGTGAGCGCCGTCTCCCCCTCGTGCGACACCGCCACGAGCACGTCCGCCTCGGGCTGGTCGAGCACGAGCTCGAGCGCCTGCACCGCGCGCCCGCCCGTCTGCGCAGCGTGGAACGAGGTGCCGCAGCCGGTGAGCACCGTCGACGCGGCCGGCAGGCACCGGTCGCGCGGGACCTGCGCGAGCCACTCGGGCTGGAGGTGCACGGCCCTGCGGGTCTGCTCCATCGGCGCGTCTATACCATGCCGGCGATGCCGACCTTCGAGCGCACCACCCTGCCCAACGGCGTGCGCGTCCTCACGGCGCCGATGCCGCACGCCCAGTCGGTCTCGTGCTTCCTCTTCTACGCGGCCGGGTCGCGGTACGAGACGAAGGAGACGAACGGGATCGCGCACTTCGCCGAGCACATGTTCTTCAAGGGCACGGAACGGCGCCCCCGCTCGCGCGACATCACCGGGGAGATCGACGCCATCGGTGGCGAGTTCAACGCGTTCACGGGCAAGGAGTACACGGGCTACTACGTGAAGTGCGCCGCCGAGCAGCGCGACGTCGCGCTCGACGTGCTCGTCGACATGCTCCGCCACTCGAAGTTCGAGCCCGAGGAGATCGACCGCGAGAAGGGCGTGATCGTCGAGGAGATGAACATGTACTTCGACACGCCGCGCGACTTCATCGGCGGGGTGTACGACGAGCTCCTCTACGGCGACCAGCCGCTCGGCTGGGACATCATCGGGCGCAAGGAGACGGTGCGCGCGGCGACGCGCGAGACCTTCCTCGACTACGTCGACCGCTGGTACAAGCCCGAGCGCATGGTGGTCGGCCTCGGCGGACGGATCGGCGAGGACGCGATCGACGCGGTCGAGCGCCTCCTCGGGGACGTCGCCACCGGCGACACGGCCGCGCCGGCACCCGTCGCGATCCCGTCGAACGGCGGGCCGCAGGTGCGCGTGCACACGAAGCAGTCCGACCAGGCGCACCTCATCCTCGGCGTGCGCTCGTACCCGCTCTCGCACCCGGATCGGTACGCCGTGCAGCTCCTCACGACCGTGCTCGGCGGCGGCATGTCCTCGCGCCTCTTCACGGAGGTGCGCGAGCGGCGCGGCCTCGCCTACTACGTCTTCGGCACGAACAACAGCTACACCGACGCCGGGTCGCTCTACGCGCAGGCCGGCGTCGACATCAACCGCATCGACGATGCAATCGAGACGATCGTCGCCGAGCTGCGGAAGATCGCGGAGGACCCCGTGCCGCCGGAGGAGCTCGAGAAGGCGCGGAACTCGGCGAAGGGCCGGTTCGTGCTCCAGCTCGAGAGCCCGCACGGGACGATCCTCTTCGGCCTCCGCCGCGAGGTGCTCGAGGGCGAGGCGATCGACCCGTCGGAGGTGCTGGCCGGGCTCGACGCGGTCACGGCCGACGACGTCCAGCGGGTCGCGCAGGACGTGATCGGGCGCAACGCGCTCAACCTCGCGCTGATCGGCCCGTTCGACGACGCCGACCGCTTCCGGACGCTCCTCTCGTAGTCGTCGACACGCCCCGCGTGCGGCGCGGCGCGCGGCCCCGTCCTGCCGTCCGCCCGCGGCGACGGCCGGGCGGCCGAACGGGCGCCACTCGGCGCTCGCGCTCGGCTGTCGGAACGACGTCCCCGGTCGGCGGGCCAGTTAGCACCTGGTTCCGGCCACGCCCGTCAGGGTGCTTTCGACCCGGACGGCGATCTGACGAGGGACTTCTACACCGTCGAGCGGACAACTCCTACACGCCGATGGTCCAGATCACGCGTCGGCCGAGCAGGCGCGACGCGCGCTCGTCCACCTCGGTCGGGTGGAACGTGAGCACGACGACGATCCGCGGCCCGGTCTGCGTGTAGGCGATCGCGGCGGTGTGGCGGAGCTTCGACGTCCATCCCTCCTTGCGCGCGAGCGGGTGGTGCGTGAACGACCGCAGCAGCCCGGCGTTCTCGCCGCCGGCCGCCGAGAGGAGCAACCCCAGCGCCACCCGCGCCTCGTGGCGGCTCAGACCCGTCCGGCGCGCCGCGAGGCGGTTGCCGACCGCCGTGCCGTGGATCTCGACCAGGATCCGCCCGAGGTCGTGCGCCGTCGTCCGCCGGAACGTCAGCACCGGGAGCGGCTTGGGCGCGTCGCCGTGCGGCGCCGGGCCGGACTCGATCCGGTAGTTCCCGGTGAAGTAGGACGACGTCGCGCCGAGCCGCTCGAGCGTCCCGTTGACGACGGCCGTCCCACCCGCCTCCGAGCCGCCGAGGAGGACGAGCAGCCGGTTCGAGGCCACGTTCGACGACCAGGTCGCAAGATCGCGGATCAGCGGCCATGCGCTCGACCGCTCCGGCCGCGGCCCGTACCGCTGCAGCGCCGCCACGAGCAGGGCGAGCTTCACCGTCGACGCCGCCGGGAAGCTCGCGTCGGAGTTCCACCCGGCCGTCACGCCCGTCCGCAGGTCGTGCGTCCACACGGCCGCCCAGCCGGGGTACGCCGCGGCGAGTCGCCCGAGGCGCGCCGACAGCCGAGGGTCGCGCCGCCGCTCGCGCCGCAGCACGTCGCCCGCGCGCGGGAGCAGCCACGTCCCGATCGCCTCGTCGCGCCGGACGAGGCGGCGGCCGTCGGTGAAGCGGATCCGGAGGTCGTACGGTCCCGGCCCGCGGGGCACGCGGAGCGTGACCGTGCGACGGACGACGTCGACCGACCGGACGCGGACGTCGCCGACGTAGAGCTCCGCACGCGTCGCGCCCGGCGGCGCGACGGCCATCACCGTCCCGAAGAACGCCTCGCGGGCCCGCGGCGACCGCGGCTCCGCTCCCGAGGCCGGCGCGACGAGCAGGACCGCGAGGACCGCGGCCGCAGCGACGCGCACTACTCCTCCGACGTCTCGGCGTCCGCCCGGTGCTGGATCTCGTCGACGACGGCCGGGTCGGCCAGCGTCGTCGTGTCGCCGAGCGGCCGGTGCTCGGCGACGTCCCGCAGGAGTCGCCGCATGATCTTCCCGCTGCGCGTCTTCGGCAGCTCCGGCGTGAAGACGATGTTCGCCGGCTTCGCGATCGGCCCGATCTTGTGCGACACGTGCTCGCGGAGCTCCGCGAGCTTCTCGACGGAGCCCTCGACGCCGCCCTTCAGCGTCACGTACGCGACGATCGCCTGCCCCGTCTGCGCGTCGTTGCGGCCGATCACCGCCGCCTCGGCAACCTCGTGGTGGTCGACGAGCGCCGATTCCACCTCGATCGTCGAGATCCGGTGCCCGGACACGTTCATCACGTCGTCCACGCGGCCGAGCAGCCAGAAGTCGCCGTCCGCGTCGATGCGCGCGCCGTCGCCGGCGAAGTACACCCCGTCGTAGCGCGACCAGTACGTGTCGCGGTAGCGGGCGTCGTCCTTGTAGATCCCGCGGAGCATGGCCGGCCACGGCTGCCGCAGCACGAGGTAGCCGCCGCCCTGCTCGACCGCGTTCCCGCGGTCGTCCACGACCGCGGCGTCGACCCCGGGGAAGGGACGCGTCGCGGAGCCGGGCTTCAGCGTCGTGATCCCGGGGAGCGGCGTGATCATGATCATCCCGGTCTCGGTCTGCCACCAGGTGTCGACCACGGGCGTGCGGTCGAGCCCGATGTGCTCGCGGTACCAGACCCAGGCCTCGGGGTTGATCGGCTCGCCGACCGACCCGAGCAGGCGCAGCGACGAGAGGTCGTGCTTGCGCGCGTACTCGGTGCCCCACTTCATGTGCGCTCGGATCGCGGTCGGCGCCGTGTAGAGGATCGTGACGCGGTAGCGCTCGACGATGTCCCACCAGCGGTCCTTGTTGGGGAAGTCGGGCGTGCCCTCGTACAGCACGCTCGTCGCCCCGTTGCAGAGCGGGCCGTAGACGATGTAGCTGTGGCCGGTGACCCAGCCGACGTCGGCCGCGCACCAGTAGACGTCGTCGTCGGGCTTGAGGTCGAACACGTAGTGGTGGGTCGTCGCCACGCCGACGAGGTAGCCGCCGGTGGTGTGCGCGATCCCCTTCGGCTTCGCGGTCGTCCCCGAGGTGTAGAGGAGGTAGAGCAGGTCCTCCGCGTCCATCGGCTCGGGCGCGACCGGCGTCTCGTCCGTCACGACGTCGTGCCACCAGTGGTCGCGTCCCTCCGTCATCGGCACGTCGTTGCCCGTCCGCCGGAGCACGATCGCGGCCCTGACGGACGGCGTGCGCTCGAGCGCCTCGTCGGCCGTCCGCTTCAGCGGCACCGTCGTCCCACGCCGCCACGCCTCGTCCTGCGTGATGAGGACCTCGCACTCCATGTCGTGCAGCCGGTCCGCGAGCGAATCCGCCGAGAAGCCGCCGAAGACGACCGTGTGCGGCGCGCCCAGCCGCGCGCACGCGAGCATCGCGATCGGCGCCTCCGGGACCATCCCCAGGTAGATCCCGACCGGCGTCCCCTTGCCGACGCCCAGCCGCTTCAGCGCGTTCGCGAGCCGCGTCACCTCCCACTGGAGGTCGGCGTACGTGACGGTCCGGCGGTCGCCCTCGGGCTCGCCCTCCCAGTAGTAGGCGACCCTGTCGCCCCTCCCCGCCTCGACGTGCCGGTCGACGCAGTTGTAGGCGATGTTGAGCCGGCCGCCGACGAACCACTTCGCGTACGGCGGATCCCAGTCGAGCACCCGCTCCCACGGCTCGAACCACGTGACGCGCTCGTTCGCCTCGCGCGACCAGAACGTCTCCGCGTCCTCGTGGTGGATCTCCGGGCCGGCGTTCGCCTGCTCCGCGAACGCGCGCGGCGGCTCGTAGCGCCGGTCCTCGAGGAACAGGTTCTCGATCGTCCGGTCGCTCACGGCGCGAGGTCGTACGGGAAGTCCGTCAGGTTCTCGCAGCCCTCGTCGGTGACGAGGACGAGATCCTCGAGGCGCACGCCACCCACGCCCTGGCGGTAGAGGCCCGGCTCGACGGCGAGGACGTCGCCGGCGACCAGCGCACGCCCGTTCCGTCCCAGGCCGGGCTCCTCGTGCACGTCGAGGCCCACCCCGTGCCCGAGCGAGTGGTAGAAGCCCTCCAGCAGCACCTCGCCCGGCTGCTTCGTGAGCTGCGTCGGGTAGCCGGCTTCCTGGAACACCTCGCACGCGACGCGGTGCACCTCGCGCCCCTCGACGCCGGGGCGGATCGCGGCGAGCGAGCGCTGCAGCGCCTCGTAGGCGAGGCGGTGCCACTCGCGCGCCTCCTCCGACGGCTCGCCGACGACGAACGTGCGGGTCATGTCGGCGTAGCAGCCCGTCTGCTTGTCGAAGGGGAAGAGGTCGGCGACGACGGTCTCGCCCGCGAGGATCGGCCCGGAGCCGGCGTCGTGGCCGATCGCGCTCTGCGCGCCGTGGCTCACGATGATGTCGTCGACCCCGGTCCCGTGCGCCGCGAACGCACGCTCGACCTCGGCCTTCACACGCTCGCAGGTGAGCGGCTCGCCGTCGAGCGCAAGCGTCCCGTTCAGGCGGTCGGCCTCGCGCAGCATGCGCGCGACGGCGGCCATCCCGGCCTCGGCGGCGGCCTGCGCGCGACGGATCCCGGCGAGCTCCTGCGGGCTCTTCACCCGCCGGCGCTCGTCGAACAGCGCCTGGTCGGGCGTGATCTCGACGCCCTGGCTGCGCAGGCGGTCCGCGAGCGCGACCGGGAACGCGCCCGGGACGACGGCGCGCTCGATGCCGAGCTCGCGGCAGAAGCGGAGCACGACCTCCTGCAGCGCCTCGTCGGTCGGAACGCCGCTCCTGGCGAGGTCGTCCCACCCGTACGCCTCGAGGGGATGGAGCTCGACGTCGAGGCCGGCCTCGAGGATCCGCGGGTGCTCGAACGCGGTGACCACGACGTGCCGCCGACCGTCTCGCTCCGCGTACCCGAAGGGATCGCCGATCCCGATCGGCACCTCGTGTCGCAGCTCCCTCGAGCGCAGCGTGTCGGCGAACAGCAGGACGTCGGCCACGGACGGGCATCGTAATGCGTAGTCGGCCCCGATGCGGCGTCGGCCGCGGTGGAGTCTCCTCCGAGAAAGGAGGTGCGATGGCACACGTGCTGGTGACGCACGCGTCGCGCTACGGCTCGACGACCGAGACCGCCGCGCGCATCGCCCAGGTGCTGGCGGCCGAGGGGCTCACCGTCGAGCTCCGCCCGGCCCGCGAGGTCGACGCCGTCGAGGGCTACGACGCCGTCGTGCTCGGGGCGGGCATCTACACGGGGCGGCTGCACAAGGATGCACGGCACCTGCTGCCGCGGATCGGCGAGGTGCCGCTCGCGGTGTTCGGGATGGGGCCGTCGAAGCTCGACGACCTCGACGCCACGCGCGCGCAGCTCGACAAGGGACTGCGTGGGGTGGCGCCGTTCGCCACGGCGGTCTTCGGCGGCGTGTGGGACCCGGCGAAGGCCCGGTTCCCGCTGAACAAGGTGGCCGCGTACGACGTCCGTGACTGGGATGCGGTGGAGGCGTGGGCGCGCGAGGTCGCCGCGGCCTGCGTCCGGACGCCCGTCGCCGTCTGACTGCGGCGAGGGCCCGGCGGGCGCCGGGCCCTCCCGGGGGGCGCTCCCCGGCTAGCCGCAGCCGTGCGCGAGCGCCGTCAGCTTCGCGCCCAGCGCGGGCTTCTCGGCGTGGCCGGCGTCCCACGCGGCGTTCTTCGCCTGACCGTACGTCATGCCGAAGCAGTCCTGGATCGCGCCGCCGTACCCGTTCCCGGCAGACGCCGCCGGCGCGAGCATCAGCGCGGCCGATGCGGCGACGACGAGCAGCTTCCTCATGATCCCCTCCCAGTTTGTTGGACGAAAGTTCGACAATCATTCCATCTTGGCGAAGTCTTGTCAAATGATTCCCGCCCGTGCGCAGAGCCGTGGGTGAGAGCCACATGCGCGAATAGACTCCAGTCGTGGACGACGCGCTCACACGCGCACGCGCCCTCGTCACCTCGTACGACGAGGAGCTCCGGCACGAGCTCCCGGCGGGCGTCGAGATCTTCGACGCCCACACGCACCTCGGGAACGACATCGATGGGATGCAGGGGCGGCCGGAGGAGCTGCTCGAGCTCTTCGACCGGTACGGCGTGTCGGGCGGCTTCGTCTTCTGCCTGGACGAACCCGACCGCGAGCCGGCGTTCCGCGCCGCGAACGACCGGACGCTCGCCTTCGCCGAGAGCGCCGGCGGGCGGCTCGTTCCGTTCGTGCGGCTCGACCTCGCCGGCCCCGACCCGCTCGCCGAGGCGCAGCGCTGCCTCGACCGCGGCGCGCGCGGGATCAAGCTCCACCCCCGGGCGCAGAAGTTCATGCTCACGCACGAGCTCCTCGCCCCCGTGTTCGCGCTCGCGGAGGCGCGCAACGTCCCGATCCTCATCCACGGCGGCCGCGGGCTGCCGCCGATCGCCGACGACCTCGCACGGCTCGTCGAGCGGTATCCCGAGACGCAGCTGATCGTCGCGCACGCGGGGATCGCCGACATGGCCGGGCTCGCGGGGCACCTCGGACGCAAGGCGGGCGTCTTCTTCGACACCTCCGTGTGGAGCGCGCTCGACCTCCTCGACCTCCACCGCCTCGTCGCGCCCGAGCAGGTGATGTACGCCTCCGACTACCCGTACGGGAGTCAGCCCGCGTCGCTCCTCATCACCGTCCGCACCGCGCGCCGATCCGGGTACTCGGACGAGCAGCTGCGCGACCTGCTGGCGCGGAACGCGCTGCGGATGCTCGCGGGCGAGGCGCCGCGCGAGCCGACGCGGCCGCCGGGCGCGGACACCTACGCGCAGCCGTTGACGTTCGCCCGCATCCATCAGTACCTCTCGATGGCCACCCCGCTCCTCTGGACGCGCCAGCCGGACACGATCGGCGTGCTCGGGCTCGCGCTCAACGCGACGGAGGAGCGCAACGGCTACCGGCCCGAGACGGAGCGGATCCGGGAGCTGCTCCTCGCGGCGCGCGACCTCTGGCGGACGCTGCCCGACCTCGACGACGAGGCCGAGGTGATGCAGACGGGCCGCACGACCTTTCGCCTCATCCACCTCGCCGACATCCTGGCGGTGACCGCGGCCGAATGAAGCTGCGCGTCAACGGCAACGCGCACGAGCTCGAGGCACCGGTCGGCAGGTCGCTCGCCTCCGTGCTCCGCGACGACCTCGGGTTGACGGGCACGAAGGTCGCCTGCGGCGAGGGCCACTGCGGTGCCTGCACCGTCCAGCTCGACGGCGTCCCCGTGCTCTCGTGCGTGACGCTCGTCCACACGGTCGGCGACCGCGAGGTGACGACGATCGAGGGCCTGCGCGACCACCCGCTGGTCGACAGCTTCGTCCGCCACGACGCGCTCCAGTGCGGCTTCTGCACGCCCGGCCAGATCGTCTCCGCCGCCGCGCTCGTGGCCGTGCGGCCGGAGCCGACGCGCGACGAGATCCGCCACGCCATGGCCGGGAACCTCTGCCGTTGCGGGACGTACCCGCGCATCGAGGAGGCGATCCGCAGCTGGCGAGGCTGATCAAGACCGAGAAGGAGGTCGAGGGCCGGTACACGGAGACGTGGGTCGTCGTCGAGGAGGACGCGCTCGACCAGTGGCCCGCCGGCCCGGGCGCCGTCGTCGGGCGGCCGGCGCCGCGCCAGGACGGGTACGAGCGCGCGCGCGGCGAGGCGCGGTACACCGCGGACGTCCGCCTGCCGGGGATGCTCCATGCGGCGCTCCTCGGGAGCCCGCACGCGCGGGCGCGCGTGCGCCGGATCGACCTCGGGCGCGCAGCCTCGGCCCCGGGCGTCCGCGCCGTCATCGGCCCTGGCGAGGTCGCGTGGCTGTCCGAGGCGCCGTCCTACGAGGGCGAGCCGGTCGCCGCGGTCGCCGCCGACACGGAGGGCCAGGCCCGCGCGGCGCTCGCGCTCGTCGAGGTCGACTGGGAGGAGCTCGAGCCGCTCCTCCTTCCGGACGAGGCCGTGGCGCGCGGCTCGCTCGTCGCCGACACCCGCACGTACGAGCGCGGCAGCCTCGACGCCGGGCTCGCCGTCGCCGACGCCGTCGTCGAGGGCGAGTACCGCACGTCGACCGTCCTCCACAACCCGCTCGAGACGCATCAGGCGGTCTGCGAGTGGCGCGGAGACGGGCTCGACGTCCACGTCTCGACGCAGTACATGTGGGGCGTCCGCGACGAGGTCGCCGAGGCGTTCGGCGTCGCGAAGGACGCGGTGCGCGTCGTCTGCGAGTTCATGGGCGGCGGCTTCGGCGCGAAGGGCACCGCGGGTCCGCAGACGCTGATCGCCGCCGAGCTCGCGCGCCGGACGGGCCGCCCCGTCCGCTGCGCGATGTCCCGTCGCGAGGAGAACCTCATCGGCGGGAACCGGAACGCGACGATCCAGCGCGTCAGGGCGGCCGCGACGCGCGACGGCCTGCTGACCGCGCTCGCCGGCGAGTACACGTGCGCGCTCGGGTGGGACGGATGGCTGGCACCGACCGCGGGGCCGATGCAGATGCTCTACGCGTGCGACAACGTCCGCACGGTCGAGCACGGCACGCGGCTGAACCTCCCGCCCATGGACGCCTTCCGCGCGCCCGGGTTCGTCGAGGGCACGTGGTCGCTCGAGTGCCTCCTCGACAAGCTCGCGGCCGAGCTCGCCCTCGACCCGCTCGAGCTCCGGCGCCGCAACTACGCCCACGCCGACACGATCGACGGCCGGCCGTACTCGTCGAAGCAGCTGATGGAGTGCTACCGCCGCGCCGAGCCGCACTGGGCGCGGCGGCACGAGGTGCGCGCGCGGTCGGACGCCGTCTGGAAGCGCGGGATGGGGCTCGCCAGCCAGATCTGGTACGGCGGCGGCGGCCCGCCCTCGTACGCGTGGGTGCGGCTCGGCGCCGACGGCCGCGCGAACGTCGTCACGGCGATGCAGGACATCGGCACCGGCACCCGCACCGCGATGGCGCAGATCGCCGCCGAGGAGCTCGGCCTCCCGCTCGAGCGCATCGCCGTCCAGGTCGGCGACACCGCCCGGGGGCCGTTCGCGACCGTCTCGGGCGGCTCGTCGACGCTGCCGTCGATGGGGCCCGCCGTCCGTGCCGCGGCGGCCGACGCCGCCCGTCAGGTGCTCGAGATCGCGGCGCAGCGCTTCGACGTCGAGGAGCGCGTGCTCTCCCTGCAGGGCGGTCGGATCGTCTCCGCCGACGGCGGCTCGTGGGCGCTCGAGGAGGTGACCGGCCTGCTCGGCGACGGCCAGATCCTCGGCAAGGGCGCCCGTGGTCCCAATCCGGCCGGGATGCGCGTCCTCACCTTCGGCGTGCAGGTGGCGGAGGTCGCCGTCGACGTCGAGACCGGCGAGGTCGTCGTCGAGCGGATCGTCGCGATCCACGACGTCGGCCGGATCATCAATCCGCTCGGAGCGCGGAGCCAGGTCGAGGGCGGCATCGTCCAGGCGCTCGGGCACACCTTCTCGGAGGTCCGCCTCGACGACCCGAACGACGGAACCGTGCTGACGCGCACGCTCGACGCGTACAAGCTGCCGACGATCGCCGACGTGCCGGAGATCGTCTGCGAGTTCGTCGACGAGCCCGACGCGCACCTCACGAACCTCGGCTCGAAGGGTCTCGGCGAGCCGCCGATCATCCCGACCGCGGCGGCGATCGCGAACGCGATCCGCGACGCGACCGGCGCCGAGGTGACGACGATCCCGATCACCCGCGAGGAGATCCTCAGGGCGCTGCGCGAGGCCCGCGAGCGGAAGGGCGCAGAGGTTGCAGCTCCGGCGCGCTAGCTCGGTCGGCGAGGCCGTCGAGGCGCTCCGCGGCGGGGCGAAGGCGCTCGCCGGCGGGACCGAGCTCGTTCCGCTCCTTCGCGACGGCCTCGTCGAGGCGGACACCCTCGTGCACCTCGCGGAAGCGGTGCCGCGCGGCGTCCGCGGGACGGCCATCGGCGCCGGCACGACGCTCGCCGAACTCGAGGCCGACCCGGAGATCCCCGCGGCGCTCCGCGAGGCGTGCCGGCTCGCCGCGTCGCCGCAGCTCCGGAACATGGGGACGATCGGCGGCAACCTGCTGCAGGCGACGCGCTGCTGGTACTGGCGCCTCGCGTACCCGTGCCGCCTGCACGGCGGGGCGCGCTGCCACGCGCGGGAGGGGCAGCACCGCGAGCACGCGATCCTCGCCAACGACTTCTGCGCCTCCGCCCATCCGTCCGACCCCGCCGCGGCGTTGCTCGCGCTCGGGGCGACCGTCCGGACCGACCGGCGCGAGCTGCCCCTGGCCGACCTCTACCGCCTTCCCGACGAGGAGGACCGCGCGACGGCGACGCTCGCCGCCGACGAGCTGATCCTCGAGCTCGAGGTGCCGCGCCCGGACGCGAGCACGTACCTGAAGGCGATGGACCGGAAGCGGTGGGCATTCGCGCTCGTCGGCGTCGCCGCGGCGCGGTTCGCGGACGTGACGCGCGTCGCGCTCGCCGGCGTCGCGCCGATCCCGTGGTTCCTCGACGACGGCCTCGCGACCGCGACGCCGCTGCCGGGCACGGCGTACAAGGTCGAGCTCGCCGAGGCGCTCGTCCGTCGCGCCGTCGCGGCGCTGTAGGGCGCTACGATCGCGCCCGGCATGCGCGCGCGGTCTCTCCTGCTCGGCGTGGTGCTCGCCACGGCAGTGGCCGGCGGCTGCGGCGGCGGCGACACGCCCGAGCCGTCGGCGGCGCCCGCCGCGACGACCGCGGCAGGCACCGCGGCCGACTCGGGGTGCGCGCAGGTCGAGGCGCCGAAGCCGAAGCCCGAGGGCACGCTGGAGGCACCGACGGCGATGCTCGGCCCGGGCACCTACCGTGCGGTCGTCCGGACGAACTGCGGCGACTTCACGATCTCCCTCGACCCGAAGGCGTCGCCGAAGACGGTCGCGTCGTTCGTCGCGCTCGCGGAGCAGGGCTTCTACGACGACACGACCTTCCACCGCATCGTCCCAGGCTTCGTGATCCAGGGCGGCGACCCGACGGGGACGGGCGGCGGCGGGCCCGGCTACTCCACGGTCGATACGCCGGCGGCGGGCACGACGTACACGCTCGGCACGGTCGCGATGGCGAAGACCGCGGCCGAGGCGCCGGGGACGTCGGGAAGCCAGTTCTTCGTCGTGACGGCCGAGGACGCACAGCTCCCGCCGGACTACGCCGTGATCGGCAAGGTCACCGAGGGGATGGACGTCGTCACGGTGATCGGCCTCCTCGGCGACCCGTCGACGGAGCTCCCCACGCAGCCCGTCGTCGTCGACACGATCGACATCGAGCGCTCGTAGGCGTGGTCGCGGCCGTCGTCCTCGCGGCGGGGGCGTCGAGCCGGTACGGCGTCTCGCCGCCGAAGCAGGCGGTGCTCCTGCCGGAGGTGCTGGGACGCGTCCGCGCGGCGCCGTCGGTGGCGGACGTGGTCGTGGTCGTCGGTGCGCACGAGCTCGAGACCGACGCGCGGACGGTGGTGTGCGCCGACTGGACGCGCGGCCCCGGCGCGTCGCTCCGCTGCGGCCTCCGCGCGCTCGGCGCGGAGGTCGAGGCGGCGATCGTCGTGCTCGCGGACGGCCCCGAGCTCGCGCCGGAGGCGGTCGAGCGGGTGGTCGCCGCCTGGCGCGACAGCGGCGCAGCAGTCGTCGCGGCGTCCTACGTCGGCGTCCGCGGACACCCGGTGCTGCTCGCGCGCGACGCCTGGGAGTCGGTTCCCGACGAGGGCGCGCGTGCGCTCGAGCCGGTGCTCGTCCCCTGCGACGACCTCGGGTCTCCAGGCGACGTCGACCGGCGCCGATAGGAAGATGAGCGGGCCGAGCAGCGACGCCCGCCCGCCGCCTCCGATGATCGAACTCCTCCGCCCACTCGACCAGCCACGCGAGGATGCGCCGCTCGCGCGGGCGCGGCTCGCCCGACAGCTGACGCGCGAGGAGGCCGCGACGCGCGCGGGCCTCTCGATCGAGGCGGTCGGGTGGCTCGAGGAAGGCCGCGTGTACCGCTTCCCGAGCACGGACGACGCGATGACGACGCTGCTCGTGTACGCCGCCGCGCTGGGCGTGGAACATCGCGAGGCACGAGAGCTTGCGGGACTCCCCGTGCCGCCGAAGCCGCTCGAGCGCTCGAATCGCATCCGGGCGCTCGGGATCGCGGCGCTCGCCGCCGCCGTGGTCGCGCTCGCAGGCTTCCTCAGCCTCCCCGCGTCGGGCGGCGGTGCCGACGGCAAGGCGTACTCGGAGGTCGCCGCGACGCTCCCGCCGCCGTGGACGATCCAGGTCGAGGTCCTGAACGGCAGCGGCGACATCAACTGGACCCGCCGCGTCGCGAGCCGCATCGGCGCGCTCGCGTACACCGTCGCGAAGGTCGGCCGCGCCGACCGCTTCGACTACCAGGACACGGCCGTCTACTTCGAGCCGGGCGGTCAGGCGATCGCCGTCCGCCTCGCGCGCCAGCTCGGCGTCCGCACGCGCCCGCTCCCCGGCGGCACGGACGCCAAGCGCCTGCTCGTGATCGTCGGCCCGCAGCGCGGCCCCGGGCTCTGACCCCCGCGTCGACGCGATCCTCGACCCGATCGAAGCGGCGTCGACGGCGACTGGCAGCTGTTCGAGGTCGAGGCCTAGAGCGCGATCCGGAGCTTCGCGAGCTTCTCCTTCAGCTCCGGCGGCATCGGCTCGCCGGCGGCCTGCCGGACGAACATCCGGAGCTCCGCCTCGAACCGGTAGCGGCGCGCGCAGTAGGCGCACGTCTGGAGATGCGCCTCCGCCTCCTGGCGCTCGCCGTCCGTCAGCTCGCGATCCAGGTACGGCTGGAGCAGCTCTTCGCACTTGTCGCAGTCGGCGATCACGTCACGGCCTCCTCGGCCAGCTGCTTCTTCAGGATCCGGCGGCCGCGGTGCAGACGCGACATCACCGTCCCGATGGGGATGTCGAGGATCTGCGCCGCGTCCTGGTAGCTGAAGTCCCCGATGTCGACGAGGACGATCACGTCGCGGAAGTCGTGCGGGACGTTGGAGAGCGCGGAGACGATGTTGTCCTGGGAGAGACGCTGGTCGACGCGCTCCTCCTCGCTGATGGGGCCGCCGTTCTCCTCGAGGCGGTCGACGAGGTAGTAGTCGCCGGCCTCGAGCGGCTGCATGTCCGGCGTCCGCTGCACGCGCCGCCCACGGTCGATGTTGAGGTTGGTGAGGATGCGGAGGAGCCACGCGCGGAGGTTGGTGCCGGGCTGGAACGAGCGCCAGGACCGGAAGGCGCGCGCGTACGTCTCCTGCATCAGGTCCTCCGCCTCCTCGCGCGAGGCGACGAGGTGTCGGGCGACGCGGTAGACCTGATCTGCGAGCGCAAGTGCGTCCTCCTCGAAGCGCACGCGGTCGCGTGCTTCGGTCGCGATGCGGCGTGCGTCCGGGTCGCTCTCGCTCATGTCGCGCGCGACCCTAGCAGCCGTGTTTCCTGACATGTTCAGGAACGCACAAGCGCCGTCGAGGATTCCCGTTCGGCCCGCCGGGGTAGCGGCCGCGCATGGACGGATACGAGGTACACACGAGTGACGGCGGCACCGCAGGACGCGTGGTCGGCGAGCAGGACGGCGGACTCGTCGTCGAGGCGGGGACGCTGCGGAAGCACCGGCACGTGCTGCCGCGGGCCTTCGTCGAGGTCGACGAGACCGAGCACGTCGTCAGGACGACACTGTCGAAGCAGCTCGTCCTGGACTCCCCGCGGCTCGACGGCGACCACGTCGACGACGACGCGGTGATGTCGCACTACGGCCTCGTCGGCACGGAGGTCGCGCCCCCGACGCAGGGCGACGGCGCGGTGAACGCCGACGACCCGGCGCGGACCGCGGACCAGCAGGCGCTGCGGAACGGCGTCGAGCCGACGGAGCAGGAGCGCGCGCGGATCCGCTCGGAGCTCGGCCGGCAGGTCGCGCCGCAGACGAGCGGCCCGGCAATCGGCGGCGAGGGCGAGCGCTAGACCGCGGCGACTTCGCGAAAGCCGGCCTGCGACAGGGCCTCGACGAGCGCCTCGCGCGAGGTCCGCTCGTCGTCCCAGGAGAGCGTCACCTGGCCCATCAGGTTCGCGTTCGCGAACTCGAGCCCCTCGTGCCCGCGGAGCGCCCCGGCGAGACGGCCGACACAGCGCTCGCACCGGACGCCGGTCACCTGCAGCGTGTCGCTCCGGGTCGCCATCACCGCGATCGTACCGTCCGCTGCACGAGATCGGCCGCGGCGGAGGCGACGCCGACCGCCCGCTGGGCGTCGGCCTCGCACGTCCACGGGTCGATCGCGTCGAGGAGCGCCGCCGAGCCGAGACGCTCGGCGGCGGGCCGGACGAGCTCGAGCAGCTCGGCGCCGAGCTCCGACGCCGGGATGCGCCGGTCGAGCGCCTCCGTGACGAGCAGCGCGGCGGGGCCGAAGCGTGCCGCCGACCACCGGTTCTGCTGGTAGACGGCGCGCGAGGTCGCATCGGGACGCACCGGCTCGTGCTCGCGCGCCGCGGCGCACAGCGCCTGCAGGAGCGCGACGAACGCGGCGGTGCGCTCCACCGCGGTCGGCTGGTCGGCGATGCGGAGCTCGAGCGTGCCGAACCGTGGGTGCGGGCGGACGTCCCACCAGAACGACGTGTAGTCGGCGGGCGCGTGCAGCGCCCCGAGCCGCTCGACGTACCGCTCCCACTCGGCGTACGACGCCAGCGGCGGGGGTGCTCCCGAGCGCGGCAGCTCCGCGAGGATCGGCGCGCGGTTCGACGCGAACCCCGTGTCCTCGCCCGCGAGGAAGGGCGAGTTCGCCGAGAGCGCCAGCACGACCGGCAGCCACGGCAGCACGGCCTCGAGCGTGCGCAGGCACGTGTCGCCGTCGGGCATCCCGACGTGCACGTGCAGGCCGTTCACGCCCTGGCGACGCGCGGTGTGGCCGATCGTCTCGAGCATCTCGAGGTACCGGTCCTCCGGCACGATCTCCAGGCTCTCGGACGGAGCGGTGGGGTGCGCGCCGGCGGCGGCGATCCGCAGGCCGTGCGCCCGCGCGCCCTCGTCGGCGGCGTCGCGCAGCGCGCGGACGGCCGCGAGCGCCTCCCCCGCGTCCGCGCACACGTCGGTGTTCAGCTCGACGACCGACGCGTGCAGCTCGGTCTTGAGCCGGCCGGGGAGCGGCGTGCCCTCGACCTCCGCCAGCAGCGTCGCGACGGCGGGGACCGGTTCGTGCGTCGTCGCGTCGAGGATCATCACCTCCTCCTCGACCCCGAGCGAGAGCGGGCCGCCCTCGCCCCAGTGCGCGTCGATCACCGTCGGACGCCGTGCACCGGCCGCCCGGCGGCCTCCCACGCGTAGTACGACGCGCTCGGGCCGAAGACCGGCTCGTAGGTCACGACGCGCGGGTTGCGCCCGACCGCCTTCGCGCGCCCGGCGTGCCGGAGGAGATTCGGGTCGTCCCGCTCCTCCCACACGAGGATCAGGTGCGCCGCGGTCATGTACTCCGCGACGAACGAGCAGCCGTCGGCCGGGCACGGGAACGGATCGGTCGAGACGCAGTACCAGCCGGCGTGGTCCTCGTCGCTGTCGTCGATCCAGAGCTCCTCGTCGTCGAGCAGCTCCTCCTCGTAGAGGGTCGTCCGGCCGGGCTCCAGGTGCTCCACGGCCGGAACGGTACCCGGATGGCCGACGAGGCCGAAGGCCCCGGGCAGGCGGACGAGGCCTTCGGCCGCCGGCTCTTCTACCAACCTGCCGTTGTGCCGTCGGCAACGCACGATTGCGCCTCCGTTAAGCGCAGGCGACGATGGCCCCGTGGCCGTGGTGCTGGTCGACGGCGAGAACGTCCGCCGCTCGGTGTGGCCGAATCTCGCGCGCGAGGAGCTCGAGCGCCTCGCGGCGGCATGGGGCGCGCGCGAGGGGCACGAGGTTCGGGTCGTCTGGGAGCCGGCCGACGACCCGATCGCCGCCGAGGCGGCACGGCTCGCGAGGGACGGGACACCGTTCTGGGTCGCGACCTCCGACCGCGGCCTGCGCGCACGGATCGCCGGGGCCGAGCGCCTGGTCGGCGGCGGGACGTTCGCGCGCCGGCTCTAGACCAGAGCCGGCTCGAGCCGGTCGAGCGCCGCGCGCACCGCCCGCGTCAGCGTCTCGTGCGTGAACGGCTTCTGGAGGAAGGCGAGGCCGTCGCGCTCCTCGCCGGGGGAGCCCGACATCGCGATCACGGGGCAGCCGGGTCGGAGGCGCGCCAGCTCCTGGGCGAGCTCGAGGCCGCCGAGCTCGGGCATCACGACGTCCGTGAGCACGAGGTCGAAGCCGCGGCCCTCGTCGGCGAGCGCGAGCGCGTCGCGGCCGCCGTTCGCCTCGAGGACGCGGTAGCCCTGCTCCTCGAGGATCTCCCGCACGAGCGCACGCACCACGACCTCGTCCTCCACGACCAGGATCGTCTCGCCGCCGCCGCCGCTCCGCGCCGCGGGGGCGACGGCCGGCGTCTCGATCCGGGCGACCGGCGCCTCGACGCGCGGCAGGTAGACGCGGACGGTCGTGCCGCGCCCGGGCTCGCTCTCGATCCCGATCGTCCCGCCGCCGCGCTGCACGAGGCCGAACACCGCGGCGAGCTCGAGCCCGAGGCGCGCCTCGCCGGGGCCGACGCCGTCGTCGGTGACGCCGAGCATGACGTAGCTCCCCGGCTCGACCCGCGCGTCGGGCCCCGGCGTCCGACGCCGACGCGAGAAGTCGACGTTCGCCGCGGCGATGCGGATGGTGCCGCCGTCGGCCATGGCCGTCTCGGCGTTGAGGACGAGGCCGACGAGCACCTGCTCGAACCCTCGCGGGTCGACCTCGACGCGCCCCAGCTCCGGCTCGACGTCGAGGAGGATCCGGACCCGGTCGTGGACGAGCCGTCGCAGCTCGGGCTCGAGGCGCCGGAGCAGCGACGCGACGTCCAGCACGCGTGGGGCCACGTCGCGCCGGCCGCCGAACGCACCCAGCTGGCGCGTGAGCTCCGTGCCGCGCATCGCCGCCTCCTGGATCCGCTCTGCCCGCGGACGCAGGCCGTCCCGGTCGGGAAGCCGGGCGAGCATCAGGTCGGCGTTGCCGGCGATCTCGGTGAGCAGGCCGCTGAAGTCGTGCGCGACGCCCGCGGCGAGACGGGCGGTTCCCTCCGCCCGCTGCGCCCGGCGAAGCTCGAGCTCGCGCCGCTTCTCCTCCGTCACGTCGCGTGCGATCAGCGACGCGCCGACGACCGCGCCGGCGCCGTCCCGGATCGGCGACACCGTCAGCGCTACGTCGATCGGCTCGCCGTCGCGCCGAACGTGCACGCGCTCGAACTCCTCGATCGTGCTCCCCGGGCGGACCGCCTCCGCGGCATCCGGCGGGGTCAGCAGCGCGACGTCGCGGCCGACCGCCTCCGCGGCCGTCCAGCCGTAGATGCGCTCGGCGCCGACGTTCCACGAGACGATGCGGCCGGACAGGTCGAGCCCGACGATCCCGTCGTGCGAGGACTCGACGATCGCGGCGAGGCGGCTGCGGACGCGCTCCGCCTCCTTGCGCGCGGTCGCGTCGCGGATCGCGATCAGGAGGCGCCCGTCGTCGAGCTGCCGCGCGTGGAGCTCGCCGACCAGCGCCGTGCCGTCCTCGCGCCGGAAGGTGCGCTCCCGCAGCAGGGTGAGCCCCGCGACGACCTCGTCGATCTGCAGCGGGTCGCGCCGGAGCTCCTCGGGGTCGACGAGGTCGGAGAACGCACGCCCGACGAGTCGACTCGCGCCCAGAAGCCGGTACGCCTGCTCGTTCGCCTCGAGGATCGTGCCCGCGGCGTCGGCGACGAGGATCGCGTCGGACGCCTGCTCCGTCAGCGCGCGGTAGCTCGCCTCGCTGCGGGCGAGCCGGTTGGTGACACGGCGGAGGATCGGGAACAGCGAGACGTAGAGCAGGACGAGCGCGAGCAGCAGGACGGCCGCCTGCGCCCGCGCGTCGTCCGCGATCTCCTGGGCGACGGGCGCGTAGTCCGTCGTGACCCGGAGCACGCCGGTCGGGAACGAGGCGTCGGAGAGCAGCCACCGCACCGGCACGTACGACTCGAGCACCTTGCGCCCGTGACGGACGCCGGTGCCGCGGACGCCGTCGCCGGCGAGCGCCGCCTGCACCTTGCCGCCGTCGAGGCCCGTCCGGCCGATGAGCGCGTGGTCGGTGGAGAACGTCACGCGACCCTCGCGGTCGTAGAGCGTCACGGCGACGACGTCGGGTCCGACCGCGGCGCGCCCGAAGAGCTCGTCCAGCTGGGCCCGGAGGTCGCCGGTCGCCGGCGCCTCGAGCGCCTGTCGCGCCAGGTCGTCGCGCCCGAGGTCGTCCGCCAGGAAGCGCGCGCTCGTCCAGACGCCCTGCTCCGCGCGCTCGGCCGCGACCGCGCGGCTGACGGCGAGCCCGGCCGCGCCCGCGACCGCGAGCGCGAGCCCCGCGAGCACGGCGAAGCGGAGGACCAGGCGTGGCGGACGCCCGGAGGACGGCGGCGGCGGATGCACGATCTGCCTATCGGCAGCAACGGTCCCGACGTTTACCGCGCCGACGGCCCGGCGACCACGCGCCCATGGCGCCCGTGTTCGGTTACCACCTGTCGTCCGAGGAGCACCGCCCGAACGACCTCGTGCGCGCTGCGCGGCTGGCGGAGGAGGCGGGGTTCGAGCACGCGTTCGTCTCCGACCACTTCCACCCGTGGGTCGACGCGCAGGGACAGAGCCCGTTCGTCTGGAGCGTGATCGGCGGGATCGCCGGCGCGACCGCGCGGATCCGCCTCGGGACCGGCGTGACCTGCCCGCTCATCCGCATGCACCCCGCGATCGTGGCGCAGGCGGCGGCCACGAGCGCCGTGATGATGGACGGCCGCTTCTTCCTCGGCGTCGGCACGGGCGAGAACCTCAACGAGCACGTGCTGGGCGACAAGTGGCCGACGGCCGACGAGCGTCTCGAGATGCTCGAGGAGGCGGTCGAGCTGATGCGCTGCCTCTGGGACGGCGGCACGCAGACGTTCCGCGGCGACCACTACCTCGTGGAGCAGGCGCGGATCTTCACGCTCCCGGACGCGCCGATCGAGGTCTGCGTCGCGGCCGCGGCGCCGCGGGCCGCGCAGCTCGCAGGGAGGATCGGCGACGCGCTCGTGTCGACGTCGCCCGACGAGGAGCTCGTGCGCGCCTACCGCGAGGGCGGCGGCTCCGGGCCCGCGTACGCGAAGGTCACCCTTCTGTACGACGAGGACGCCGAGCGGGCGAAGCGGACGCTGCACGAGGTGTTCCCGAACACCGGCGCGCCGGGGGAGCTCTCGACCGAGCTCGCGCTGCCGCGCCACTTCGAGCAGGTCGCAGCGGTGCTGACGCCGGACCGGCTCGCCGAGCTAGTTCCGTGCGGGCCCGACCCGGAGCCCGTCGTCGAGCAGTGCCGGAAGGCGCTCGACGCAGGCTTCACGCATCTCTACTTCCACCAGGTCGGCCCCGACCAGGACGGGTTCTTCCGGTTCTGGGAGCGCGAGCTGCGCCCGCGGCTCGAGCAGCTCCCGGCCGCAGCGTGAAAGGAGGACGGGATGGCGAAGGATCACGGATCGAGCGTCAAGGACGACGAGGTCTACGAGGCGATCCGCCGCGAGGGCGGGTCGAAGGAGAAGGCGGCGAGGATCGCCAACGCCTCGTCGAACGAGGGGCGCTCGCGGGTCGGACGCCGCGGCGGCAAGGCCGGCGACTACGAGGACATGACCGTCGACCAGCTGCAGGACCGCGCCCGCACGATCGGGATCGAGGGCCGGTCGAAGATGAAGAAGCGCGAGCTCATCTCCGCGCTCCGGAACCACTGAGGGGTGGCCCGGCGGGCGGTGGCGCGGGGGCGACCCCAGCGCCCCCCCCGGCGGGGTCGCCACACCGGCG
>JBLNEO010000142.1:0-8371 GCA_050262775.1 Pseudomonadota bacterium | reverse complement strand
GCGGAGGCGGACGGCGCTACCGGGCCGGTCAGGCGTCCTGCACGGTGAGGACGCGCTGGAGCTCGTCCTCGTGCACGAGCACGCGGCGGGGCTTCGACCCCTCGTACCCGGAGATGATCCCGCGGCGCTCGAGCATGTCGATGAGGCGCCCGGCGCGCGTGTAGCCGACGCGGAGGCGACGCTGGAGGAGCGACACCGAGGCCGTCTGCGTCCCCACGACGATCTCGATCGCCTTGTCGAGGAGCGGATCCTCGTCCGGATCGAACTCCCCGTCGGCGTCGTCGTCGCCGTCGGCGAACACCTCCGGCAGCTCGAGCAGCGACTCGTCGAGCTCCTGGTCGCGCTGCGCGCGCGCCTGCTCGACCACGAGCGCGACCTCCTCCTCCGAGACGAACGCGCCCTGGACGCGCTGGAGCCGTGACGTCCCGAGCGGCTTGAAGAGCATGTCGCCCTGCCCCAGCAGCGCCTCGGCGCCCGACTGGTCGAGGATCACGCGCGAGTCCGTCTGCGACGAGACGGCGAACGCGATCCGGCTCGGGACGTTCGCCTTGATCATCCCGGTGATCACGTCGACGGACGGCCGCTGCGTCGCGAGCACGAGGTGGATCCCGACCGCGCGCGACTTCTGCGCGAGGCGGATGATCGCGTCCTCGACGGCCTGCGGCGACACCATCATCAGGTCCGCGAGCTCGTCGATCACGACGAGCAGGTGCGGGAGCGTGTCCTCGTTGCGCTTGCGGAACGCGCGGTTGGCCTCCGCGAGGTTGCGGGCGCGCACGAACGAGAGGCGCTCGTACCGCCGCTCCATCTCGGCCACGAGGTTCGTGAGGACGGCGCTCGCCTCCTTCGGGCTCGAGACCACCGGCGTGAGCAGGTGCGGGATCGACTCGTAGTAGTTGAGCTCGATCCGCTTCGGGTCGATCAGGATCATCCGGCACTCGTCGGGGGTGGAGCGGAGCAGGATCGAGGTCAGGATCGTGTTGATGCACCCGGACTTCCCCGAGCCCGTCGTGCCGGCGATGAGGATGTGCGGCATCCGCGCGAGGTCGGCCCACACGGCCGAGCCGGAGATGTCCTTCCCGAGCCACACCGCGAGCGGGCTCGCCGTCGCCGGCAGGTCGTCGTAGATGTCGCCGAGCGTGACGAGGTTCGCGCTCGGGTTCGGCACCTCGACGCCGACGGCCTGCTTGCCCGGGATCGGCGCGAGGATCCGGATCTCCGTCGTCGCGAGCGCGTAGGAGAGGTCGTCCTTCAGCGCCGCGACCTTCGACACCTTGGTCCCCGGCGCGAGCTGCAGCTCGTACCGCGTCACGCGCGGACCCGAGATCTGCCCGACGACCGTCGCGTCGACCCCGAAGTGGGCGAGCGTGGTGACGAGCAGCGCGGCGAGGCGCTCGCTCCCCTCCGTCGCGGTCGCAGCGGGTGCCTTCGAGCGCCGCAGCAGCGAGCGATCGGGAAGCCGGTACTCGACGTGTGTCGGGCGCGCGTCGAAGGCGTGCTCGCGACTCTCGACCTCCGCCTCGTCGTGGTGGGTCTCCTCGTCGACGAGCGGCGGCGGCACGGTCTCGACGACGTCCGGGTAGTCGTGCTCGGCGTCGACGGGCGGCGCGAGCGAGACGGGCGCGTCCCACGCGTCGCCGCCGACGGCGAGCGCCGGCTCGGGCCGGACGCGCTCGCGCGCCGACCGGAGCGCGGCGGTGTGCGTCCGGAGGACGTGGCCGGAATGGCGGAGCACGGCGCCGACGGAGGCGCCGGAGAGCAGGAGCACGCCGGCGGCGAGCGCCGTCACGCCGACGATCCGCGCCCCGGTCTCCCCCACCGCCCACGCGAACGCGTCCTCGAGGCCGCCGCCGACGTGGCCGCCGTGGGCGGCGCCGAGCGTCAGCAGCAGACCGAGGACCGCGACCGCGAGGCCGGTGCGGAACGGGCTGACGTCGACGAGCTCGCTCCGGGCGAGCATCAGCCCGCCGACGACGACGAACGTGGCGGGCGCGACGTAGCTGCCCCAGCCGATCGTCGCGAGGAAGCCGTCGGCGACCGCGCCGCCGACGACTCCGCCGTCCCAGCCGAGGTAGAGGACGCTCGCGAGGAACACGCCGAGGGCGACGAGACCGAGCCCCCAGAGCTCGGGGTGGTGGTGCGACCGCGGACGGCCGGACGAGGCGCGCTTCTTCTTGCGCACGCGCGCCGGCGCCTTCGGGCGCAGCCTCCTCGTGCGCTTCTTCCGCGCCATGGGGCGGTCGTTCGCCGCCCGCGGTGCGGCTCCTCCAACGGCGTCGAGCTAGGTCGCGGACACCTGCGCCGGGATGCGCTCCTCGTCCGCACGGAACATCGAGATCGTCCCGTTCGTCTCGAGGATCGCCGTGTCGACTTCGCCGAGGTCTCGGAACCCCTGTCGACGCGCGATCGCGAGCAGGTCCGTCATCGAGATCCCGGCGTCGCGGAGCGCTCGGCGGTCGGGCGTGCCGCCGCGCACGAGCGTCGTCGCCTCGCCCTCGACCAGCCGGGCGAAGCGCGACGAGGCGTACACGACCCGGTTGAAGGTCTCGTTGACGGCGAACAGGGTCACCGCCCCGATCAGCGCACCGGTGACGGAGTTGTCCTGGCCGATGATCCCGTTCTGGACGGCGTTCGCGACGAGCAGGAGGACGACGAGGTCGAGCGTGTTCGTCTGCCCGAGCTCGCGCTTGCCGACGAGACGGAGCGCGGCGACGAGGAAGACGTAGAGCAGCAGCGCGCGCAGGATCTTCTCCGCCACGGGCAGCGGGAGCGCGAACATGTCGTGCCACATGCCGCGCAGGTTCCGCTGCGACGGGCGGTTCCCTGCTCAGCGGAGCGTGGCCAGCCGCTCGAGCAGCAGCGCGAAGAACGCGTCCCGGTCGATGGCCACGCCGACGTCGCAGTTCGGCTCGTTCCCCGTGCGCCGCCACAGGTCGACGACCGTGCGCCCGCGGCAGAGCTCCGACTGGCAGTCGACGACGACGTGGCGGTGCGCCGTCTCGACGATCCCCTCGCGGACGACGTGCGCCACCGCGACGGCGTCGTGGATCGGCGAGTCCTCCGAGCCGTACGTCGTTCGGTGGAAGATCGAGAAGAAGTCGTAGAGCTCCGCGACGAAGCGGCCGACCTTCCCGCCGTCGCGCAGGCGCTCGGCCATCGCGCGGGTCATCAGCGCCTCGTGGGTGACGTCGAGCCCGATCATCGTCACGTCGAGCCCGCTGCCGAAGACGCGCTGCGCCGCCTCCGGGTCCGCCCAGACGTTGAACTCCGCCGCCGGCGTCACGTTCCCCTCGGCGATCGCGCCGCCCATGAGCACGATGCGCCCGATCCGCTCGGCGTGATCCGGGTAGCGCGCGAGGAAGAGGGCGACGTTCGTCAGCGGGCCGACCGGGATCAGCGTCACCGGGCCCTCCGCGTGCATCACCTGCTCCGCGATGAAGTCGACGGCGTGCAGCCGGTGCGCCGGCCGGCTCGGCGGCGGCAGCGTCGGGCCGTCGAGGCCCGACTCCCCGTGGACGTACGCCGCGACGTAGCGCGGCCGCAGCAAGGGGCGGTCGGCGCCGGCGGCCACCTCGACGTCGTCGCGGCCGAGCAGGTCGAGGACGCGGATCGCGTTCGCGGTCGTCTTGTCGAGGGTCTGGTTCCCCGAGACGGTCGTGATCCCGAGCACGTCGAGCTCCGGGCTCGCGAGCGCGAGCAGGATCGCGATCGCGTCGTCGTGCCCGGGGTCGCAGTCGATGAGGACGGGCGTCGCCATCAGCGCGCCAGTATGGCGTCGACCTCGGCCGCGGTGGGCAGCGACGGCTGCGCTCCGGGGCGCGAGGCCGCGATCGCGCCAGCCGCGCAGGCGCGCCGGAGCGCCTCGTCGCGCGCGCGACCCTCGAGCAGGCCGACGACGAGGCATGCCGTGAACGCGTCGCCGGCGGCGGTGCCGTCGACGGCCTCGACGGGCGGCGGCGCGGCACGTACGAGCTCCAGCCCGTCCTCGAGCAGCACGGCTCCCTCCGCACCCAGCGTCAGCGCGACGAGCCCGCCCCGGGCGCCGACCGTCTCGAGCTCGTACCGGTTGACGACGAGCAGGTCCGCCGCGTCGAGCAGCTCCTCGGGCAGCGGCTGCGCGGGCGCGGCGTTCAGGCAGAAGAAGCGCGCCTGCCGTCCAGCCGCGGCGACGGCGTCCAGCGGAATCTCGAGCTGGCAGAGGACGGCGTCCGCGTCGCGCACGTCGACGTCGTCCGGCGCGAGTCGCGCGTTCGCGCCCGGGGCGACGACGATCGTGTTCTCGCCGGAGGCGTCGACGGCGATGAGCGCGACGCCCGTCGTCTCGTCGACCTCGTGCACGTCCGTCTCGACGCCGGCGGCGCGGAGGGCGTCGAGCGCCTCGCGTCCGAAGTCGTCGCGGCCGACGCACCCGACGAAGCGGACGGCGGCTCCGAGCCGTGCGGCCGCGACGGCCTGGTTGGCGCCCTTGCCGCCCGGGATCCGCGCGAACGACGCACCGGTGACGGTCTCGCCGGGTCGCGGCAGGCGGTCGGCCCGGGCGACGAGGTCGAGGTTCGCCGAGCCGACGACGCAGATCGACGGCATCAGGCCGCGAGCGCGCGGAGGTCGTCCTGGGCGCGCGAGAGGAGGTTCTCCCGCAGGTCGAAGAGTCCCGCCCAGAGCGACGCGCGGTCGGGCGTCAGCCGCATCCGCGCCGCGTCGGAGAGCCCCTCGAGCGCCCGCACGAGGACCGCGAGCTCGAGATAGGCCTGCGCGACGCGCACCGGCGACGCGCGCACGCCCGCCCGCAGCAGCACGGGCCCCCACTCCAGCAGCTCCCCCGAGCCCGGCTCGCCGTACCACGAGCGCCCGGACTCGCTGCCGACCGCGAGGTCCTGGAGGTACCGGCCGAGCGGCTCCTCGAGCCCGGCGACCGCCGTCTCCGCCCGGTCGGCGGCACGCCGCAGCGCGGCCTCGCGCCGCCCGGGGGTCGCAGGCTCGGCGTCGCCGCGCGCCCAGCGCTCGAGGAGGCGGCAGAACGCGAGCGCGGCGACCTCCGCCGCCGTCAGCTGTGTGACGAGCCGCCGCGTGATCCCCTCGCTCGAGCCGTGCTCCTGGAGCACGTCGGGCCAGCCGAGGACGAGGCGCCGGTGCGCGCTCAAATCTCGACGACGACCGGCAGGATCATCGGCCGGCGGCCGGTGCGGTCGTAGATGAGCTGGCCGACGCCGTCGTGCAGGTGCTCCTGCAGCAGCTTGATCTCGGTGACGCCGTTGCGGAGGCACTCGTCGAACACGCCGCCGGCCTCCTCGCGGAGCTCGTCGAGGACGGGCCCCGGCTCGAGGAAGCCGCGCGAGATCAGCTCGGGCTCGGCCGCCGCGGCGCCGTTCGAGGAGGAGACGGTCGCGACGATGATGAGCACCCCGTCCTCCGCGAGGTGGCGCCGGTCGCGCAGCGCGACGTCCTGGACGTCGCCGACGCCGAGGCCGTCGACGAACGTCACGCCGGCCTCGACGCGGTCGACGATCCGCGGCGGCCGTCCCGCCGTGAGCTCGACGACCGAGCCGTTCTCGGCGAGCACGATCGAGTCGGCCGGGACGCCCGCGTCGGCGGCGAGCCGCGCGTGGGCCGCGAGCATGCGGAACTCGCCGTGGACCGGCATCACCGCGCGGGGCCGGAGGAGCGCGATCATCGTCCGCAGCTCCTCGACGTTGCCGTGGCCGGAGACGTGCACGTCGGCGTTCTCCTCGTGCAGTACCTCCGCCCCGTTCCGGGTCAGCCGGTTGATCGCGTCGTGGACCCGGAGCTCGTTCCCGGGGATCGGCTTCGCCGAGATGATCACCGTGTCGCCGCGCTCGACGTGGACGGCGGGATGGTCGTCGTAGGCGATGCGCGTGAGGGCCGACAGCGGCTCGCCCTGCGACCCCGTGCAGATGATCAGCACCTGATCGGGGCGGTACTCGTCGAGCTCGGCCGGCTTGATCAGCGATCCCTCGGGCACGCGGACGTACTCGAGGTTGCGCGCGATGTTGAGGTTCTTGCGCATCGAGCGGCCGACGACGCAGACCTTGCGACCGCACTCCGCGGCGACGTCGATCGCCTGCTGGAGCCGGTGCACGTTCGACGCGAACGTGGAGATGAGGACGCGGCCGCGGCGCTGCGGGATCAGCTGGCGGAAGGCGACGCCGACGACGCGCTCCGAGCGCGTGTAGCCCGGGCGCTCCGCGTTCGTCGAGTCGCCCAGCAGGAGGTCGACGCCCTGGTTGCCGATCTCGGCGAGGCGGCCGACGTCCGTCCGCTGCCCGTCGATAGGCGTGTGGTCGATCTTGTAGTCGCCGGTGACGACGATGCGCCCGGCCGGCGTCGTGATCACGACGGAGACCGCGTCGGGGATGGAGTGCGCGACGCGCACGAACTCCAGGCCGAACGGGCCGAGCTGGATCGGCGCCTCGTTCGGCGCGATCTCGCGCAGCTCCGTGGAGCGCAGCAGCCCGTGCTCGTCGAGCTTCGACTTCACGAGCCCGAGCGTGAGGCGCGTCGCGAGGACCTCCGGCGCGCCGACCTCGCGGAGGACGTAGGGCAGCGCGCCCACGTGGTCCTCGTGGCCGTGCGTGAGCACCACGCCGACGAGGCGGTCGCGGCGGTCGGCGAGCCACGAGAAGTCCGGCAGCACGAGGTCGACGCCGAGATGCTCGTCGCGCGGGAAGGCGAGCCCCGCGTCGACGACGAGGATCCGGTCCTCGCACTCGAACGCGGTCATGTTCTTCCCGACCTCGCCGAGGCCGCCGAGCGGGATGATGCGACAGGTCGCGCCGTTCACGGGGTGGGAGTGTAGAGACGCGGCCGTCCGCGTCGGCCGCCGTTACGCCGCTGCGGCCGCGAGGAGGCCCAGCCGCTCGAGGCAATCGCGCACCGCGGCGACCTCGTCCTCGGTCGGCGGCACGAGCGGGAGGCGGTGCCCGCCGACCTCGTGGCCGAGGAGGTTCAGCGCGGCCTTGATCGCGATCGGGTTCGTCTGCACCTTCAGGAGGTCGAGCGCCGGCCGGATCTCGGCGTCGAGCGCCTGCGCACCCTCGACGTCCCCGGCCCGGAACCGTGTGATCAGCTCCTTGACCTGCGGCCCGACGACGTGCGTGTGGACGCACACGCCGCCGAGGCCCCCGAGCTCGAGGAACGGGAGGATCAGGTCGTCGTCGCCCGCGTAGAGGTCGAGCCCGAGCGCCACGATCGCACGCGCCTGGTCGAGGTCGGCGTTCGCCTGCTTGACGGCGCGGACGGTCGGGATCCGGGCGAGCTCCGCGATCGTCTCGGGCTCGATGTTGACCACGACGCGTGCGGGGATGTTGTAGACGACCACCGGCAGGTCCGTCGCGGCCGCGACCGCGCGGAAGTGCGCGACGATCCCGCGCTGGGGCGGCTTGTTGTAGTAGGGGGTCACGACGAGGACGCCGTCGACGCCGGCGTCCGCCGCCCGCTTCGTCAGCGCGACCGAGTGACGGGTGTCGTACGTCCCGGTGCCGGCGACGACGGTCGCGCGGTCACCCACCTCCTCGACCGCCGCGCGCCAGAGGCTCCCCTTCTCGTCGTCCGACAGCGTCGGTGACTCGCCGGTCGTTCCCGTGACGACGAGGCCGTCCGAGCCGTTGTCGACGAGGTGCCGAGCGAGCGTGCGGAAGCGGTCGAGGTCGACGGCGCCGTCCGCGTCGAACGGCGTCACGATGGCCGTCAGGACCTCGCCGAGCACCGGCCGAGTCTATCGCGGCCCTCTGACAGGTACACGCGTCACACGTTCGGGTCCCGACCCTCCCCCTGCTCACGCGCGAGCGTAGCTCCGAGATTCGTACGCGTGTGTGACGGCGTGTGCCGAGAGCGTCACAGGGCGAGCGGGAGGTCGACGCCGAGGATCGCGTACGCCTCCCCGCCCGCCGCGAACTGGAGGCGGGGCACCACGACCCCCCACCCGCGCCCCCGGTAGAGCGCGAGCGCCGGCGCGTTCGCCGTCTGCGTCGAGAGCACGGCCGTCGCCGCGTCCGTGTACGACGCGAGCAGCGCATCGTGGAGCCGTCCGCCGATCCCGCCGCCGCGCCGGTCGCGCGCGACGTGCAGCTCGGCGAGCTCGACGTGCCCCGGCGCGAGCCACCGGTCGCGCTGCGCAGGCGTCATCGCCGCGCGGACGGTGTCGTGCCACCACTGCCCCGGCTCGCCCCGGTAGCCGTAGGCGAACCCGACGAGGCGCGACCCGTCGAGCGCGGCGAGGAACGTGAAGCCCGGTCGCTCAGCGTGGCGCGGCAGGATCGCGCGGACGCGGGGGGGGCCGGCCCCCCGCCCCCCCCCCCCCCCCACCGCGGGCCGCGCCCCCCCCCCCCCCCCCGCCCCCGCCGCGCGCGCCGGC